>JAEUML010000070.1 GCA_016792785.1 Alphaproteobacteria bacterium
GTAGAGCGGAAGGAAAACGAGGCGGTCTTGCGCGAAGTGGGCCTCACGAAGCTGCAAATTGAGGACATGTACAAGACGATGGCGCTCGCGGCCTACGAGGACCGCTTCGTCATCCCCTCGACGCACCGCGAGTACGCGGAGAACGCCTACGACCTGCGCGGTGCCTGCGGCTTCTCGTTCGGCAACAACTGTTCGGACGGGTCGAGCGAGTCTTCACTGTTCGGCATGAAGAAGTGGCGCGAAAACACGCCGACGGAGACGATGTGATGAAGACCTATCGCGCGCTTGGCGCGCTTCTCACCTATCCGACGGAAGAGTTGATTGAGGCGCTGCCGGAGATTCGCGCTGTACTCGTAGACGAGCGGCTCATCGCAGCGTCACATATCGCAGCGATAGATGGTCTGCTTGACCATTTGAGCGCGGGCGATCTGATGGACCTTCAAGACGAGTACGTCCGCCTGTTCGACCGCATGCGCTCGTTGTCGCTACACCTCTATGAGCACCTCTACGGTGAGGCGCGTGAGCGGGGACAGGCGATGGTCCGCCTCCAGACGCTCTACAAGTTCCACGGCTTCAGCCATACGTCCGGGGAACTACCCGACTACCTACCGCTGTTCGCGGAGTTCCTGTCGCTGATGACCGACCGAACGGCGCGTACGATCTTGTCGGATGCGGCGCCCACGATCGAGGCGCTGCACCAGCGCGCGGCCAAGAAGGAGACATCTTACGCTGCTGTCTTCGCCGCACTCGTGTCGATGGCCGCCAAGCAAGTCGACCGCACGCTGCTTGCGGAAATCATGCGCGGCGGCGGCGCGGAGGACGACAGCCTGGACGCGCTCGACCGTGCCTGGGAAGACGCCCCCGTCACGTTCGGCGAAGGCGACGCCGCCAAGTCCCTCGAACCGATGCAGCCAAGAGGATAGAGCCCATGTTCGACTATCTGCACCATTTCCTCTTCGGCATCTTTCCCTATGTGGCGCTCGCCGTGTTTTTCGCGGGCAGCCTGATCCGCTTCGATCGCGAGCAATACTCGTGGCGCTCCGGCTCCAGCCAGCTGCTGCGTAAGCGCCAGCTCGTGGTCGGGAGCGTGCTGTTCCACGTCGGCATCCTGCTGCTGTTCGTCGGCCACTTCGTCGGGCTTCTGACGCCGCACGAAGTCTATGAAGCACTCGGCGTGTCCGTGCCGGCGAAGCAGATGCTCGCCGTCACCGCCGGCGGCATCTTCGGCATCATCTGTTTCATCGGGCTCACGATCTTGCTGCATCGGCGCCTCGCCGATCCACGCATCCGCGGCACCAGCGCGCCGATGGACATCTTCATCCTCTGCCTGCTCTGGGTGCAGCTGACGCTCGGCCTCATCACGATCCCGTTCTCGCTGCAGCACATGGACGGCTCGGTGATGCTGGTTCTTTCCGAATGGGCGCAGCGTATCGTCACGTTCCGCTCCGGCGCTTCGGAACTCGTGATCGACGTGTCGCTCTCCTACAAGCTCCACATCATCATGGGCCTGATCATGTTCATGGTGTTCCCGTTCTCGCGCCTCGTGCACATCTGGAGCGCACCGGTCTGGTACATCTTCCGCCGCGGCTACCAGATCGTGCGTACGCGCAATCCGTCGTCAGGTGTGCGGAAACCCGTGCCATGATCAGCGTCAACGGAACCACGATCGGTGAAGCGGAAGTTCTCGCCGAGATGCAGTACCACCCCGCGCCCTCGCGCGAGGAGGCGGCAAGCGCGGCGGCCGAGGCGTTGATCGTTCGCGAGTTGCTGCTGCAGCGCGCAACGGCGCTCGGCATCGCCTTTACGGCGGGTGTCGCCGAGGCGGAGGAGACGGCGATCTCCGCGTTGCTTGATCGCGAAGTGCGGGTCCCTGAAGCGGACAAGCAGACATGCCGCCGCTGGTACGACAACAACCGCAAGAAGTTTCGTTCGCAACCGCTCTTTGAAGCGTCGCACATTCTCTATCTGGCTCCGCGCGGCGACGCAGAAGCGCGCGCGACAGCCAAGGCAAGAGCGCAAGCCGCGTTGGCGAGCCTCAAGGAAGATTCCGCGCGGTTCCCCACCATCGCGCGCGCAGAGTCGAAGTGCTCGTCGGCGGGCGAGGGCGGGCGTCTGGGCCAAGTGGCGCTTGGCGAAACCGTCCCCGAAATCGAGACGTTTCTGCTGGCCTTGGACGAAGGTCAGATCTGCCCTGTGCCGGTCGAGACGGACTTCGGCTTTCATGTCGTTCAGCTTCACCGCCGCATCGAGGGCAAGGACATTCCGTTCGACGAAGCAGAATCGCTCATCGCCCGCGAACTCCGTGCACACACTTGGCGTCGCGCGGTCAGTCAGTACATCAGCCTCCTGGCCGGTAGTGCCGACGTGCAGGGCTTCGACATCAAGAAGGCAACCTCGCCACTCGTTCAATAACGCCCATGTCGCCCTTCGGTGGTAGGGCGACAAGTCCTGCGAACGGCCGACTGAGGCAAGGAGGTTCGAACGGGATCAACAGCTTGATGCACCGCTTCGCTGTTGCGCCGATGATGGACTTCTTCGATCGGCTTTCCCTTTCAATCACTTGCGATAGTCCGTATTAGGGTGAGAGCGGCCGGGCCTTGACAGCCGTGCCGAAGGACGAGCGCTACCGCTTCGACGGCTTCGACCTGCCGCTCCAGAAGCTGACCGGCCCAGACGGGCGCGCCGTCGAGTTGGCGACCGCCGAATTCAACCTCTTGGAACTGTTCGTCAAACGGCCGAGCCGCGTGATGACGCGCGACAACATTGTGGACCCCTCAAAGGCCACGAGTGGTCGCCGTTCGACCGCTCGATCGACACACTGGTTGGCCGGCTGCGCAAGAAGATCGAGGCCGGCGCCGATCACCCGAAACTGATCAAGACGGTCCGCGGCGTAGGCTACGTGTTCACTGCGGACGTCGAGAACGCCTGAGTACCGAGTTTGATCCCCGTCAATGACGGCACGATTGCCAGCGGTATATTGATCGCCATTGCCGCGAATGGCGAGGTTGTCGTGTCCAAGCAGGCGAAACACAAGGTGCCGCCGGGCACACGCGCGGCGCGTGACGACGTCGTCCGCATGTTCCGCAGCATCGACGACGACGTGGTGCTTCAGGTCTTGGGCCTGGAACCAAGCATCGGCGAACTCGAAGAGGCTTACACCTGGCTCGAGGGGGAAGGCGACCGCCTCTCACGCGCCGGCCACACCCAAACCGAACGGATCGCTGCGCTCGTGGACATACTTCGTGACGACGAAGAAGAACCGCCCTATCTCAGATGAGTTACGTTGCCCGCACGCTCGGCCCGCACGAGCGGATTTTGTATATGACCGGCTATCATTGGCTCGTCTGGTTGGGGGCGGCTTTGTTGTGCGCGCCGACGATCGGCGTGCTTGTCGCCGGCTATCCGTTTAGCCTGCTCGACGTTGGAGCCCTAGGTCTCAGTCTGATCCCGCTCCCCTTCGGCCTGTACTATTTGGGCAAAGCGCTTTCGACCGAAATTGCGGTGACGAATGAGTGCTTCATCCACAAAAGCGGCATCGTTTCGTTCCAAAGCGAGGAACTCGAGCTCGACAACATCGAGCGGGTCGTCGTCACGCAGTCGATTCTCGGTCGCCTTCTCGGGTACGGCACGCTGACAGCCCACGGCACGGGGAGCGAAGAGATCCGAGTCGACATGGCGAACCGTCCGGTCGAGCTCAGGCGGCAAATCCAGCTCGCCCGCGAAGGCTTCATGGACACGTCGGAAGCAGTCGCGACTTAGGGGTTCAATGTCTCGCGTATGGCGCGCGCGAGGTCGGCGGTGGCGTAGGGCTTGTGCAGCATTTCGATGTCAGCGGCCTGCGTCTCGCCGTTGCGCGACTTCTCCCGTGAAGCCCGAGGTCAACAGGATTTTGATCTCCAGGCGGTTCACGCGAATCCATTGAGCGAGATCGATGCCCGGCATCATCACATCGTAAAGGACAGGCGCGATGTTCGGCTGCGATTTAGAACTCTTTCCGCTCCAACTCGTCACGTGCGTCGACACGCTACCGTTGACGCGGGGACTACATGATTCCGACCGCCTTGAAAGAACCGCAACGCGTGCCGCAGCCGCGGCGCGTGGCCTGAAGACGAAATTTCGCGAACTGAGGACGATGCGCTAGCCTCCCGCTCATGACCATGCATCTCGAGTTCCACGGTGCGGCCGGCACCGTCACCGGTTCCAAGTACCTCGTGCGCGCCGGCAACGCGCAATTGTTGGTCGACTGCGGCTTGTTCCAGGGGTTCAAGCCGCTGCGACTGCGCAACTGGGCGCAACCGTCGTTCGATCCGACGACGCTCTCTGCCGTTGTACTGACGCACGCGCATATCGACCATTCGGGCTACCTGCCACTCCTGATCAAGAAGGGGTTCCATGGCCGCATCTATTGCAGCGAGGCCACGGCCGACCTCTGTCGAATCCTGTTGCCCGACAGCGCCCGTCTCGCGGAAGAAGACGCCGAGCGCGCCAACCGCGTCGGCTATTCTAAACACCATCCGGCGCTGCCGCTCTACACCGAACGCGACGCGGAGGCTGCGCTGCGCCATCTGGTGACCGTGCCGTTCGGTCAACAGTTCGAACCGATGCCGAGCTTGCGGGCGAGCTTTGCGCGCGCCGGCCATATCCTGGGCGCTTCGACCGTGCGCCTATCGGACGGGCGGATGACGCTGGCGTTCAGCGGCGACCTGGGGCGCACCCACGACAGCATCATGCGTCCGCCCGAACCCATGGCCCGCGCCGACTTTCTGGTCGTCGAGTCGACCTACGGCGATCGCCGTCACGAGAACAACGATCCGGATGCCGACCTGGCCGCGGTGATCGTACGCACGCTGAAGCGCGGCGGCACGGTCGTCATTCCGGCTTTTGCGGTCGGCCGCACGCAAACGCTGCTCTTTGCGATCGCTCGGCTGAAGGCAAAGAAGAAAATCCCTACCGATACGCCGGTGTTCCTCAACAGCCCGATGGCGGAGGACGCGACCGACATCTACCGCCGCCACCGCGCCGAGCATCGCCTGAACGACAAGGATTGCGAGGCGATGTGCCGGGCCGCGAAAATCGTCAATTCGGTCGAGGAATCGAAGAATCTGAACCTGTCGCGCGAGCCGAAGATCATCATTGCAGGCAGCGGCATGGCGACGGGCGGGCGTGTGGTGCATCACATCGCGGCGTTCGGTCCGCAACCCGAAAACACGATCGTCTTCGCGGGCTTCCAGGCCGGTGGCACGCGCGGCGCCGCCATGCTGGCCGGCGCCAAGGACGTGAAGATCCACGGCAACTACGTCCCGCTCCGGGCCGAGGTGGTCGCGCTGGGCAATCTGTCC
>JAEUML010000074.1 GCA_016792785.1 Alphaproteobacteria bacterium
ACCTTGTGGAAATAGTCGGGGTTCGAAATGTCCGTCGGCTTCATTCCCGGCCGCGAGCGTTTGGCCGGCGCGTCAAGGGCGTCGATACTCATCGCGCGAAACTTCTCCTCCGCCGAGGCCGCCGTCGATTTTGTGTCTGGCAATGGAAGTGCGAAGCGATCCCCGGGGCCGCCACTATAGTGCCCGCAGACGAGCGCGCCAGAGGCGATTGCGCGAGGCCAATCTCCCGCCCGTGGTGGGGATTTGCGCCGGTTGCACGTGCGAAGCGGCTGGCGTCTATTCACCTTGGCGACACCTAAGGATCAGGGCATGGCGGACGACGCGGCGGAACTGAACAACCACCCTTTGCGGCTGAAGCCCCTACGGCTGCGCCGGGTCTGCGATCCCAAGACTCTGACGTTCAAGACGACCGCCGAACTTGAGCCGTTCGAAGGCCTGATCGGCCAGAGCCGCGCGCTCGAGGCACTCGACATGGGCGCCCGCATCGACAAGCCCGGCTTCAACGTCTTCGTGCTGGGCGAACGCGGCACCGCCCGCCACGGCACGGTCCGCAGCCTGATCGACGCCTATGCGAAAAAGCTGCCACCGCCCGCCGATTGGGTCTATGTCGCAAATTTCGACCAACCCGACCGCCCGAACGCGATCGCCCTGCCGCCCGGCCGCGCGGAGAAATTCAAGGCGGCGATGGACCACGCAATCGATGAACTCTCCTCCATCGTGCCCGCGATCTTTGAGGGCGAGGAATACCAGGCTCGCCGGCGCGCCGCCCTCGAAGACGTCAACGAGGAACAGGAAAAAGCGTTCGAGGCGCTGAACCAAAAGGCGCACCAGCAAGGCATCACGCTGTTGCGCACGCCCGTCGGCTTCACGTTTGCGCCGCTTGCCGCCGACGTCGTGATGAAGCCCGAAGCGTTCAATGCACTCCCCGATACGGACCGCAAGGCGATCGCCGACAAAATCGAGGCGCTGCAAAACGACTTGGCGAGCTTGCTCGAACGCATCCCCGGCTGGGAGCGCGAACGCCGCCAGCGCGTGACCGAACTCGACCGCGAATACGCCCGCCTCGCGGTCACCGACGTGATGAAAGACGTCGCGGGCACGTTCGCCGACTTGCCCGAGGTGCTCGCCCACATCGACACCGCGACCAAGGAGCTGATTCGCCACGCAGGGCTCTTCCGCGTCGCCACGATCGCCAAGCGCGAAGAAGTGGCGCCCGGCATCGCGCTCGCCGACGTAGTCACCGAGGCCGATCCGCGCTTTCGTCGCTTCCGCGTCAACCTCTTCGTCGGCGACGGCTCGAAGACGCACGCACCGGTCGTCGTCGAGGACAATCCTTCGATCGGCAACCTGGTCGGCCGCATCGAGCAGCAAGCGCAGATGGGCGCGCTGTTCACCGACTTCACGCTCATCCGCCCGGGCAGCCTGCACCTTGCGAACGGCGGCTATCTCTTGATCGACGCACGCCGCCTGCTGCTCGAGCCTTACGCGTGGGAGATGCTGAAACGCTGTTTGCGCGCCCGCGCGGTGACGATCGAATCGCCGATGGACCGCATCTCGATCATGAGCACGCAGACGCTGAAACCCGAACCGATCCCGCTTGCGACCAAGGTGATTCTGTTCGGCGATCGCCAGCTCTACTACATGATGTTCGAATACGACCCCGACTTCGCCGAGCTGTTCAAGATCGCCGTCGATTTCGAGGACACCGTCGACTGGAGCGACGCCGCCGTCGCCGACTATGCCCGCCTCATCGGCTCGATCGCCAGGCGCGAAGACCTGCGCCCAATGTCCGCCGCCGCGGTCGCGCACGTGATCGAGGAACTCGGCCGCGACGCTGCCGACGCCGCCAAGCTCTCGCTGAAAATCGGCATGCTCGCCGACCAGCTGCGCGAAGCGGATTTCTGGGCGAAGGAAGCCGGCCACAAACTGATCGATGCCGAAGACATCGACCGCGCGGTCACGGCCTATGAGCGCCGCCACGACCGCGTTCGCATCCGCTCCCAAGAGATGATCGAACGCGAGATCATGCTCATCGACACGAAGGGTGCGAAGGTCGGCCAGATCAACGGCCTCAGCGTCATGTCGCTCGGCGGCTACGCGTTCGGCAAGCCGAGCCGGATCACCGCTCGCGTTCGCGTCGGCACCGGACAGGTCGTCGACATCGAGCGCGAAGTCGAACTCGGCGGGCCGCTGCACACCAAGGGCGTGCTGATCCTTTCGTCGTTTATCTCCAGCCGCTACGCGCTCGAGCGCCCGCTCTCGCTCGCAGCAAGCCTCGTGTTCGAGCAGTCCTATGGCGGCGTCGACGGCGACAGCGCGTCCTCGACCGAGCTTTACGCGCTGCTCTCGGCGCTCAGCGACATCCCGATCCGCCAAGGCATCGCCGTCACCGGTTCCGTTAACCAGCGCGGCGAGGTCCAGGCGATCGGCGGCGTCAACGAAAAGATCGAAGGCTTCTTCGCCCTCTGCCGCGCCCGCGGCCTCGACGGCACGCACGGCGTGATGATCCCGAAGGCGAACGAACAGCACCTGATGCTGCGCCGCGACGTTGTCGCCGCCGTCGAGCAGGGCAAGTTCCACATCTTCTCGGTCGCCACAATCGACGAAGGCATCGCGATTTTGACAGGCGTCAAGGCGGGCGAACGCGGCGCGGATGGATCCTATCCGAAGGACACGATCAACCGCCGCGTCGAAGACCGCCTGATCGCGTTCTCCGAAGCGCGCCGCAAATTCGGCCAGTCCGAACAGCCAAAGGCGACGTCATGACGCCAGGCCCCCTCGCCCGCCGCATCGTGCTCCGCCTCGACCCGGCACAGCGCCGCGACGGGGCCATGGAAATCGCCGCCCGCCTAGCGAAGGCGTTCGACGCCGAACTCGCCGCCCGCATGATCGCCGACACGAGGCTGGCAGGCGCCTTCGCCGTGCGCACCGCGTCCGCCCCCACGATGGAGGTCAGCCTGCGCCGCGCCGAAGTCGGCTTCCGTCAAACGATCTCGGCCATCGCGACCCGCGAACATGCCCACTGGAGCTTCGAAGTCGTCCACTGTGCCGGCGTCCTCGCTCGCGAATGCGCGATGGCCGACGACGACCTCGTCGCGATCGACCTGCCGCGCATGGAATTCTCGATGGCCGAGTTGCGCGAAGAGATCGCCGAAGCCTTGATGCACGCACGCGGCGTGCTGCTGTTCCCCGAGGCCGCGCAACCGAACAAAGGGCCGGTCGTCGCCATCGCCTCCACCACAAACGCCGCGCGCGCTCTCAACGACGAAAGCGCAGCCCTCGCCAAAGCGCTCGCAACGACATCGAAAACGGTGACGCTGGGCGATGCCCGCCGCGACGCCGGCGACATCGCCACCGCCGTGCGCAAGCTGAACGCAACGCTCGCCCTGATCGCCGCAAGCGACCCGCTGACCGCAGCCTTCCTCGCCCGCCCGCGCCATTTGCGCGAACTCGCGACGCCGTTGCTGTTGGTGAAATCGCCCTAACGCTGCAGCACCGAAGCGTCGATGTCGCCGACGCGCGGCCTGCCGATCAAGGCCATGCTCGTGCGCAACTCGCGCTTCATCGTCTCAAGCACGCCGGTGACGCCCGCCTCGCCTTTCGCCGCGACGCCATAGACCCACGCCCGCCCGATCATGCAAGCCTTGGCGCCGAGCGCCAGCGCCCGCGTCACGTCCTGGCCCGAGCGAATGCCGCCGTCCATGAGAATCGTCGTCTTATCGCCGACGGCTTCCGCGATCTTGGGCAACACCGCAATCGTCGATAGCGCCGCGTCGAGCTGCCGCCCCCCGTGGTTGGACACGACGATGCCCTCGGCGCCTGCCGCCACTGCCTCCCGCGCATCATCTTCGTCGAGCACGCCCTTGATGATCAGCGGCCCCTTCCAAAGCGAGCGCACCCACGCGAGGTCCTTCCACGTCACAGACGGGTCCAGCGCCGTCGTCGTCCACGCCAGCAACGCGCCCAGCGACGTCGCGTTCGGAACGATGCCGCTCAAATTCCCGAACGTCAGCGGTCGCCCCTTGATCGGAACGTCATAGACCCAGGCGGGATGATTGACGACGTTCCAGCCGAGACGCATGCGCCCGAGCGCCGAGAGCTTCACGCCGAACCCGTTGCGGATGTCGCGATACCGCGTGCCCAGCACCGGCAGATCAACCGTAAAGACAAGCGCTCCGCAATTCGCCGCCGCCGCGCGCGCGATGATCTCCTTCACCACGCCGCGGTCGCGCATCATGTAAAGCTGAAACCAGAACGGTTTCGACGTCGCTTGGGCCACCTCTTCGATGGGGCAAATACCGACGGTGGAGAGCGTGAACGGAATCCCCGCCTTCTCCGCCGCCCGCGCCGCTTGAACCTCCGCCCGCCGCGCCATCATGCCCGCAAAGCCCACGGGCGCGAGCACGAGCGGCAACTCCAGCTTCTGTCCGAACAAGGTGACCGACGTGTCCAAAGCCGACACGTCGCGCAACACCTTCTGCTTCAACGCCAACCGCTGCAGATCGTTCCGGTTCGCGTTCAGCGTCGCCTCGTCGAACGCCCCACCGTCGACATAGTCGAAGAACACCCGCGGCAACCGCCGCCGCGCCAATTCGCGATAGTCGGAAACGGAAGCCGGTGCGAGCATGCGAGTAGCGCCTGAGAATCTATGCCGCCGTTATGAGCCGTAGGCGCGCGCAAGTCCACCGACGGTCTGATGGAACTCGGCCACCGTCTCGTCGATGATCTGCTTCACCGGCTTCACGCTGTCGATGCGCCCGGCGACCTGACCCGAAAGCGCGATGGAGGCCTCCATGTCGCCGCCGAAATAGAGATCCTTTGCGCGGCCGAACTCGGCCATTACCGGCGGTCCCTGATAGGTCGGCACCAACTCGCGCTCGAGCCGCGTGGTCTTCTCGGTGCGCAGCGCACGCAAGGCGGGCCGCGAGAACTGGTTCAGAAACACCGTCCCCGTGTCTTCCGCGTCGATGATCGCCTGCTTCCAGTTCTGGTGCACGGGCGACTCGGCGGCCGAGACCATGCGTGTCCCCATCTGCACGCCTTCCGCGCCCAGCGCGAACGCCGCCGCCATCGTCCGCCCGCAGGTGATGCCGCCCGCCGCGATGATCGGCACATCGACCTTCTCGCGCACGAGCGGCAGCAACACCATCGTCATCACGGATTGCGGATTCTTGAACCCGCCGCCTTCGCCCCCTTCAACGACGAGCCCGTCGACACCGGCGTCCACCGCTTTCAACGCCGCCTTCAGCGTCGGCACGACGTGAAACACGGTAAGTCCCAGCGCCTTCAGCTCGCTGCAGAATTTCGACGGATCGCCGGCCGACGTCGTGACGAACTTGACGCCCTCTTTCGCGACCGCATCCTCGACGAACTTCACGATGTTCGGGTCGCGCACGAAAGCGAGCGCGATGTTCACGCCGAAGGGCTTCGCCGTCAGCTGCTTCATCTTCTTGATTTCGGCCTTGACCGCGTCGAGCTCGCCCGACGACGTCTCGATGATGCCGAGGCCACCCGCATTCGACACGGCGGACGCAAGTTGCGAACGCGCGATCCAACCCATCGGCGCCTGCACGATCGGATAGTCGACGCCGAGGAGTTTCGAGAGGCGATTTTCGATGCGCATGTTCGCCCCCTACCAGCCGCCGCGAATGACAACAGTCCGCGCGAGCTTGACCGTGAACACCCGCTGATTGTCGCGCAGGATCACGAGCTCGACGGCGCTGCCCTGCCGCCCCTGCATGCCGCGCGCGAAGAAATAGAACGGAGCCCCGCCGCTCTTCGAATAACTCCCGTCGATTGCGATCACCGCATCCCCGGCCTTCAATCCCGCCTTCGCCGCCGGACTGCCCGCCTTCACGTCGGCAAGTGTTGGAAACGGCTCAGCATCCACGAGTCGCGCCCCGATCCCATAGGGCGTGTAAGGCGGCGGCACATCGGCGACCGCTCCGCCAGCACCCAGCACCAAGAGCACCACCACAGCGAGAATGCGCATCATCGTCTTTCTCCGAAATGTCATGATGGGGCGGGACAATACCCGAACGCGGTCCGTTTGATAGATACCCGGCATTGGCGGCACGTTGGCCCGCGTGTCATTCTCGAACCCATGGGGAGCATCGAGACGGTCACAGCGATCTTGGAAGGCGTCGCGCTCTATGCCGCCGTGGGCGCCGTGTTTGCGCTTGTCTTTCTGTTGTTGGGCCTCAACCGCATCGACCACGGCGCAAAAGGCGCAGGCCTCGGCTTCCGCATGATGATCCTGCCCGGCCTGATTGCGCTCTGGCCGTTGATGTTGATCCGCTGGCTTTCCGGTGGCCAGCCGCACGGAGACTGACGATGAGGCTTTGGCAGCGCCGCGCGCATCCTTGGATCTGGCTCATCGTCGCGCTTGGCGTCGCGGCTGTCTTCGCGATGCTCGTGCAAAGCGACCCCACGCTCATGCTCGGACGCTAGAGCGATGGCGGCGACCTACAAACCCGTCCTGTGGAACCGACACAAGCACATCTACGACGTCGTGCTCGTCGCGGGCATCTCGCTCTATCTCGCCGTCTTCGTCGCGGTCGGCTACGCGACCGCCGGGACCGCGAACACGTCGATGGAAATTCTGACCATCAGCGCGCTCGGCGCCTGCGCGTACTTCATGATCCACGTCGTGCTCGCGATCGGACCCTTAGCGCGGCTTTCGCCGAAGTTTCTGCCGCTGCTCTACAACCGCCGCCACCTGGGCGTCGCGCTGTTCGTCGTCGCTGCCGCGCACGCGACCTACGCCACGATCTGGTATCACGGCTTCGGCGTCATCAATCCGATCGTCTCGCTGTTCGTCTCGAACCCGCGTTATGACGCGATCGGCGCGTTCCCCTTCGAAAGCCTCGGCGCCTTCGCGCTCGTCGTCCTCTTCTTCATGGCGATCACCAGCCACGACTTTTGGCTGAACAACCTGTCGCCCGCCGTGTGGAAGACGCTGCACATGCTGATCTACCCGGCTTACGGCGCGATGGTGCTGCACGTATTGCTTGGTGCGGCCAGCGGCCATGGCGGAAGCCCGCTCTATGCGTGGGCGACCGCCGCAGGCTTCGTGTTCATCGCTGGCCTGCACATCGTCGCCGCCTTCGTCCAAGGAGCCCGCGACCGCAAGGCGACAACCGCCGACCCCGGCGAATGGATCGACGCCTGCGCCGTCGCCGACATCCCCGAAAAACG
>JAEUML010000089.1 GCA_016792785.1 Alphaproteobacteria bacterium
GGATGACGGCATCATCGCGCCGTCCGAGACGCGGCGTGTGCTGGCGCTTGCGCTTTCCGCCACCCTGAACGCGCCGATCCCGCGGACGCAGTTCGGTGTGTTCAGGATGTGAGCGTCATGCCGCAGTACAACGGCGTTGTCTCCTATGCGTTCGAGGTGCTGTTGCATCTGCTCTGGTCGTATGTGGTTTTTGCCATCCTGCTTTGTGTTGTGCTGCCGGCGCCGTTGGTTCTGCTTTGGGCGTTCGGCGGGAACGGCATGGAGGTAGCGCTCGGCTTCTTGATTCTCTTTGCCTCCGCGCCGGCGATCACATTTGGATGGGTTCATCTGGCCGTGTTCACGGTCTCTCGCGTCTACTTTTTGCCTCGATTTCCCTATGCACCTGCGTCGGTGACGTTGTTGGTGGCCATCGCCTTCGGGTCGATTCTGCTGGCGTTGGCTGCGTATGTGCCGCTGCCATTCGGTATAACTCTGGAGTCCGATGCATCCGCAACCGCTCGAGCGTTCGAGCGGATGTCGTTGCTGGAGAGAGTTGGATTCTCAGGCGTGCTTTCCGCTTTTGTAGCTGCGGTGGGTGCCTTCTTCCTGTCTCTCGGGGGGACCGGTCCATACACCTATGGATTGGCCAAGTGGCTGGGTTGGTTGATCATCGGACGAGAGGCGTTTGACGCGTTCGTCGAGCGCGAGACGGCGAAGCTTAGCCGCGAGTACGATGAGTACGTGAAGTCCATCCGGAAGAGGTAGCCCACGTGGCCATCGTTTCTTCCCCGCAAGTGGGGAACTTCGAGGTTGAGAGATGCAGTTTGATCGGCAAACGTTGATGAAGATCGGGGCCGCAATTGTCGTGGTGCTGCTGGCGGCGGTGTTCGGGCTCGATGGCGGCTCGAAGGAGCCGGATGCCCCGCAGGCGCGTGATGTGGCGTCCAATGCGACCGGGCCTGCCACGCGTGTTGAGACGAAGCCGGCGCCATCCGCCGCTTCGCCGAAGCCTTCAGCGGTTACTATGCCCAAGGCGGAAGGCGACTTCGACTATTACGTGCTCGTGCTCTCGTGGTCGCCGACGCATTGTTCGTCGGACGAGGGGCGGGGCAGGGATGATGACTTGCAGTGCCGATCGGGGCGGCCCTACGGCTTCGTGCTGCATGGGCTTTGGCCGCAGCATGAGCGCGGGTGGCCGCAGTTCTGCTCGACGGCTGGGCCAAGCGAGGTGAGCGATGCGTTGGTCGACGAGATGCTCGCGGTCATGCCGTCGGAGCGCCTCATCCAGCATCAGTGGAAGAAACACGGAACGTGCGCGGGGCTTTCGCAGGACGACTATTTCGCGGCAGCGCAGCTCGCGCGTGAGGCGGTGCGGATCCCAAAAGCCTATCACGCGCCGGCGCGGCCGCTCGTCACAACGGCGAACGACGTCAAGCGCGCCTTTCTGGATGCGAACCCCGCGTGGCCAAACGACGGAATTTCCGCGACGTGCGGCCGTTCTCAGCTCGATGAGGTGTGGGTGTGTCTCGACAAGGCGCTGCACCCCCGGTCATGCTCTGCCGAGGTGCGTAAGAAACACTGCGGCGGGCGCGAGGTGCGCATGCTGTCGGTCCGGGGTGATTGGCCGCGTTAAGGGAGGGCAAGCCTGATGGATTTCGTGATGCCGTATGTGAACTTGGTTTGGGATTATTTTCGCGCGGGCTTTTATGAGGTGAACGCGATCCTGGGGCTGCTGATTGCGATCGCGGCCGCCTATACGATGGATGCCTACAAGCGCATCTTCGTCGTGGCGCTTGGCGCGGTCGTCGTTCATCTGGTCGCCGAGGTGATGTTGCCGGTGCTGGCGAACGGCGCGGCATTCCGCCTGCCGCCGGTGGTTGAGATGTCGTACTGGCAGAAGATCGTTGCGCTTTATGCAGGGTTCCTCGTCGTCATCACGTTGTTCTACGTCGTGAAGCGCGCGTTTCTGCGCGGTGGTCATTGAATTCTTGAGAAATTTGCAACAATCTCTTTCTGGCTTGGTACATGAATCTCATTCTGGCCTGTGATTGTGTCGTGACGGGTTGGGGCGAAACAAACGCTGCGTTGCGTTTCTAGATGAATGTGAGCGCTGATTGAGTCACGAATTCCCCGCTTAGAGTTTTGGGGGACAATAACGTGACCAACCAATCGCGCCGTGCATTGCTCGCGACCGTCAGTGTACTGAGTTTTTCGCTTACGAGCGGCATCGCCATCGCACAGGAGCAGCCGGCCCAACCGGCACAGCCGACGGTGCAAGAGGACGAGAGCGCTCCGGCGGACGAAAAAAAGGTGGACCGCGTCGTCGTGACCGGATCGCGGTTGAAGAAGAAGGAGTTCACTTCGTCCGCGCCGATTCAGATCATAACCCGCGAAGACTCGACGCTCGAAGGCCTGAACGACACCGCCGATATCCTGCAAGCTTCGTCTACCGCGGCGGGGTCTCAGCAGATCAACAACACCTTTTCGGCGTTCGTCGTACCGGGCGGGACCGGAGCCAACACGGTCTCTTTGCGCGGGCTCGGCGCCAACCGTACCCTGGTGCTCGTGAATGGCCGGCGCCTGGCACCCGCGGGTTCCACCGGGCAGCTCGGTTCGCCCGATCTGAACACACTGCCGCAGGCGATGATCGACCGGTTCGAGATATTGAAAGACGGCAGTTCCTCGATCTACGGATCGGATGCCGTCGCAGGCGCGGTCAACGTCATCACTCGGCAGAACTACGAGGGCTTGTCGGTCACCGCGGACGGCAATTTCACGTTCGAAGGCGGCGGCAATTCCTATCGCATCGATGGCATCTGGGGTGAAGTTTTCGATCGCGGCTCGATCACAGTAGCTGCCGAGTACTACCGGCGGGAGTCGCTCGTCGCGGGCGACCGCGACTATTTCAGCTGCGCCCAAGACAACGTCTACGAGGTGGGAACCGGCCGGCTTCTGGATGTCATCGATCCTGCCACCGGGAAATCAAAGTGCCAGAACACGTTTGAAGGTGCTGTCGGATTGTTCGTCGGTGGCACGTTCGTTCCGGATCCGACGGCTGTGGCGGGTGGCGGCCCGTTCGGGCTGGACCGCCCCGGCTACCGTCGCGTGGGCATTTCTTGGACGCGCATGGCGCGCGTGTTCGGTGCGCCCACTATCTGCGGTGTCACTCTCTGTACGCCTACGCAGCAATTCGCTGCGTTGACACCGGCGCAGAGAGCGCAGGTCGAAGCCGCGTGGCGCACGTCCCAGGGACAGCTCGATCAGGCCGATCCCCGGTTCCTCGACACAGACATTATAGCGCCTGTGGAGCGCGGTTCGCTCTACGTGCAGGGGTCCTATGACGTCGGGGGCATTGGCGAACTCTATACCGAGAATGTGTTCACGCGGCGTAATTCGGACCAGCACGGCTATTTGCAGCTGTTCCCGTTCCTGCCTGGTGCACATGTAACAAATCCCCTCGGTCTCGATGCGCAACCCGTCATTTTGCATACGTTCGACCAATCGCAAGAGGTGGATTTCTTCCGCACGGTGTGGGGCGTGCGTGGCGCGCTTGGCGCCGGTTTTCCGTTGATCGGGGACTGGTCGTACGATCTGTATGCTCAGCATTCGCGATCGGACGCATCGTACACGACGAGCTTCACCTACAACGATCGGGTTGAAGCCACGACGCTATCGCCTCTGCCGTGCGATCCGTCGCTGATTACGATCTCGGCACCAGCGCCGAGTTGTCCAACCATCAACTGGATGAGTCCGGCGATCCTCGAAGGACAATTCACGCCTGAACAGCAGGCCTTCCTGTTTGGCAACGAAACCGGCACGACGGTCTACACCCAGTCGATGATCAACGGCATCGTAACAGGCGACCTGTTCCAGTTGCCGGCAGGCGCCATGGCGGCCGCGGTCGGTTTCGAACTCCGGCGTGACGAGATTGACGACACGCCGGGACCGATGGCACGCGCGAGCAATTATTGGGGCCTGTCGTCCGCGGGGCGAACCGCGGGCGAGGATAGCGTGCATGAGGTCTTTGGCGAGGTCGAGATTCCCCTCCTAGGTGGTCTTGAGTATGCTCAGTCGCTGACGCTCGATGCATCGGGCCGCTACACGAGTTACGACAGCTACGGCGACGGTTCCGTCTACAAACTCGGCGTTAACTGGCAGATCACTCCGGAGTACCGTCTGCGTGGTACGACGGGCACCTCGTTCCGGGCGCCGGCACTCTACGAGATGTTCCTCGCCAACCAGACCGGGTTCCAAAACTCAAACAGCATTGATCCGTGCATTCAATGGGATCTGTCGGGCGATCCGCGCATCGTCGCATCTTGCGGGCCGGGTGGGCTCAATTTGCCCCCGGGGTTCCTTGGCGGAACGAGCGGTACACTGATCGTTTCGGGCGGTGGCGGGCCAGGTTTGCTTCGCGCCGAGAAGTCTGAAGCGCGGACAGCTGGTTTCATTTGGACACCCGACTGGATCGACCTGTCGGTCGCTGTCGACTATTGGGAATTCGAGGTAAGGGACCAAGTCTCGCAGCTTGGGCCGGCGGCGATCATGTTCTTCTGCCACACCAAGCAACCACTGCTTGCGAATCCGTTCTGCGCGCTGACCGACCGCGACACCGATCCGCTCTCGCCGACTTTCGGTCAAATCAATCAAGTGAACGACTCTTTCGTGAACATCGCCTCGCAAGTTTCCGACGGTCTCGACTTGAACTTGCGCTATTCGCATGAGTTCTCGTTCGGACGCTTCGTCCTGGACGGCGACTTCACGTGGACGTTCACGGACGAGGTCGATGCCTTGGGAGAGGGGGCGTCTGCATTCAACGGCACGCTCTACGATCCCGACTTTGTCGGATCGATCAACGCGCGGTTCGAGAAGGGCGATTGGACGTTCTTCTGGCACACCGAGGCCGCATCGCGGACGTCGAACGCCGAAGTCCTGGGAGGCAACCAATTCCTGTTCAATGGGACGCCGTACCTCGGCATCTACAAGCACTGGACCGAATTCACCGCGGTCCATGACGCTTCGGTTCGCTATCGCGCGGATGATTGGTCGATCGTCGTCGGCGTCAGCAACCTCTTCGACGAGCATCCCCCGGGTGCCTCGAGCGACGGACCGAGTTCCGGTACGTTCGGACGGCAGGGGAATGCCATTGCGACGGGTGGGCCCTATGACCTCTTGGGCCGGCGCGGGTTCGTCAGCGTAACGAAGGAGTTCTAACTCGAGGGCGCTCTTGGCGCATCCTATTGGGGCGGCTCTCGCGGGCCGCCCCTTTTGTCATTCGGGCGGCGGTGGTGTAGTGCGTCTCTTGCCAGCGCAAGAGGCGGCCCAATGACTGACGCACCAGAAGACTTCGTTCTGCTCAACACCACCCGTGCCGGGGTCGCCGTCGTTACGTTGAACCGGCCGAAGGTGCACAATGCGTTCAACCCGGACGTCATTGCGCGGCTGTCCGACATCTTCGAGACCTTGCGCACGGCCGACGGCGTTCGGGTCGTGATGGTCGAGGGGGCGGGGCCTAGTTTTTCGGCGGGTGCCGATCTTGCCTGGATGCGGGCGGCGGCCGACTACACAACCACC
>JAEUML010000274.1 GCA_016792785.1 Alphaproteobacteria bacterium
TGCAACCCGCTTTGGCGGCGCGCGCGTCATGAAACTCACGCAAGTTCGCGAGATGGCGGAGCGCGTCGTGCCCAAAGGCTGGATCGAGCGTGCGCGCACACACGGGAACGCCACCCGCGAATTCCTGCAAGCCTATTGGCAAACGCTCGTCACGTTCGACGCCGCTGCGATCGAGCCGTCATCCGGCCGGCGACCCAGAACCATCGCCACCGCGCAGTGCCTGCGGCCATTCCTGAAAGCCTTGGCCTATCGTGGCGGCGAGCTCGCCGTGACCGAGGCGACGCCGCACTTCCAGTCCGGCATGGATATCGCCGATCTGCGCACGAGCCTCGTCAATCTAGGCTACACCACGGAGCGTGTCGCACGCCGGCCCGTCGACATCGACCACCGTCTCATGCCGTGCCTGCACGAGGAGCCCGAGAGCGGCCGCGTCGTCGTACTGCTGGGAGAGGCGAACGGCGCCATCTTCGCCTTCGTCGACGGCCACCAGCGGGCGCTGACGCCGGCAGAAGCAGCGCAGAACGGCTTCGCGTATTTCGCCCGCCCGGTCGATTCAAGACTGCCGCGGCGCAGCTGGACGTCAGCGCTGTTCAGCCGCTTCAAGTCGTTCATCGGGCAACTGGTTGCGATTTCGGCCGTGTCGAACGTGCTGTCGATCGCGATCCCACTCTTTGTAATGACGGTCTACGACCGCGTCATCGCCTCGCGCGCGCTCGACGTGTTGCCGATGCTGCTCGTCGGCATCGCCATCGCGATTGCCGTCGACCTCTATCTAAAGACACTGCGCTCGCGCCTGCTGGGCACGATGGCCGGTCGCATCGACTATCTGATCGGAACGGCGACGTTCGCCAAACTGATCCGCCTGCCGTTGAGCTACACCGACGGACCCGCCGTGTCGGCCCAGATCTCGCGGTTGCGCGAATTCCAAGCGTTGCGCGACCTGTTCTCAGGTCCCGCCGCAAGCGCCATCGTCGACTTTCCCTTCACGATCATCGCCCTTGCGGTCGTCGCGTTGGTCGGCGGCTGGCTCGTGATCGTACCGGCGGTCGCCTGCATTGCATTCGCCGTCGTAGGCTTCGCCGGCGCGCGCTGGCTGCAGACATATGAGCTTGCGCAAGGCACGGCCCAGACGAACCTCTCCAACCACGCCACCGACACGACGATGCACCACGAGGCCCTCAAGCGCGAAGGTGCGGAGGAGGTGTGGTCTCACCGCTTCCGTCTGATGTCGGCGGAGGCCGCGACCCGCGCCAGCGAGCTGCACGACCGTTCGTCCGCCGTCGAAGCTTTGAGCCAGGTCATGAACAACGCGGCCGCGCTCGGCGTGCTCGTCGTCGGCACGCTGATGGTGCTCAATGGGTCGATCACCGTCGGCGCGCTCATTGCCACGATGGCGCTGACCTGGCGCATCCTGAGCCCGGCGCAGCAACTGTTCCAGACGCTCGGCCGGTTGAGCCGCATGCGCAGCTCGATCCAGGCGCTGAATCAGATGCTTCGGCTTGCAGACGAACACGAGGCAGCCGTACCCAATCTCGCGCGCGCGCCGCGGCTTGGGCGCATCGGGCTCAACCGCGTGAGCCTTCGCTACGGCAAGGACAGCGACCCGGCGCTGGTCAACGTCAGCCTGAATGTGCCGCCGGGCAAGATGATCGCGCTATGCGGCGCGAACGGTTCGGGCAAGTCGAGCGTGCTTCGCGTCGTTCAGGGCCTCTATCAGCCCCAGGCCGGCATTGTCGCCGTCGACGGTGTCGACATCCGTCAGCTGCCGCCCAAGACGCTGCGCCGCGCGATCGCCTGCGCGCCGCAGCGAACGGACCTGTTCTATGGCACGATCGCTCAGAACTTGCGACTGGGCGATCCGTTGGCGAACGACGAGGCGTTGCGCGCCGCCGCCGACGCCGTGGGCATTCTGGATGCGGTCGACGGCATGCCCGAAAGGTTCAATACCCGCATCGGGGACGTCGCGACCCAAACCATGCCGCCCGGCTTCCTTCGCCAGCTCACCATTGCGCGCGCGCTCGTGCGCAAGTCGCCGATCCTGCTGCTCGACGAACCGGAAGCGATGCTTGACGAAGACGGCGCGAAGGCCGTGCAATCCCTGCTCGAGCGTTTGCGCGGTCAGCGCACGGTGCTCTTTACAAGCCATCGTCCGAGTTACATCCGCCTCGCGGACTTCGCCGTGGTCATGCGCGACGGCGGCATCGAGTTCGGCGGCACGCCTGACAGCGCCATTGAGAAGCTGATCGGCGTCAACACCACGGGAAAAGCGGCATGAGCGAATACATGACCACCGCCCTCACGGCGATCAAGGCGAAGGTGAAGCTCCTCGCCGATCCGGGTGTCGTTCCGCTGAACCAAGCGATAGAGCTTGAGGAACGTCCGCCGGCGGAAAGCCTGACGCAGCTCGTCTACGCTATTTTCGGTCTCGTGACGCTGGCGCTTCTGTGGGCGCTGCTCACGCGCGTCGATGTGGTCACGAATGCGCCCGGCCGTCTGATGCCGGTGGGCGATCTTGTCGCCGTTCAGCATCTCGAAGGTGGCGTGATCGCCGACATCCTGGTGGCGGAAGGCGAACGCGTGCGCAAGGGCCAGCCGCTGCTGCGCCTGGCCGCGCTCGACACCGAGGGTCGGTTGGAACAGCTCAAGGCGAAGCGCGCGACCCATCTGATCGCGATCGAGGGAGAACGGGCGGTCACCGAAGGCCGGACGCCCGCCTTCGACAAAGTCGTCGATGGCTTCGTCCGGCAGAAGGCCGAACAGCTGTCGCTCTACAACGCGCGCAAGCAGGCGATCGAAGCCGAGCGGACCGTGCTCGCCGCCCAGAAGGCGCAGCGGGAGTCGGAAGTCTCGCGCCTGACGTCGCAGCTCATCGTGCTGCGCCAGGACGAACGCATCGCACAGGAAGAACTGGCACTCAGGTCCGATCTGTTCCAGCGCAAACTCACCACGCGCGACCGATTCTATGGCGCCCAGCGCGACGCCACTGACCGGCAGAAACAAAGGCTAAACGCGCGCGACCAACTCGTCAGCGCCGAAAGCCAGTTGGCCGAGTACGACCAAAAGCTCCGCGAATTTGAAGCGCGCACGCATGCCGAAGCGCAGGAATCGATCGCCAAGCACACCGCCGACCTCGCCGAAGTCGACGCCGCGTTGCGCAACGAGGAAGGCCGCGCCAAGCGGCTGAACTTGAACGCCCCCGTCGCCGGCATCGTCTCCGGCCTCGCGGTCAAGGCGGTGAATGCGGTCGTGAAACCCGGCGAAACTCTGATGGAGATCGTGCCGACTGACGTACCGCTCGTCGCGATCGCCGAGGTCGCGCCGCAAGATATCGCCCAAGTTTCGATCGGCCAGCGCGCCGACATCCGCGTCTCCGCGTTCGACTACGCGACGTTCGGCACGCTCGAAGGCAAGGTCGACCGCATCTCGGCGACGACCTTCGCCGATCAGAACGGCCGCCAGTTCTACAAAGTGCGTGTTCAGCTCGCGCGCAACCACTTCGGTAACGATCCCACGAAGGCGCGCATCCTCCCCGGCATGGAGGTCGAAGTCGACGTCAAGACCGGCGCACGCTCCGTCCTCGCCTACATGCTGAAACCCGTAACCCGCACATGGGACTCCGCGCTCAAGGAGCCGTAACCGAGCCTCTGTTGCGCCACGTCAAGTTCAAGCCGACGCCCGGTGCGATCCTGGTTGGTAGCGGTGCGTGCCGCGATGGTGCAAGCGGTCCGTTGATAGGATCGTTCCCGGTTCGTGGGTCAGCCCCGACTGCAGCCGCGCATAGAGCGGCCCGAAGTCCTTGTAAGTCTCGCCGAACAACTCATCGAACGAGTCGATCACGAAGTAGCTCTCTTGGAAGTCGTCGATCCGGTACTTCGTGCGCATAACGCGCTCGAGGTCGAAGTGGATCCGGTTCGGCGAGGCGTCCTCAACCGAGTAGATGGACTCTGCCCGTGACGACGCGATGCCCGAGCCGTAAAGGCGAAGCCCCTCGGGCTTCGCGATCAGCCCGAACTCGACCGTGTACCAATAGAGCCGCGCGAGGTTGGGCAACATGCCCAGCCCCTGCGCCCTCATGCCCCCCTTGCCGTACGCTTCCATGTAGTCGGCGAAGACGGGCAGGGCGAGCATCGGCACGTGCCCGAAGACGTCGTGAAAGACATCCGGCTCCTCGATGTAGTCGAGCTGCTCGGGCTTGCGGATGAAATAGCCCGCCGGAAAGCGCCGGTTCGCCAGATGCTCGAAGAAGATGTCGTCCGGCACCAGCGAAGGCACCGCCACGACCCGCCAACGCGTGAGCTTGTAGAGCTCGTCCGACAAACGCTCCATGTCGGGAATCTGTTCATCGCCGATTTTGAGCGCCTTGAGTCCGTTCAGGAACTCGTCGCAGGCCCGTCCGGGCAGCACCTTCTCCATCCGCCGGTAAAGTGTGCGCCACGTCTCGTGGTCCGCGCGCGTGTAGCGCGCCCAGTGCTGGTCGATGGTGAAGTCGTCGCGAATTTCAGGGTGCCGCGCGCGCAGCGCTTCGATCGTCGGCAAGGCTCGTATCTCCGTGCGCCGAGGCGTCGAAAACCCAACGCCGTGTAGGGGCAGGGGACGCGCAAGGCTGATGTTTCAGACTGGCGCTAGCATACCAAGACGCGGCGCGAAGATCGACCCGCCGCGCAGAGTGCGGCACAATGCGGCCCATGCGCCGTTCATTCATCGCAACCGTCGCTGCGCTGGCTCTGGTGCTGGCCGCCGCAGGGCGGGCCGCCGCCGGCTTCACGGTCTATGTCTCCAGCAATGGCTGGCACACGGACATCGCAATCGCCCGCGCGGACATCCCGGCCGGCCGCATCCCCGAGAAGGCCGACTTTCAAGAGGCCGTCTATCTGCAATTCGGGTGGGGCGACGCTGACTTTTACACAGAGCCGGACCCCGGTATCGGAACCACGCTTGGCACAGTGCTGCCGGGACCCGCTGTCGTGCATCTCGCGGGTCTCACCGTGCGTCCGAGTCTGACGTTCCGCGAGCTGGAAGAGGTCACGCTCACGCTTGATGCCGATCAGTTCGCCCGGCTTGTCGACCACCTCCACGCCAGCTTCGACCGCTCAGGCGATCGCGTGGCAGGGCCAGGCATCTACGCGTTCAGCCGTTTCTTCCCGGCGACCGGCGAGTTCCATTTGTTCAACACGTGCAACACCTGGACAGCCCGCGCGCTCGCCGCTGCGGGTCTCAAGGTCGACCCGTCCGGCGTACAGACCGCGCGCGAACTGATGCGCCAACTGCCCGCCGCCGAAGACTGATCACGATGCGCAGAAGATCACGCTGCGATAACCCATGTTGGGATCGCGGAACTCGTGGACGATCTTTTCGGCCTCGGGCAGCATCGCGTTGCTGACCTTGAGCCCCATCGCCCGCGCCGCCTGAAAAGTCACGGGATAGCCGTGCGAGAGCGATCCCTCGTTGAGCGTCCGAACGATGCGCTCGGCGACGCGCGGCGCGTAGACGCCGCGCATCAGCTCGACGGCCTTGACCTGATCGTCCGCGATGAGCCGTTCGCAGGTCTGCGCGTAGAGCAAGGTCTGATCCTCGACCTTCCTGCGCGGCTTCTGCTTGACGACGGAGATCCACGCGCTCGCAGGCACCCCGTCGTACTGCGTGTCGATCGGCCCCAACGCGGCGTGATCCGACATGACGATCTCATCCGCCGCCAGCGCGATCAGCGTGCCCGCCGACCACGCGAAGTAAGGCACGAACACTGTCTTACGCCCGCGATGCGCCTTCAACGCACGCGCGATCTGTTGGCCGTGGAAGCTCACGCCGCCGGGCGTATGCAAGATGACGTCCAGCGGTGCTTCCGGCGG
>JAEUML010000281.1 GCA_016792785.1 Alphaproteobacteria bacterium
CACCAAATGCGACGAGACCATGTTGTTGTGGACGTGGGGGATGATCGCCCCACCCCTCCTCATGCCGAAGAAGCGGATGAACCACGGCCGCGCGATGCCGTCGACGTTGATGTGCGCGGGCAGCGCGGGGTCGGCGGTTTCGGCAAGCTTCGTCGGGAACTTCATCGCCTTTGTCAGGCGGTCGAAATCGAGGTAGCGGCGCAGGTCGGCGAGCTCGACGCCCGTGTTCAGCGCTTGGATCTTGTCCTGCCACTCGACCAGGCCGAGGCGGCCCAGGCTGAGGTCCCGGTTCAAGTCGGCGAGTGCTTCCGCCCAGCGGTCGAGCGAGGCAGGCGCGCTTGCTAGCGCGCCCGATCGCGTCAGCGCGGCAAAGCCCGCAACGAGCGCAAAGGCGCCGAAAAACGCACGGCGGTCCAACTGATTCATGGCGGCGGCAACCCTAGCGCGGGCTGCGCGGCGCGCAATATGCAATCGTCACAGGGGCGGTTCGAATTTCGGGCGCTCGGTCCGCTCGTATCACGGGGCGCCGGCGGGGGCTGCGGATTGCGGCGGGGCGAAGACATAGCGGGTGTAGAACCAGCTCAATCCCAGAAGGCTGAGCCCCAGCCCCAGGAACGACAGCACACGCAAGAGGCCGGTGAGTTCGGAGGCGTCGTAGAGGAACACTTTGCCGACGGTCAGCACCATGACGCCCAGCGAGGCGAAGCGGATGATCTTGTCGCGCCGCCAGGTGCCGGCCACGAGCAGGCCGATGCCTAGGATCAGCCAGGCGATCGAATAGGCGTAGATCTCGGCATCGCCCGCGACGCCTGCGGCGTTCAGGATTGGGCCTTGGAAGAGCTGGCGCACGTTGAGGCTGACCAGCGCGAAGACGAGAAGCATCGCGCCGGCGTGCACGATGGGCACGAAGCGCTCGAGGTTGCGCCGCGCGAGCGCGCGTGCGGCCAGCAACGCCCACGCGACCGGCAGGCCGTAGGGCAGAAGCAGCGCGTTGACGACGGGCCAGCTGCCCACGTTGTGCGGCTCGACCAACGGCGAGGAGACAAGGATGTCGAAGAAGCCGAGACGAAGGACGGCGAACACTGCCGCAATCGCGCCGCCGATGCGCAGCGCCACGCGCTTGAACCGCGCGCCGGCGACATAAGCCGCCGCGCCCACGACCAGGAACGCGTTCGTGAGAACACCGCGCTCCGTGTAACTGCCGGCGCCGGCGAAGACGTCTTCCGGCGCGTTGAAGGCGTGACGGATGAGGTAATAGGTCATGAGGCCCGCAAACGCGACGACCGTGTACTCGCCGGCGCGCGAGATCCAGCCCTGCATCTCGTTGCGCGCAACATACGCGAGGCCTGCAAGCAATGCCGCGGGAAGCGCGAGGTGGAACAGCGGCGCTGCGGCTGCGGGCGAGGTCAGCGATGCGTCGACGGCTTGGCCCGCGGTCAGTTGGATCGTGACGCCGACGAGGGTCAGCAGCTTGACGTCGAAGAACAGGATGCGGGCGATCGCGACGGCGGCGGCGATCGCTGCGGCGTGGATCAGGCTTGCGCGCGCGAAGAAGCGGCCGGCGACGACGAGGGCCGCTGCGTAGACGATCTGGGCCTGCGAAATGACGCTGCCTTCGAAGCGCGAGCCTGCGGCGGTCAGGACTTCGGCGGCGGGGTTGAAGGCGTGGCGGATGAGGAAATAGCCCATCAGGCCGACGAGCACGACGGCGGCGTATTCGGCAAGGCGGACCAGCCAATCGTCCTCCTCGCGCCACGTCACGAGGCGCAAGCCGACGAGCAGGACGGCGGGGATGCCGAGGTAGAACACAGGCGAGGCTGCGACCGGCAGCGACGTGATCGCCGCGCCGACTTCGCCCATGGCCATCGGAATCCAGACCGACATCAGCTGGAACGGCTGGATGTCGAAGTGGACGACGCGGGCGATCGCAACGAAGCCCGCGACGATGCCGGCGGCAACCAGCATGTCGCGCTTCCAGGTGCGGCCCGCGGCGGCCAAGGCCATGGCATAGACGAGCAGCGCTTGCGAGATCAGCGCGCCCTCGCCGCTCGGCGTCAGCATCATCAACACTTGCTCGACCGGCGTGTCGGCGCGGCGGATGAGGACGTAGCCCAAGACCGCGATCAGAAAGACGGCGAGGCCTTCGAACGTGCGCACCAAAACGTCGTCGCGTCTCAGCCGCGCGAACCACGACGCGGTCGCCAGCAACGCTGCCGGTGCGCCCAGATAGAACAGCGGCCCGGTGAGGGTCGGCGGAAGTTGGATCGCGTTCGGCAGCCGCGTGCCTGCAATCGTGCGCGCAGCATAGACCGAAAGCTCGGCGAATTGCGGCAGGATGAGGAGCACAAAGAGCGCGGTCAGTGCGTAGGCGGCGGGGCGCAGTGCATCGATGTCGACACGCGCGTCCATGAAGGCGACCGCGATCAGCAAAGCGGCCATGGCAACCGGCAAGTCGCGAAGCGGAACCTCGATCAAGAGGCCTGCGGTGATGAGGGCGACGGCCGTCAGCGCGAAGAGGCCCAGCATGCGCTGCTGATGGGCGCGGTCTCCCGGCTTCGTCTCGGCGATGCGGCCGGCGACGAGTGTCGCGACCGTGGCCAACGCGACGGCGATGATGCCCCAGATCGGCCAACTCGCGAACGGCGCGTTCGGTGTGAGAACGCGCGCCGCCTCGACGACGTCGTACAGGCGCGCGTAAGCGAGCAGGAAGAAGCCCAGCATCGCGACACAGCTGAGCGCGCCCCAGTCGAGCGGATGACGCGCTCTGCCGATCATGAAGATGCCGGATGCCGTGAAGAGCAGCGCGAACAACGACAGCACAACCACAAAGCTCTCTGTGTCCGGCGTCACCCATACCGAGAGCAGCGCGGCCACGGGCGCGATCGCGATCCACGGCAAGAGGCGGTAACGCTCCTGATCGAGGGCTGCGAGCACGACGGCCCCGACCGCTAGAAGGCCGTAAAGGCGCCACTCGCCGAGGCCGAAGTCGCCACGGATGACGACGAACGTCATGACCGCAACGGCGACCGCGCCGGTCGCGAGAAGTCCGGCGTTCGCGAGCGGTGCACGCTCGACGCCGCCGGGCGGGCCGATGAACGCCACGCTGACTGCGCAGACCGCGATGACGAAGAGCCCGATCCACACGCTGTCGCCGGGCGTGCCGCTGCCGGCCAGCCAAATCAGAATCCAGGCAAAGCAGGCGGCGACGATGGGCCAGGCGAGCCACCACCAGTTTTCGCGCCGGACAACGACGAAGAGCCCGACCGAAAGCGCGATCAGATAACCGAACAGGACGGCTGGGTTCGGGTCCGTCGCACCGACGAGCATCGGCGTCAGGAAGCCGCCGACCATGCCCAGCATCGCGATCGGCGGCCCATGCCTCAGCGCGAGCAACACGGCCGTCGCGGTGACGCCCGCCATGGCGGCAAACGTGAGCGCCGGCGAAAAGAACTCGTAGACCGTACCCGCTGCGAAAAGCGAACCGTAGAGCACGGCGATGCCCGAGCCCGCGAGCGCTTGGGCGATGCGCGCGCCGTTCGCGACGGTCTTGCGCGCCGTCACCCACTGCGCCCCGCCAAGCAACGCGAGGCCGAGCAGTCCCGCGAGCGCGCAGCGCACCGCCGGGCTCAAGAGGCCGGTGTCGATCGAGTACTTGACGAGGAAGATGCCGGATAGGGCGAGCGCAATGCCGCCGATCCACACCGGCAGGCGCGCGCCGATCTGCTGTTCCCAGCTGATCGCGGGTCGGACTTTCTTGGGCGGTGGCGGCGGCGGCGTTGGTCGCGACGCTGCTGGCGGCGGTGCCTTCTCGATGCGTGGCGGTTCGGCGGCGCGCGGTGGCGGAGGAACGTACTGCGGTTTGGGCGGCGCAGGTCTTGGTATCTGTGCGGGTTCGACCGGCTGTTGCGGCGGTGGCGCAGGCTCGGGCTTCGGTGGCGCCGACGAAGCGCCCGCGAGGCGCTTCGCCACCTCGTCGAAGTGGTCGGCGCGCTGGCGGAGATTTTTGATTTCGCGGTTCAGCCGGCTCGTTCGGACGAACAAGTAGAAGACGACGCCAAGAAGGATGACGACGATGGTTTCCAAGTGTCCCTGCCGGCCAAGGGCCGAACGATGACGGGGACACTACAGGCTGCATTGGTGTTTGACCACGCGCCGACTGTTGCCCGATGTGCGCGCCGACACGTTCGATGATTTCGGCACGCCGCGCTCCGCGTAACGAATCGTTAGGAGAGGTTAAACTTCACGTCCACGCTGATTCGGCTTTCTCGCCGAGGGAGGGACCCATGCTGACCCGTGCACAGATCAAGGGCGTGTTTCCGCGCGCCTCGGAAGCGGATATCGACGCGTTCGTGAAGTTCGGCGAAGAGGCGCTGAAGAAGTCCGGCATTTTGGATATGGCGACGCGGCTGCAGTACTTCCTGGCGCAGCTGGGGCACGAGTCGAACGGACTGACGAACCGCGAGGAAAACCTGAACTACTCCGCTGCGCGGTTGATGGAGATCTGGCCGAACCGTTTCCCCACGCTCGACGTCGCCAAGCAATATGAGCGCAATCCCGAGAAGCTTGCGAACTTCGTCTATGGCGGGCGCATGGGCAACGTGAACCCGGGCGACGGCTATCGCTTTCGCGGGCGCGGCTACATCCAGCTCACCGGGCGCGAGACCTATCGCGAGGTCGGGCGGGTCGCGGGGCTCGACCTCGAGAACCATCCGGAACTCGCCGCAAAGCCCGAGAACGCGATCCGTATCGCCGCCGCGTTCTGGACATGGAAGAACGTCAACCCGACCTGCGACGTGCAGGACTTCACCGCCTGCACGAAGAAGGTCAATGGCGGAACGAACGGGCTCGACGACCGCTTGAACTGGCTGAGCAAGGTGCGCACCGTGGTGACGGCGGCGCCTTCGTCAACGGCGACCCCCGCGTCTAAGCCATTGCCGCCAAACCCGCGTCCGAAGCCTGCCGTGCCCGAGCCCGCCGAAAGCCTCGCCAATCCCGCGGTAATGGAGGCGCAGAAGAAGCTGACGCGGCTCGGTTACTACAAGGGCCTGGTCAACGGCATCTACGATCAGCTGCTGCGCGCGGCGTTGTGGGCGTTCCAGAAAGACGAGGACCTGCCGCAGACCGGGCGGCTCGACGCGCGCACGCGGGAAGAGCTGAATGTTTGAGGCGTGAGGGGATAGGAGTGAGAAAAGAGAGGGCGCTCTCCCGCCTCTCACTTCTCACTTCTCACTTCTCACTTCTCACTTCTCACTTCTCACTTCTCACTTCTCGCATCGAGACGGCCTCGCGCCAAGCTTGCGACAGCGCGGGAGCGGAAAGAACGCGGTTGATGAGGTCGCGGGCGACGCGCGGGTGATAGGCGGCGGCGAAGGCGTCGCGGATTGTGGGTGCGAGTTCGTCCGTGTGTGTACGCGCGAGCGAGCCTTGCGCCGGCGCGATACCGGTTCGAAGAACGCGGAAGTACCAGCCGGTGCGGGCGCTCTCCGTCATACGGGCGCCGAGGTCCTGGCGCAGCGTCAGCATCGCGAACTTGAAGCACGGCGCGCGCGGTTGGCTGACTTCGAGCGCGACGTCCGGCCCCCAGGTGAAGCGGTCGCCGATGCGCACATCGTTTTCCGTCGCGCCCTGCAGCGTCAGGTTCTCGCCGAATGACGCCGGGCGTGGATCGAAGGCTGCTTCGTTGCGCCACCAGGGCCAGTTGTCCGCCGGATAGGCGTAGACCGCCTTGTCGCGCCCGCCGTGCACGGTGAGATCGGCCTGGCCGTCGCCGTCGATGTTCGTCTCGCCAACGAACACATGCGGCGTGGCGAGCGGCGTTTTGCGAATGCCGCTGAGGACGCGCTCGCCCTGCCATGTGCCAAGGGGCGCGGGCTTGCCGACGGAGACAGCGAGGAGATCGAGGCGCATTGCGGATTGTACGAAAAGTGAGAAGTGAGAAATGAGGAGTGAGAAAAGAGAGGGCGCTCTCTCTCGTTTCTCACTTCTCACTCCTCTACCACAAGCGAACCCGGTCCTCAGGCTTCAGATAGAGCTTGTCGCTCGCCCCGACCGGGAACGCCGCGTACCAGGGGTCGAAGTTGCGGACGATACCGTTGACGCGATAGCGCTCCGGGCTGTGTTCGTTCGAGAGAATCTGCTGGCGGAGCGAAGCGTCGCTGCGCTTGCCGATCCAGCTGTGCGCGTAGGCGAGGAAGAATCGCTGATCGCCGGTCAGTCCGTCGCGCAACGGCGGCTCTTGACCGCCGAGCGAGAGCTTGTAGGCGCGGTAGGCGATGGCGAGGCCTGCGAGGTCGGCGATGTTCTCACCCAAGGTGAGTTTGCCGTTGATGCGGGTGCCGGGCAGCGGTTCGAACGCGTTGAACTGGGCGACGAGTTTTCCGGCCTGTGCCGTGTAGGCGGCGGCGTCCTTTGCCGTCCACCAGTCGGTGAGCTTACCGGTCGCGTCGAACTTGCGGCCCTGGTCGTCGAAGCCGTGGCTGATCTCGTGGCCGATGACGGCGCCGATCGCGCCGTAGTTCACGGCCGCATCCGCGTTCGCGTCGAAGAACGGCGGCTGAAGGATGCCCGCGGGGAACACGATCTCGTTGCGGCCGAAATCGTTGTATGCGTTCACCGTCTGCGGCGTCATGAACCACTCGCTGCGGTCGATGGGCTGGCCGAGCTTGGCGAGGTTGCGGCGATAGTCGAACGTCGCCGCGCGCATGACGTTGCCCAGCGCGTCGCCGGACACGACGTCGAGGCCGGCGTAGTCGCGCCAGAGGTCGGGATAGCCGATCTTCGTGCCCATGGCGTCGAGCTTGCCTTGCGCCGCCGCCTTCGTCGCGGCGTCGAGCCAGGCGGCCTCGCCGATCATGAGGCCCAGCGCGCGTTTCAGGTTTGCGACAAGACCTTGCGCGGCGGCGCGCGAGGCGGCGGGGAAGCGGCGCTGGACGTAGGCCTCACCCAAGGCTTCGCCGATATTCGTGTCGAGCAGGCGCACGGCGCGCTTCCAGCGTGCGCGCTGCGTCTTCTGACCGTTCAGGATACGGCCGCGGAACTCGAAGTTCGCTTCGTCGAACGCCTTAGGTAGAAACGGCGCCGCCTGATCGAGCGCGTGGAACGTCAGATAGGCTTTCCACACGTCGATACTGGTCGCATCCACTATGTCGGCGAGGCGCGGAAAGGCCGAGCGTTGCGCGACGATGATCTTCGACGCGTTTTCGATGCCGGCTGAGGCTGCGAACTTGCGCCAGACAAGACCGGGGGCTTCGGCCTCGAGCTCGGCCAGCGTCATGGGGTTGTAGGTCTTTTCCGCGTCGCGGCTTTCTTCGGCCGGCCAATGCACGCGCGCGATGCGCGTCTCGAGCGCCAAGATCGATTCCGCGCGCGGGCGCGGCGCGGGCACGCCGCCCAACGTCAGCATCTTCTCGACATAGGCGCGGTAGGCGGCGCGGACGTCGGCGAATTCCTTCTCGCGCCTCAGATAGTAGTCGCGGTCGGGAAGACCGAGACCGGCCTGTTGCATATGCACGGCATAGGCGCTGGGGTTCTTCGCGTCGACGTCGACGTAGAGTCCGAACGGCGCAGCGCCGAAGCCCGACATCGTGCGGCCGAGCGCTGCGGCAAGGTCTTCGGACGTCTTGATCGCGGCGATTTCGGCGAGCAGCGGGCGCAGCGGGTCGAGGCCCTTCGCTTCGATCGCGGCCTCATCCATGTAGGCGGCGTAGAAGTCGCCGACCTTCTGCGCGTTCGTCCCGGGAGCCGCGTTCGATGCGGCCGCGATCTCGGCGATTTCGCGCAGGTCCTGTTCCGCGCGTTCGGCGATCACCGTGTCGAGGCCGTAGTACGAACGGTCGTCGGGGATTTCGGTCGTCTTCTCCCAATTGCCGGCGGCGTAGAGGTAGAAATCGTCGCCGGGTTTGACGGCGCGGTCCATGAAGTCGAGGGCCAAGCCCCACGTGCCGTACTCGGGCTTCGTGGTTTGTGCCGGCGCGGGCGGCGTCTTCGTCGCGGGTTTGACCAGCGTCTGGCAAGCGGCGAGCGCGACCGCCGCCGCAGCGATGAGAGCGATGCGGCGCAGCGTCGAGACGGCCGTCATCCTAGGCGCTCGCTTCGCCGAAGTCGTCGCGCTCGCGGAAGATGACGGCGAGCACGACGCCGATCACGCCGAAGACAGCGAAGGCGGGGAGCCCTAGGAACGTCGCAACGCCCTCGGGAACCGGCGCGGGGAGGATGTCCGGCAGCCAGGCCTTGAAGCTTTCAACGCCCGAGGCACTGAACAGCGCCCAAATGTTCTCAACGGAGCGCAAGCGCGGTTCGGCACCGCTCTCGAGCATGGTCACGACGTCGGCGCCGAGCAGCATCAGCCCCAGGACAATCAGCACCAAGGCGATAAAACGGAATATGGCCATCATATGCCCCCAAAGCGCGGGCGTGGCCCCCGCGCTCTCCCAATTCCCCGTGGGTATCGTAGCCGAGGGGCGGCAGCGTCCACAAGGTTTACGCCGCGGTTCGACCCTGCGGGGCCGCAGATTTGCGGCCTTGCGGCGCAAGCGGCGCTGACTATAGTCCCGGCCTTCGTTCCACGCCTCGCGGCGTTCGCGGACAGATGGCCGAGTGGTTTAAGGCGCACGCCTGGAACGCGTGTATACCTTCACGGGTATCGAGAGTTCGAATCTCTCTCTGTCCGCCATACATCGTTGATTTCAAACGATAATTTTGCTCTTTTTTGATCCGACCCCCGGATCAACCACCGGCGTGGCCAAAGGTCCAAAACACTAGGTTTTTGGCCGCTTTCGGCGCGGTGCGAACAACTGCGTTGCAGGCGGAAGGTCGTGTTCAAATCATCCGGCACCACCATCGCCGCCTGCGGACATTGCTAGGCGGCGAGGACTAGGCTTTCCAGACATCTATCTT
>JAEUML010000201.1 GCA_016792785.1 Alphaproteobacteria bacterium
CACAACTTCCCGATGCTGACGCTCGTCGGCGTCGTCGACGGCGATCTCGGATTGGAAGGCGCCGACCCGCGCGCCCGCGAACGCACGTTCCAACTCTTGCATCAGGTCTCAGGGAGAGCCGGCCGCGCCGACCGCAAAGGCCACGTGCTGATCCAAACGACGGACCCGAACCATCAAGTGCTGAAAGCGATCGCCTCCGGCAACCGCGACGCCTTCTACGCCGCCGAATGGGGCAAACGCGAAGCAGCGGGCTTGCCCCCGTTCGGCCGCATGGCCGCCCTCATCCTCTCCGGCCGCAAAGAACCAGCGGTCCACGAAGCAGGCGAAGCGCTCGCCGCCACTGCGCCAAATGCGAAGGGCGTCCAAGTCTGGGGCCCAGCCCCCGCGCCCCTCGCAATGATCCGCGGCCAAACGAGATTGCGCTTGGCGGTCCACACCGACCGCACCGTCAACATCCAAGCCTACCTCCGCGCCTGGCTCGACCCGGTGAAACTACCGTCGTCGGTATTCCTGACCATCGACGTCGACCCGCAAAGCTTCCTGTAGCGTTGATCGTAGGGCGGTGCCTTCACGGAAGAGCGCTTGTCCTGGGAGCGCAGGCGTCCCGCCTGCTCTTGCCACATCTACGCGCCACGCCCACGCCAAGCACTCGAAAACCGCCAAGCCTCCGGCGCTCCACACAACCCCGCCTTCACCGGATTCATCGCGAAGTACGCAACCGCATTCGAAAAATGCGCATCATCGCGAATCGCGCGATCGAAGTACTCCGTCGCCCAAAACGCACCCTTCCGGCCCAACAACGCATTCGCCTTCTTCGCCGTGAACGACTTCCAGCTGTGCACGATCATCGATAGCGCCTCGGCCCCGATCGGCGTCACCAACACATGCACATGGTTCGGCATGATTGCCCAGGCATGCAGCCGGTACCGGTTCGCATCGAAGTGAAGCAGCGCATTCTCCACAGTCTCACCGATAGCCGGTTGAGCAAGCACGCCCGAGCCATGCCCGCTATCGAGCGCCCGCTCGATGCGCTTACGCCGCTCCTGAACCCGCGCGTCATTCGCCAGCGTTGAAAGCTCATCTTCCCAACGCCCAAGCAACGACGCCGGCAAGCTATCCGCCAGCCGGAACGTGATCGCTTGCGCAACCTCTCCCGCTTCCCAATGCGGAATGTACCCGCGCGAATGCCAAGTTGGTGTTGGCTGGCTCATGTCAAATTCTATGGCGTGCCGAGGCCGCAAGAGCAGGCGGGACGCCTGCGCTCCCAGGATAAGAGCAAATCCTGGCGATCTTGCGCCTGACGATCTGCGTTGCCATATGCAGCTCTCATCGAAGGGAGCCTTAGAATGGGCAACGCGGGTGCAGGTTTCGCAATCGGGATCGCGGTGGGCACCGCTATTGGCGTTGCAATCGGCAACGTAGGTATGGGCATAGCCATCGGCGTCGCCCTGGGCTTCGCGTTCGGCGCGGCCGCGAAAAATGAGAAGAAGAGTTAGCCCTTAGCCCGCGCGATCGCATCCACGATCAGCTTCTCCGCGTCGGCCGCATCGACCCAATCGCCGAGCTGCGTCCACTTCCCCTTTTCCAGGTCCTTATAGTGCTGGAAGAAATGCGCCGTCTGATCGCGCAAGATCGGCGGCAGGTCGCGATAGCTGTGCACGCCCGCATAGAACGGATGCAGCGCGTCGACCGGCACGGCCAGGATCTTCTCATCCTCGCCCGCCTGGTCGGTCATGATCAGCGCGCCCACCGGCCGGCAACGGATCACGGCCCCTGCCACCACCGGCACGGGCGCGATCACGAGCACGTCGATCGGATCGCCGTCGAGCGACAGCGTATGCGGAATGAACCCGTAGTTCCCGGGATAGTACATCGCCGTATGCAAGAACCGGTCGACGAACAGCGTCCCCGACGCTTTGTCCAATTCGTACTTCACCGGCACGCCGCCGAACGGAATCTCGATCAGCGCATTCACATCCTTCGGCGGATTGCGCCCGGCAGAGATCTTCGAGAGGTCCATTCTTAAGGCTCCGTACGATGCGCCCCTCTTTTGCGTCTTCGCGGCTTTGCGTGAAACCTCTTTCTTTGGCGACCCGAAGGGCACCTCACCCTGAGACACTCCGTCCCCCGTCAACGCAATTCCGTCATGTTGCGCCGCACATGCCCCTATGCTAGACCCCGCGCGCGGCGTCGCCGGGGGTGAATTTCGCGCTCATCCCGAAAGCAAAAATAGTCGCAAATTCAACGGCTTAAGCCTCACCGGCCCTCGGTGCTCCCAAGGCTTGAGCAGCCCATTGTTTGGAGAGCCTCGATCGTGGCCAGCGAAACGGTTTCAGTCTCAGGCCTCGCCGGCCGATACGCGACCGCGCTGTTCGAACTCGCCTCCGAATCCAAATCGCTCGACGCCGTCGCCTCCGACCTCGCGCGGCTGAGCGCGCTTGTCGCCGGTTCGCCCGATCTCGCACGTCTCGTGCGCTCGCCCGTCTTCACGCGAGAAGAGCAGGGCAGGGCGGTCGATGCGGTGCTCGCACGTCTCGGCGTCAACACGCTGACGAGGAATTTCGTAGGCTTGCTCGCGGCCAAGCGCCGCCTGTTCGCGCTGCCCGGCATTGTGACCGCCTTTCAAACGCTGCTCGCGAATCTGCGCGGCGAAATGTCGGCCGAGGTGACGAGCGCGCAAGCCTTGAAGCCTGAGCAGCGCACGGCGCTCCTCGGCACGCTCAAAGACGCGATGAAGCGCGACATGCGCCTCACCGAACGCGTCGATCCGTCCTTGCTCGGCGGCCTTGTCGTGAAGGTCGCCTCGCGCCAAATCGATTCATCGTTGAAATCCAAACTCGTGCGCCTCGAACGCGCGATGAGAGGGGCTTAAGAGAACGCCAATGGACATCCAAGCCGCAGAAATTTCCGCGATCCTGAAGAGCCAGATCAAGAACTTCGGCGCCGAAGCCGAAGTCTCCGAGATCGGTCAAGTGCTCTCGGTCGGCGACGGCATCGCGCGCATCTACGGCCTCGACAAGGTCCAGGCCGGCGAGATGGTCGAATTCCCCGGCGGCATCAAAGGCATGGCGCTGAACCTTGAAACCGACAACGTCGGCGTCGTGATCTTCGGCAACGACCGCGACATCAAAGAAGGCGACACGGTCAAGCGCACGGGCTCGATCGTCGACGTGCCGGTGGGCAAGGGTCTGCTCGGCCGCGTCGTCGATCCGCTGGGCAATCCGCTCGACGGCAAGGGTCCGATCCAATCGTCGGAGCGCCGTCGCGTCGACGTGAAGGCGCCGGGCATCATTCCGCGCCGCTCGGTGCACGAGCCGATGCAGACGGGCTTGAAGTCGGTGGACTCGCTCATCCCGATCGGCCGCGGCCAGCGCGAGCTCATCATCGGCGACCGCCAAACCGGCAAGACCGCGATCGCGCTCGACACGATCATCAATCAAAAGTCGGTCAACGCGACCGGCGACGAGAAGCAAAAGCTCTACTGCATCTACGTCGCCATCGGTCAGAAGCGCTCGACCGTCGCCCAAATCGTCAAGACGCTCGAACAATTCGGCGCCATGGAATACACGACCGTCGTCGCTGCGACCGCGTCGGACCCCGCGCCGCTGCAGTTCCTGGCGCCGTTCGCCGGCTGCACGATGGGCGAATATTTCCGCGACAACGGCATGCACGCCGTCATCATCTATGACGACTTGTCGAAACAGGCCGTCGCCTACCGCCAGATGTCGCTGCTGCTCCGCCGCCCGCCGGGCCGCGAAGCCTATCCCGGCGACGTGTTCTATCTCCACTCTCGTTTGCTCGAGCGCGCCGCGAAACTGAACGAGGCGAACAAGGGCGGCTCGCTGACTGCGCTGCCCGTCATCGAAACGCAGGCGAGCGACGTGTCGGCCTACATCCCGACGAACGTCATCTCGATCACCGACGGTCAGATCTTCCTTGAAACCGAATTGTTCTATCAGGGCATTCGCCCCGCAGTGAACGTCGGCATCTCGGTCTCGCGCGTGGGCTCGTCCGCGCAAATCAAGGCGATGAAGCAGGTCGCGGGCACCATGAAGTCCGACCTCGCGCAATATCGCGAAATGGCCGCGTTCGCGCAGTTCGGCTCCGACCTCGACGCCGTGACGCAGCGTCTGCTCAACCGCGGCTCGCGTCTGACGGAGTTGTTGAAGCAACCGCAATTCGCGCCGTTCCCGGTCGAAGAGCAGGTCATCTCGATTTACGCCGGAACGCGCGGCTACCTCGACAAGCTCCAGGTCAGCCAGATCGGCAAGTTCGAGACGGAACTGCTGCAGTCGATCCGCGCCGGTCACAAGGACCTTCTCGACGGCATCCGCAAGGAAAAGGCGCTGACGCCCGACCTCGAGGCCAAGCTGAAGTCGATCCTCGAGAAATTCTCCAAGAGCTTCGCGTAATCACCGATGCCGAGCTTAAAGGACCTCCGCAACCGCATCGCAAGCGTGAAGTCGACGCGCAAGATCACGCGCGCGATGCAACTCGTCTCGGCATCGAAACTGAAGCGCGCGCAAGAAGCCGCCGAAGCGGCACGCCCCTATGCGGAAAAAATGCAGGGCGTGCTCGCGAACTTGGCGGCGGGCATCGCGGGCCAGGCCGGCGCGCCGAAACTTCTCGCCGGCACCGGCCGCGAAGACAACCACTTGCTCGTCGTGATGACGGCCGATCGCGGTCTTTGCGGTGGCTTCAACACGAACATCGTAAAGCTCGCGCGCCAGCACATTCTCTCGCTTCAGCGCGAAGGCAAGAAGGTCAAGATTCTCTGCGTCGGCCGCAAAGGCCGCGATCAGCTGAAGCGCCAATTCGCCAGCCTGATCATCGGCAC
>JAEUML010000213.1 GCA_016792785.1 Alphaproteobacteria bacterium
TCGCGAGGTGGGTGGTGGGGGCCAAGCGCGTCTTGCCAACGCGCGCGTTCTGATTATTGGCGCGGGCGGGCTTGGGTCGCCGGCTTTGCTTTATCTCTCGGCGGCGGGGGTGGGGACGATCGGGGTCGTCGACGACGACGAAGTATCGCTGTCGAATTTGCAGCGGCAGATCGCGCATCGCACGCAGGACATCGGGCGGCTGAAAGTCGAGAGTGCCTCCGACAGTGCGCGGGCGATCAATCCGGATACGCATGTCAACCGGCACGCGACGCGGATCAACGCGCACAACGCGCTCGATCTCGTGAAGAACTACGACGTCGTGCTCGACGGGTCGGACAATTTCGCGACGCGGTTTCTGGTCAATGACGCATGTTATCTCGCGGGGCGCACGCTGGTGTCGGCGGCGGTCGGGCAGTTCGACGGACAGCTTGCGGTGTTCAAGGCGCATGTGCGCGGCGAGACGAAGCGCATCTATCCTTGCTACCGTTGCCTGTTTCCTGAGGCGCCGCCTGCGGGCACCCTCCCGTCGTGTTCGGATGCGGGCATCCTTGGCGCGCTGACGGGTGTGCTGGGGTCGCTGCAGGCGCTTGAGGCGATCAAGGAAATCCTCGAAATCGGCGACACGATGGCGGGGCGGCTGACGCTCTATGACGGGCTCGGCGGGACGTTTCGGACCGTCAAGGTGAAGCCCGATCCGCAGTGCGCTTTGTGCGGGCCAACGGCCACAATCCGTGACCTTTCTCACCATGAGGCGGTTGAGCGCGCCTGTACCCCCTAGTCAGGGGGCGTTCGCGGGCGTATTGCTCCCGGCCCATTTTCCTGCCCGGTTGGTGTCATGACTGCGCCCGACTCTGGACGCAAGATGAAGCCTCGATTCGCGCCGCGTCTGTTGACGCAGGAGCCTGAGGCTGAAGCTCTGTCCGAAGTAACGCGGTCTGAGCGCGTGCCGGGGACGCCGTTCGGCTTTTTGCGTTTCCTGGTCGCACGGCACTATCGCGGGCGGCTAGCCGCGTTCGTTGCGTGTGTTGCGCTTGCGACCGCGGTCGAGGCGATGAGCCCCTATGTGCTCGGGCGGATGATCAACGCCTTGACCGAGGCGGCGAAGAGCGGCGTCCAGGACTGGAGCGCGGTTTCGCTCTACGTCGTTCTGTTCGCCGCCGTTTGGTACACGCCAGCCCTCATCGTGCGCGTGGCTGAGGCGATCGATATCTATATGAGCCCGCGGATGCGGGCGTTGGCGCAGAAGTATCTGTTCGCCTACATGCTCGGGCACAGCCCGCGCTATTTCCAAGAGAACTTCGCCGGCAAGCTCGGGCAGAAGGTGAAGCAGGCGGGTCAGGCGACGGTGTCGCTGCTCAACATTTTGGCGTTCGAGTGCGTGCGCATCGTCGTGCTGCTCGGGGTGGGCGGCGTGCTGCTTTATCAGCAAAGCGCGTTCTATGCGGCGGTGCTGTTCGGGTGGGCTGCCGTCTATCTTGCTGTCGTGACCTGGCTCGCACGGCGCTGCGTCGTGCTCTCCAAAGTGTTTTCGGACGAGGTTTCAACGTCGACGGGGCGGCTGATCGATGCGATCTCGAACGCCGATTTGGTGCGGGCGTTCGCACGCGCGGCGTTCGAGCGGCGGTTTCTGTCGTCGTTCCTGGCGGACGAGATGAACGCCTCACAGTCGTTGCGCTGGTTCTTGATCGTCATGCGGCTCTTCATGTCGACGGCGATGCTGGCGCTGTTGCTGGGGCTTGTGATCCTGGCCATGCGCGACACGCTTTCGGGCGCGATCACGGTCGGCGCGTTTACGATGATCTTCTTCCTCGGAACTATGATCGCGCGCTCGGTGCAGGAATTGTCGTACCGGATGCTCGATTTCTTCGAGCAGCTGGGCACGCTTGCCGAGGCGCTGGAGCTCGTGACGCAGCCGCACGAGATCGTCGATCAGCCGGCGGCGCGACCGCTTGCGATCCGCGATGGCGAGATATCGTTCGAGAACGTCTCATTCGCCCATGCCGACGGCCATCCCGTGTTCCAAGGGCTGAACCTCAAGATTCTGGCGGGCGAGAAGGTCGGGCTTGTCGGCAAGTCGGGTGCCGGCAAGTCGACGCTCGTGAAACTGCTCCGCCGCCAATTCGAGCCGCAGGGCGGGCGCATTTTGATCGACGGGCAGAACGTCGCCGACGTGACGTGGGATTCGCTCAACGAGGCGATCGCCGAAGTGCAGCAGATGCCCGGCGTCTTCCACCGGCCGGTGCGCGACAACATCCGCTACTCGAAGCCCGAGGCGGATGAAGCCGTCGTGGTGTCGGCGGCGAAGGACGCGCATGCGCACAACTTCATCTCGGGACGCGAAGCCGGCTACGACACGATCGTGGGCGAGCAGGGGATCAAGCTTTCGGGCGGCGAGCGCCAGCGGGTGGCGATCGCGCGGGCGCTGGTGAAAGACGCGAGGATCCTTGTGCTCGACGAGGCGACGTCGTCGCTCGATTCGGAGAGCGAACACCTCATCCAGGAGGCGCTGTTCGAACTGATGCGCGGGCGGACGGTGATCGCGATAGCGCACCGGCTCTCGACGATCGTGGGCATGGACCGGATCGTCTATCTCGACGAAGGGCGCATCGTCGAGCAGGGCAACCATGCGGAGCTTCTGGCGCGCGGCGGGCCTTATGCGCAGCTTTGGAACCGGCAGGTCGGTGGGTTTATCGCGGCCGCTTGAGGTCTGGCT
>JAEUML010000246.1 GCA_016792785.1 Alphaproteobacteria bacterium
CCGAACTCGCCGCGGCCGTCGACAAGGCGCTCAGCATCGACCGTTCGCCCAAGTCCGCCAGCGCGTAACCGCCCGAAGGGACTGCATCATGGCGACGCCGCTTGGCGACGGCCTAGGCCGCCCGAACGCGGGTGCCCATTCTATTGTCTGGCTGCACTATCTCTTCGCGCTGCTGACGCTCGCCATCCTGGGAGCGAGTGTGTGGCTCACGCACTCGCTCGCCGAAGACTACCGCGAGGCGCTTGAGGAATACCGCGAGTGGGACGATTTCAGCGCGCGTACCGGCGCCATCGGCAACCGGTTGTCCACAATCGAAGTCGCGGTCGGCGACACGGTCGAAGTGGCGGAATCGGGATCGAAGCGCGCCTTGCGGTCGTTCGACCCGCGCATGCGCTTCGTACCGATCAAAGCGGAGTTTCAAGAGCTGCGGTCGGCCTTCAACGCCGAAAGCGCATGGGGACACACGACCATCCCGCGACTTCTTGCAAAGCTGCAGGAGGCCGAGAAGTCGTCGCAGATGATGCATCACGCAGCCATGATGGCTCTATCGGCGGCGGCGGCGCGCGACGAGACCAAGTTGCATGCGCAGCTTGCCGCTATGGATCGCGCCGAGCGTATCGCGCGGATCAAAATTTCCGAGGTTCAGGGGATCATCCAAGAAACTCAAGATTTCTGGTGGAGCCGTCACATCGGCGCTCTGAGCGATGTCTCACGCTTGGAATTCCTTATTGGCGTCGCCCTGCTTCTCACAATCGCCTTCGTGACGCTGCTTGGGCATCGGCTGCAAAGCCGGTTCGCGCGAGTCGCGGCCGGCTTGCAGACTGCCGAGGCCGAGCGGGCGGCAGAGGCGAAGCGATTCGAGGATTTTGCGACGATCGCCTCGGACTGGCTGTTCGAGACGGATGCGAAGGGTCACCTGACCTACGTGTCAGGCGGGATCGAAGGTGCGGGAATCAAGGCCGGCGATCTCATCGGGCGCCACTTCCTGAACGGCGTGGCGCACGAGGCCGACCGGAACGGGGGGCTTGACGACACGATCAAGCGGCTCGGTGCCGGGTTGCCGGTCGAGAATGTGCTCGTGCCGTATCATGCGGGCGGGGGCAGGCTGCGGTGGGTCAGCACCTCTGCCAAACCGCAGCATGGGCCCGAGGGGACCTTTGCCGGTTATCGCGGCGTTTCGCGCGACCATACAAACCTCGTCGAAGCCCAACGCGCATTGACGGAAAGCAAGACACGCTACGAGAGCCTGTCGGATTCGATCGACGGCGTCGTGTACCGCCTGCGTCTCGGAGAGCCGTGGAAGGTGGAGTATCTCAGCCCTAACACAGAGCGCTTATTCGGTGTTGCCGCCGAGCAGTTGTTGGGGCAGCCCGCGAAGGAGATCTTGTGGTGGATCGTGCACCGCGGCGACCGGGCGCGTCACAATGAGACGCTTCAGACCGCCGTTGCGCAGCGCGTCCCTTACGAGATCGAGTTTCGGATCAAGTCGCCGTTCGGCGGCTACAAGTACATGCTTGAGCGCGGACGCGTCGTCGAGGGCGGACCAGGCGAGCCGCCGTTGCTCGACGCCCTCATGGTCGACGTCACCGAACAAGTTCAAGCTCGCGAGGCGCTCCGCGAAAGCGAACGGCGGTTCCAAAGCCTGTCATCCAATCTCGACGGCGCGCTCTATCGTTCGCGCGCGCTGGAGCCGTTC
>JAEUML010000278.1 GCA_016792785.1 Alphaproteobacteria bacterium
CGCAGTCAAACATGCAATCTAATGCCGGCAAGCTAATGCCGGGACACGATACCTATTCCCGCCCCGTCGGCCCCATTCCGATTATAGCAGGGTTGCTGGCGCATGGTCCGCCACCGCGGCCTCAATCTGGACGCCGCCCGCGCGTTCCATCGTCAAGCACGCGCCGCTCGCCGTCGTGACCCGCGCATCGTCCCTCGCCGGGCGGCGCATAGCTGAAGGTGCCGTCGTGGCAGACCGCGCGCGGTTCCGCGAGGTCGAATACCGTTTGATTGGGAAGAGCGCACCCGCCGAGGAAGAGTGAGAGGGCCAGCGCGAGGGCAGACAGGGGCTTCATGCGCTCGACCTTGGTCGCGCGCGCTCCGCCAAACAACCGATTGCAAATTGCGGCCCGCGCCGGCGTTCCGCTTTCAGGCGACCGTCAGAGCTCGAAATAGCGGTCCTTCGCCATATCCGGGAACATGCCGACCGCGATGTCGGGCGGCAGATACCAATGGATGTCGCGCATCAATTGGCGCACCGCGTCCTCGTCGCCCGGGATGCGTTCCAGGTCGATCGCGAACGTCTTCTCGGCTTGCTCGTTTGCAAGCCCGTCCAGCCGCAGACACACGCGCACGTCCGACACGCCGCGATGCTCTTCGAGCCATGTGCGCAACGCCGCCCGCGTCGCAGGCGGCAACACGCCCTCGCCCGGATTGGTGGTGATGTAGGCGCCGCCCGGCACGGCGACGGACGTGCCGAACGATCCGGAAGGCTTGGTGTCGAGCGGCAATAGCGCGCCGTTGGCGGCAAATGCCGACAGCTGGCCGTGCTTGAACACGAAACCCGGCTCCATGCCCTGGTGGTTGAACAGCGCGAGCGCAAACCCGCCTTTGACGGCGATATCGGCGACCCTTGCAAAGGTCATCGCGGAAGCCTCACCGTTCGCGACCGCGACCGCATAGGCGTGGTGTCCGGCCGGACTGACGAGGTCGCTGTGGCGCTCGACGAACGTCGCCTCGACGACGCACTCGAGAAACGCTTCGCCCCACGCCTCGTCGCGTTTGTCGTGCGGCGTCTCGAGAAGCGCGCGAAGAGAACCGTCGGCGGGCCGCTCCACACTGCGGGGCGGCGGCTGCGTCCGGCGGCCGAACGACGGGCGCGCAGTTTCCGACTCACGCATCGCTCAGCCTTTCGCTTCGCGCCGCAATCAGCGGCCAATACACGCGCCGAGCATGCGCCCGCGGCCATGACCGATCCGTCAACGCCCATCTAGCGAACGCGAATGGGCCGATTTCCGCCCTTAAGGTACAGGCATGTAAGCTGCAACGTGACCCTTCATGTCCCATCACGGGACGAAGAGGCCCCGACGATGCCGTTTTCATTGAGCCCCGCATCGTCCAAACTGGCACGTGAACAACTGCAACAGCCGCGGGTCGCCATGTCGTCGGGCCAAGTGAAACTCGTCCTCGTCGCCGCCTGTGCGTTGATCGACGCCGACGGCCGCATTCTCCTGGCTCAGCGCCCGGAAGGAAAATCGATGGCCGGCCTCTGGGAGTTTCCCGGCGGCAAGATCGAACACGGTGAACGTCCCGAACAGACGTTGATCCGCGAATTGAACGAAGAACTCGGCATTCACGTGAAGGAAGACTGCCTCGCACCGTTCGCTTTCGCTTCGCATGGTTACGAGACCTTTCACCTCTTGATGCCGCTCTACCTGTGCCGCCGTTGGTCGGGCGTGGTCGTGGCGCGCGAGGGCCAAAAACTGACCTGGGCCCGCGTTCAGGAGCTTTCGAACTTCCCGATGCCGCCGGCCGACGTGCCGCTCGTGGCGCAATTGCGCGATCTTCTGTGACGGCCGCCGCGCCTTAGACGTATTCCTAAAATTTGAACTGTTACCTCTTGTTAAGCGCGCTCGCGTCACTCTCGCCCGGCAAAGGCAAGCTGCGAGGTCGGCGATGCGCGTCATGTCGAAGGTGATCCGATCGTTCGTCGCGAACGAAAGCGGCGCGACCGCGATCGAATACGGGCTCATCTGCTCGCTGATCGTGATTGCAATCCTTGCGGCCCTCCAGGCCTTCGCGAACGGGACGACCGCGATGTACGACCTGATCGCGGCCTCGATGAGTTAAGCGCCGGCTGAACCGGTCAGATAGACAATGTCGAACGTCGCGGGTACCCGACCATCGGCGCCGGCGAACTTTTCGAGATAGATTTCGCCCGCCCGCGCCAAAACGCGCCGCTTCAAGAACCGCCGCCGCCGCTCCATCAGCACGTTCGTCTCGCCCATGCCCTTCAGGTCGGCGAGCAACTTCAACGGATGCTGATAGTGCACGCAAAGCCGGTCGACGTCGGCCACAGGCTTCTCGAACCCGGCCCGCTGCAGCAACGCGCCCGCATCTCGCACGTCGACGAACGGCGACACGCGCGGCGACAGACCTCCCTCGATCTCGATCTCGGCCTCCGCCAGTGCGATCTTCAGTTCGTGCAGCGTCTCCCCGCCGAACATCGCCGCCACGAACAGTCCGGAGGGTTTCAACGCCCGCCTGATCTGCGCCAGCGCTCCCGGCAAGTCGTTCACCGCATGCAATGACAGCACGCTGACATAAAGCCCCAACGACTGCGTGTGAAACGGCAACCGTTCCTCGTCGAAAGCAATCCCACCTTGGGGCGGGATCAAATCGGCCCGCGCCCACGCCACCCCGTCGAGCACGGGCGGCGCGAGCGCGCCGTACCAAAGACCTTGCGCGAACCGCTGCGGCGCAGCGCTGAGCCGCTCACCGATCTCGGCCGTCACAGCCTCCGCGATGAACGCGAACGCAGGAAACCCCGGCGCGGCCCGCATCCGCCGCCGCCGCCGAAGATCGCGATCGAAAATTTGCGGAACCCCGCTCATCGAAAGAGTCTGGCACGCCGGAAACGGCCGCGCCATGATCGTCCGATGGTCGAGACGGCAGCCCTTCTTTCCCGCGTCGCGCGCGCCGCGCTCGATCTCGTCCTGCCGCCGCTCTGTCTGAACTGCAAGGCGCCGGTCGCTGACCCGCACGCCGTCTGCGCCAAGTGCTGGGGCGACCTGCGACTGCTTGGGCCCCCGCATTGCGCCCAATGCGGCATCCCGTTCCCCCACGATTTGGGCGAGGGCATGAAGTGCGCCGGCTGCCTCTCGCGCCCGCCGCCATTTGCGGTCGCGCGCGCCGCGCTCGCCTACGACGACGCCAGCCGCGACCTGATTTTGGGCTTCAAGCACGCCGACCGCTTGGAGGCCGTGCCGCTGTTCGCGCGCTGGATGACGGCGGCCGGCGGCGACGCGCTCGAAGGCGCCGACATGCTCGTGCCGGTGCCGCTGCATTGGCAGAGGCTTTTCTCCCGCCGCTACAACCAGGCGGCCGAACTCGCGCACGCGATCGCCGCCCGCTCGGGCATACCGGTCGAAGCGACGCTCTTGCGCCGCCGCAAACGCACGCGCAGCCAGGGCGAAATGGTCTCCGCCGGTCAGCGCAAGCGCAACGTGGCCGGCGCCTTCGAAGTGGCAGCGGGTCAGCGCGCGAAACTGAAGGGCCGCAGGGTCGTGCTCGTCGACGATGTCTTAACCACAGGCGCGACCCTCACCGCCTGCACAAAGACACTTTTGCGCGCCGGCGCGGCCTCTGTATCATGTGTCACACTAGCGCGCGTTGTGAGGCCCTTAAGCCTCACCCTATAGTCTTCGCCAGTGGGCGGGGTTCGTTCCCCGGCTTATATCTGATGTGCAGTTCGTACCGTCTGATTCCACGATGATGTCAGCAGAAGCTACGTCCGACGTCCCGGCCCTGGTGGTGGTCTACACGACACTGCTGTGCCCGTACTGCCACCGCGCCAAAGCGCTGCTGCGCCAAAAGGGCGTTGCCTTTACCGAGATCGACGTCGGCATGGATGCCGCCAAGCGCGCCGAGATGACGAAGCGCGCCCACGGCCGCCACACGGTGCCGCAGATCTTTATCGGCGACACGCATGTCGGTGGTTGCGACGACCTTCACGACCTCGAAGGTCAAGGCAAGCTCGACTTGCTCTTGGACCAAGCCGCCCGCTAACCTCCAAGCCCATGACAGGCATTTTCCGCGCAGCGTGCGTGCAAATGCGCACGGGCCTCGACGTCGCGGCGAACATCGCCGCCGCGGCCACACTGATCCGCGAGGCGAAGAAAGCAGGCGCGGCCCTCGTCGCCACGCCCGAGATGACGTCGCTCTTTGAAGCCGAAAGCGACGCTCTGTTCGCCAAGGTCAAAACGGAAGACGACGACGTCGCGCTGAAGGCGTTCCGCGCGCTCGCTGCCGAAGAAAGCATATGGCTCCTGATCGGTTCGCTTCCCATCCGCGTCGGCGAACGGCAATGCGCGAACCGCTCGTTCCTGCTCGATCCGAAAGGGCACATCGCCGCCTGGTACGACAAGGTCCACATGTTCGACGTCGACTTGCCCGGCGGCGAGACCTATCGCGAGTCGCGCAGCTACCGCCGTGGCGATCGCGCGGTCGTCGCCGACCTGCCTTGGGGCAAACTCGGCTTGAGCGTCTGCTACGATTTGCGCTTCCCGCATCTCTACCGCTCGCTGGCCAAGGCCGGCGCCTCGTTCCTCTCGATCCCCGCGGCTTTCACCCACACGACCGGACAGGCGCATTGGCACGTGCTGCAGCGCGCGCGCGCCATTGAAACCGGCTGCTTCGTCATCGCCCCCGCGCAAGGCGGCAAGCACGAGAACGGCCGCCACACGTTCGGCCACAGCCTCATCGTCGACCCGTGGGGGAAGATCTTGGCCGAAGCCGGCGACGAACCCGGCATCATCGCGGCCGATATCGACCCGGCAAAGGTCGCCGAGGCGCGCACGCGCGTTCCCGCACTGACCCACGACCGTCCGTTCACCCTTGCCTGACGCGCCCCTCAGCCGCGAGCACTGCCTCGCCCTCGACGCGCGCGATCCAATCCGCCATCTGCGCGACCGCTTCGACCTTCCAGCGGGCGTGCTCTATCTCGACGGCAACTCGCTGGGCGCTTTGCCGAAGACGGTGGCGCCCCGCCTCACCGCCGCGATCGAACAGGAATGGGGCAGGGGCCTCATCCGCTCCTGGAACGACGCCGACTGGTACCGCGCCCCGCAACGCGTCGGCGCCAAGATCGCAAAGCTCATCGGCGCCGACTTCGATGAGGTGATCGTGACGGATTCGACCTCCGTCGATCTCTTCAAGGTGCTGGCGGCCGCCCTTCGCATGCGCCCCGGTTGTTCGAAGATCCTAGGCGTCGAGGGCGACTTCCCGACCGACGCCTATATCGCAAACGGCGTTGCGGCGTTCTCGGGCGCCCGCTTCGTGCGCGTGGAACCGCGCGACCTCATCGAAGCGATCGACCACGATGTCGCGATCGTCTCGCTCACCCACATCAACTACAAGTCCGGCTTCATTCACGACATGCCCGCGATCACGAAGGCCGCGCACGCGAAGGGCGCGCTGATCGTGTGGGACCTGTCGCATAGCGCGGGCATCATGCCGCTGGCGCTGAGCGATGCCGAAGCGGACTTCGCCGTCGGTTGCGGCTACAAATATCTGAACGGCGGACCGGGCGCGCCTGCCTATGTCTTCGTCGCCAAGCGCCATCAGCATGAATTCGATCATCCGCTGACCGGCTGGCTTGGTCACAAGGACCCGTTCGCCTTCGCGCCCGAGTACATTCCGGCGCAAGGTATGGACAAGCTCCTGACCGGCACGCCGCCGATCCTGTCGTTGCTCGCGCTCGACGCTGCCCTCGATGCATTCGACGGCGTGGACATGAACGCCGTCCGCGCCAAGACCCAAAGCCTGTCGCAACTCTTCGTCGGCCTCGTGGAAGCGCGCCTGCTGCGTCACGGCTTCACGCTCGCAAGTCCACGCGACGCCCACGCACGCGGCGGGCAAGTCTCGCTCACCCACCGCAACGGCTACGCGATCATGCAGGCATTGATCGCGCGCCGGGTCATCGGTGACTACCGCGCACCCGACACCGTGCGCTTCGGTTTCGCTCCGCTCTACACCCGCCACGTCGACGTCTTCGACGCCGCCGCCGTTATCGACGACGTCATGACGTCACGCGCCTGGGACACGCCCGAATTCGCCGAAAAGAAGTCCGTGACATGACGGGATTCGCCTGAGGTTTACCCTTCCTTAACCTGGCGGGCGTGCCATGGGTGCCGGTCTTGCAGCCCGCGGAATTAGCAGTCATGCTGTCAAAGTGCCAAGTTCGGGGAACCGGTGTCGCGTCGTGATCCGCTACCAACTCATCTGCAAGAAAAACCACGGCTTCGAGGGCTGGTTCCGCGACAGCGCCGCCTTTGACGCGCAGGCCAAGAAGGGCCTGCTCGCGTGCCCGACCTGCAATTCGAAACAGGTGAAAAAGGCGCCCATGGCGCCCGCCGTGTCCAAGAAGGGCGAACTGGCCGAGGCCGCAGCCAAAGCCAAGGCCGTGCGCGAATGGGTCACGAACGTCCGCACCCACGTTGAAAAGAACGCCGAGTATGTCGGCGAAAAATTCCCCGACGAAGCCCGCGCGATCCACTACGGCGACGCCAAGGAACGACAAATCTACGGCGAAGCAACCGTCGCCGACGCGCGCGAACTCATCGAAGAAGGCATCCCCGTCGCGCC
>JAEUML010000300.1 GCA_016792785.1 Alphaproteobacteria bacterium
TCGACGAGATCGAAGCAGGCGACCGCCCCATCCGCGCCGCGCGCTGCAACGAGCGACAATTCGCGCGAAAAATCGACGAACCCTTCGAGGATGCACGGCACGCGGTTGAGGTCGTGCCACGCCGACGCGAGCTTGTCGGCGATACGCACCATGCGCTGCCCCTTGCCGTCGTAACCGAGCCGCGCGGTCTTCAAGACGGAGGGCGTGCCGACGCTCTTCAACGCCACCTGCAGCGACGCCTCGGAATCGATCAGCGCAAACGGCGTGGTCGGAATGCCCAGCTGTTGCGCGAACGACTTCTCCGCAAAACGATCCTGGATGACCGAAAGCGCTTTCGGACTGGGCCGCACCGACTTCAGGTCGCTCAGCACCGACGCGGCATCACCCGGCACGTTCTCGAATTCGTAGGTCACAACGTCGACGCCGCGTGCGAACGCGGCAAGCGCGTCGTGATCGCCGTAGTCTGCCACGACATGGCTGTCGCACACTTGAAACGCGGGACTATCCGCCTCCGGCGCATAGATTGCGCACTTGAGGCCGAGCCGCGCGGCCGCCATCGCGAGCATCCGTCCCAGCTGACCGCCGCCCAGAATCCCAATGGTTCCGCCGGGCGGAACGACGTGAAATGCTTCAGGCATGGACTTCGTCGACCGGTGCTTCCGGCACGTCCGCCGTCTGCCGCGCGCGATAGGCCTCAAGCCGTTTGGCGAGTTCCTTGTCTGTGAGCGCAAGGATGGCGGCTGCAAGCAGCGCCGCGTTGATCGCGCCCGGCTTGCCGATGGCGAGCGTGCCCACCGGCACACCGCCCGGCATCTGAACGATCGAAAGCAAACTGTCGAGCCCGTTCAATCCCGTCGCTGCGACCGGTACGCCGAGCACCGGCAACGTCGTCATCGACGACGTCATGCCCGGCAGATGCGCGGCGCCGCCCGCGCCCGCGATGATGACCTTCAGGCCCCGCGCCTTCGCGCCGCGCGCATAGGCGAACAGACGATCGGGCGTGCGATGCGCGGATACGATGCGCGCCTCGTACCGCACGCCGAGCTTGTCGAGTGTCTCGGCGGCATCCGACATGATCGGCCAGTCCGAGCGGCTGCCCATGATGATGCCGACGTCCGCCGGACCGCGATCGTTTGAGGTGTTGAGAGTTTTTGTGGCCGCTTTGGCCATGGGGCTTGCTTTCCCGAACGGGGCAGGCCGCCCCCGAAAAGAAGCGGCGACTTATAACGTGTGGACGCCGCGAAGTGAAACGCCTTCGCCGTTAAGCATTTGGTCGCAGCCTTGCAATCGGGTGAGCCGGCCATAGACTGCAATCTCGATGAAGATCACGGACAACCGTCCAAAAGGCCCCGCCGCCGCGACAGGTGCAGGCGCCTATGCGTCGGTCCAACGCGCAACGAAGACCGCATCGGCGCCCGCAGCCGCAGCAACCGACGTGTCCTCCGTGCTTGGGATTCCGGAAGCGGAGTTTACGCCGCGCGTGCGCGACGCAATCATGTCGCTGATGGCCGAAGTCGAACGCCTTCGCCAAGACCTCGATCGCACGAAGGCAAGGCTCGAGGCCGTCGAAACGATGGCCGATCAGGACGGCTTGCTGCCGCTGCTCAACCGCCGCGCCTTCGTCCGCGAGATGTCGCGCATCATCTCCTTCGCGGAACGCTATGACGTGCCGGCCAGCCTCATCTATTTCGATCTCGACGGCTTCAAGACTGTGAACGACACGTTCGGCCACGCCGCCGGCGACGCGGCGCTGGCCCACATCGCCAATCTCTTGACCGGCAACGTGCGCGAATCGGATCTGGTCGGCCGCTTGGGCGGCGACGAATTCGGCGTGATCCTGGCCAAAGCCGACCAGACGCAGGCCGAAAAGAAGGCACGCTCGCTCGCCGACCTATTCCGCGCCGAGCCGTTCGTCTGGAACGGCGAACCGCTCCAACTCTCGTTCGCCTACGGCGTCCACGGCTTCAAAAAGGGCGAAAGCGTCGACGCCGCGATGGCAAGCGCAGACAAGGCGATGTACGCCGCGAAGAAGGGCAAGAACGAGAAGTGAGGGGAGAGCAGTGAGAAGAGAGAGATTGCACTCATTTCTCGCTTCTTTTCACTCACCCCTCACGCAATAATATCCGGCAGCATATCGTCTTCGAGCTTCGTGATCAGATCGCGCAGCATGAGCTTGCGCTTCTTCAGCCGCGTCAGTTGCAGCTGGTCGTAGGGCCCCGACGCGATCAGCGCCTGGATCGCCTCGTCAAGGTCGCGGTGCTCCTGCCGAAGCTGCGAAAGCTTGGCGAGCGTCGCCTTGTCGGCAATCTCCCCCGTTCCGCCTTCGTTGGCGGCCACAGGCGTGCTGCTGACAAGCGACAAGCCGCTCTGGCCTTCGCCACCCTCACCGTCTTTCGAAAATCCCATGACCTGCCGGACGCGCGTGCCTTTGCACTTCTGTTGTTGTTGATTTCTACCACAAGCGGTGCGGCGCTGTCTCTGCGCACGCCGGTGAACTCGGTGATCGGCCTTAATTTTCAAGCACTAAGCCCACAGAAACGCGAGCGGGTCGCGTTAAGACATTGTTCGCAATCTGCGAAACGCACCCGCTGACAAGCCGCTGATTCTATGTTCTAGTTTTCGCCTCTATCCAACGGAGGTCACTTACATGGGCCTTGAGTCGCATATCCAGGAACTCGCGGATAAGCACCACAAACTGGACGAGCAAATTCACGAAGAACTGCTTCGTCCGCATCCCGACGATCTGATGATTTCCGAACTCAAGAAGAAAAAGCTTCGCCTCAAAGAAGAAATCGAACGACTCCGACACAACATCCACTAGCGGGCCAACCGCTCTTTCCCATCCACATGTGACGAGCGTAGTCGGCTGCGCAGCGCCCGCGCAGATCGGGGATGTTTATTTTCCCCTACCTGAGGGCAACGGCGGCAGCCTCCATCGCCGGATCGCGTCCGGCGAGATAGTCGACGATCGTCCATGGCGCAGCGACGTCGGGTGCCAATGTCGGCACCGCGATTGGATGGCGCACGACCGGCTCGTGGCAGTCGCGATAACCGCGGCAGCCCGTGGCATAGTCGTGCCGCTCCGTCGCGTTCAGCATTTCGGCCTGTGAATTCGGCAGGGTGACAACACTCCCCTCCGAGAAGAAGTTCAGCCGGTCGCCCACGGGCTCGCCAATGATGGTGACGCGCTGAGGCGCGGCCTGCTTCAGGTAGCCGACGCTGGATATGGCGGCCGAAAACGTCCAGGGGCTCGTCAACACGAGGAGCTTACCGGGCACCAGCTTCGGCAGGGCCTGCATGAAGTCGCGCGTGGTGTTCAGGTCGCCGCCGCCGTTCAGCCGCATGTCGAGCACGACGTGTTGCGCACGTTGCGCCTTGATCGCTCGCACCATGTCGTCGAGGAAACTCTGGATTGTCTGTTTCTCAGCGTCGTTGTTCTGTCGCATATCGATCACGATGGCATTCAACTCAGGCGCGCCGCGCCAGCGAAACGGCGCCTCGGGGTCGCGCAACGACCAAGGCGCCGCACTTGCCGGCAGGGCCGCGCGCCACTCGCCGCCCTCCGCCGCCATTGGCTCGGGAGAGAGCCACCGTTCGGCGTTCGCGCGTGGCCGGTCCGGGTTGGCCGGCTCCGGCACAAGGCGGCGTTCGGTCGTTCCGCCGCTCCTCGTTTCGAAGCGATAGGTGGCCGCATCGCTTTGTGCGACAAGGCCGAGTGCATGCATCTGGTCTGGGCTCTCTAAGAAATAGCCCACGTTGCGGTCGCGCCAAGACATCGTCCCGCCGGCAAGCGTGCGCGCGGCGTCGCGATAGATCGCGACAGGCTTGCCGTCGATCGCGACCAGCCGCGCACCCAACAAGTCCGCGTTCTGGGCTTTCGTGCGCAAGACGTAGAACTCTTCGCCGAACGGCACGAGCCGAACTTCGACACGGTTGTAGCGTCGCGATCGCGGGCCGGGAAAGAACGCGGTGTGCCCGTTGTCTGCGAGGCCGACGATGCGCGAGATTTCGAGTTCGAAAAAGACCTGGCTGACGCTAGCCGCCGTTGCCTGAAGCGTGTTGAGCCGCGCCTCCGCCTCCGCGCGCGCCGCGGGTGCATACGACTTGTCCTTGCCCAGAAACTCGGCGCGAAACACCGCGATGTCCGCGACGCGCCCCTCGGCCGTTGCAACGACGATAGGCGCGGTGTCTTGCGCGAACGAGGCAACCGCTGACAGTGCAACCGCGGCGATCACAGCCGAAACGAGCATTCTCATCAGATACCCCAGGACCAATGCGCTCAAAGACTTGCGCACTGCCCCGCGCACAGTCACGCGTCAATGGCCGACGTCACGGCGATGTGAAGTCCTAGCAGCCAGCGGGCTTCAAGCGGCCTCCGCCTTCTCGCGCAGTTTGAACTTCTGGATCTTGCCCGTCGACGTTTTGGGCAGCTCGCCGAACACGACCGTTCGCGGCACCTTGTAGCCGGCGATCTGGCTCTTCACGAAGGCGATGATCTCGTCCGCCGTTGCTTTCGCGCCGGACTTGAGTTCGATGAATGCAACCGGCGTCTCGCCCCATTTCTCGTCCTGCTTGCCCACGACCGCGGCCAGCCCGATCGCCGGATGCTTCATCAGCACGTCCTCGACTTCGATCGAGGAGATGTTCTCGCCGCCCGAGATGATGATGTCCTTCGACCGGTCTTTGAGTTGGATGTAGCCGTCCTTGTGCCAGACGCCGAGATCGCCCGAATGGAACCACCCGCCCTTGAACGCGGCGGCGGACGCCTTCGGGTTCTTGAGATAGCCCTTCATCACCACGTTGCCGCGGAAGAA
>JAEUML010000296.1 GCA_016792785.1 Alphaproteobacteria bacterium
ATCGGCGCACGAGCGTCGTCACGCACCTTCTGGCGCCCGTGCTTGCGCCGACGGCCGAAGGCGCGGCGCAGCTACAAGCCTATGCGGTGATGGCGCGGTATGCGGCGCGTGTGAACCTCGACTCGGAGTATGACAACGAACCCGATTGGAGTGCGTTTCTGACGGGCACGCTGAAACTCGACCTTGCGCTTCGCGACGGCGCGGCGGAGGACGCGACGCGAGAGATCCTTGCGCAAAGCACGGCGAGGACGGATGCGGTCAGCGACGGCACGGAAAAACTCGGCCACGATTTCTTCAATGGCATTTCGCGCAGCCGCAAGATGAGCGCGGATGACTATCCGCTCGCGCGTTCGCTGTTGACCGACTTGCGCTTCGGCGTGCCGCAGAACGCGTGGGCGGCGCTGCGCTATGCGACCGACGCCGATGAAGACTATTTCGATGCGATCGCGGTCTCGATGTTTCGTCGCTTGGCCGATATCGCAGCCAACGACAACGGCAAGCGCCATCCGGACTGGCAGGACCAGGCCCGCTACATCGCCGCCGCCGTGCGCGAACTTCCCGCGGCCACGATCTTGAAGCACCGGCAAGACCTCGACTGGCTGGCGAAGCAGGAGCGGCTGAGGGTTTGGGCAGATCAGGCGCTCGTCCGCCTGCAGGAGTTCGGCGGTGATGCGGCGGCGACGCTTCTCATGCTGATAGACGAAGCCGTGCGCCTGAAAGATGCCTATGGCAGCGATTGGAACAACACCTACGTCGCCGGGTTGACGGGCCTTTGCCGCATGGGTCCGGCCGGCCGCGCGATGATCACGCCGATCTATGAGCGGCTTGCGTCGGGCGCGATGGTGAAACACGCGAGCTATTGGGATCTGACCATCCAAACGCTCGTCGGCATGGGCGCCGATCCAGACGAGATTTGGACTTATGTCCAGACGAAAGACCGCAACCACACGCGCAAACGCTTCGAGCGCGAAGTGACGCGCGCGCAGAAGAAGCGCGATTGCCTCTACTGATGCCTCAGGACGCCGTCTCGCCGAGTTGGGCGAGGCGCTTGGCCTGATCGTCGTTGACGAGCGCGTCGATGATTTTGTTCAGCGCGATGCCCTGCATCACCTGGTCGAGTTCGTAGAGCGTCAGGTTGATACGGTGGTCGGTGCAGCGGCCTTGCGGGAAGTTGTAGGTGCGGATGCGCTCCGACCGGTCGCCGGAGCCGACCTGTTCTTTGCGGTCGGCGGCGCGTTCCTTGTCTTGACGCTCGCGTTCGGCGTCGTAGATGCGCGCCTTCAGGATTTTCATCGCCTTGGCTTTGTTCTTGTGCTGCGACTTTTCTTCCTGCATCGCGACGACGACACCGGTTGGAATGTGCGTGATGCGCACGGCGCTTTCGGTTTTGTTGACGTGCTGACCGCCCGCGCCTGAGGCGCGATAGACGTCGATGCGCAGGTCGCTTTCGTTGATCTCGATGTCGACGTCTTCGGCTTCGGGCATGACGGCCACGGTCGCGGCCGAAGTGTGGATGCGGCCTTGCGCTTCGGTTGCGGGCACGCGCTGCACGCGGTGGACGCCCGATTCGTATTTCAGTTTCGCGAAGACGCCGTTGCCGCCCACCGAGCAGATCACCTCTTTGTAGCCGCCGAGGTCGGACGGGCTTTCGGACATGATCTCGAAGCGCCAGCCCTGCAGCTGCGCGTAGCGGCGGTACATGTCGAGCAGATCGCCCGCGAACAGCGCGGCCTCGTCGCCGCCGGTGCCGGCACGGATTTCGAGGAATGCCGAGCCCATGTCGGCCGAGTCCTTCGGCAACATCAGGATCGAGAGTTCACGCTCGGCCTCGGGCAGTCGGCGCTTCAGATCGACGAGTTCTTCGTTCGCCATCGCGCGCACGTCGGCATCGGGGTCATTCGCGAGCTGGCCCAGATGGGTGATCTCGGCGCGCATCTTCTGCACCTCGCGCGCCTTGGTCACGATCGGGCCGAGGTCGGAGTATTCCTTCGCGAGCTTCGCAAACGACGCGCCGGGATCGGAGGCCATGCGGGCCTCGATCTCACTGTAGCGATCGAGAATGCGCTCGATTTGGGCGGTGGCGATCATAGTCTGGGAGCGCGGGCGTCCCGCCCGCTCTTCTTTTGCGATGGAGAATCAGGATGAGCGGGCAGGATGCCCGCGCTCCCGGGCTGCGCTAGCGTCATGAAACCGAGCATAGCTACTTCGCGGGAACGAGGGCGGGCTTTTCGCGCTTCGCTTCGATTTCGGCGGCGCGTTTCTCGACGAGTTCGACGATGTGATCGACGAGTTTGTCGTTGTCCATTTTGTGATCGGGTTTGCCGGCGACGTAGACCATACCGGCCCCTGCCCCGCCGCCCGTGAAGCCCAAGTCGGTTTGGGCGGCTTCGCCGGGGCCGTTGACGACGCAGCCGATGATCGAGAGCGACATCGGGGTCGTGATGTGTTTCAGGCGGTCTTCGATGATCGCGACCGTCTTGATGACGTCGAAGCCTTGGCGCGCGCATGACGGGCACGCGATGACGTTGACGCCGCGGTGGCGCAGACCCAGCGACTTCAGAATGTCGAAGCCGACGCGGATTTCTTCGATGGGGTCGGCCGAGAGCGAGACGCGGATCGTGTCGCCGATACCGGCCCAGAGCAGCGAGCCGATGCCGATCGCAGATTTGACCGTGCCGGTCATGAGGCCGCCGGCTTCCGTGACGCCGAGGTGGAGCGGGTAGTCGCAGGCTTCCGCGAGGCCCTGGTAGGCGGCGACGGCGAGGAACACGTCGGACGCCTTCACACTGATCTTGAACTCGCGGAAGTCGTTGTCTTCCAAGATGCGCGCATGGTTCAGCGCGCTTTCGACCATCGCCTCCGGGCAGGGTTCGCCGTAGCGTTCGAGCAGTTCCTTTTCCAGCGAGCCGGCGTTGACGCCGATGCGCATGGAGCAGCCGTGGTCTTTTGCCGCCTGCACAACCTCGCGCACGCGGGCGCTTGATCCGATGTTGCCGGGGTTGATGCGCAGGCACGCGGCGCCCGCTTTCGCGGCCTCGATCGCGCGTTTGTAGTGGAAGTGGATGTCGGCGACGATCGGCACCTGCGACGCGCGCACGATCGCCTTCAGTGCCGCGGTCGATTCCTCGTCCGGACAAGAGACGCGCACGATGTCGGCGCCGACGGCCTCCAGCGCCTTGATCTGGCGGATGGTCGCGTTCGCGTCCGAGGTCAGCGTGTTCGTCATCGACTGCACGGTGATCGGCGCATCGCCGCCGACCTCCACCGATCCCACACGGATCTTGCGGCTCTTGCGGCGGATGATGTCGCGGTAGGGGCGGATGCTCATGGGGGTAGAGATAGCAACAGGCTAGGCGGCGGACCAGCGGACAAATTTGGTTTCCCGTCACATGTCCTGAAGCCGGCGCTCCCAGGCTTACTTTTTCTCCGCGCCCATTTGCTGGGCGTAGCCTTGGGCGACCATGCGGGCCATGAGATCGAAGGCGGCGTCGGGGTTGGCGCGGCGGAGTTTTGCGATTTCGGCTTCCATACCCTCGGCGAGGATGAGTTCGCGCGTGCCCGCCTTGAGCGCGTCGAGGATGCGGGTTGCCGCCACCATCGGGTCCATGCCGTTGTCGATCGCCGCATCGGAAACGCCGCGCGCGTTCGCGTCGGCGTCGAGTGCGTTCTTCGAGACGTTCGTGCGCACGGAGCCCGGCGCTACGACCAGGACCTTCATGCCCTGATGTGCGGTCTCGGCGCGCACGGCGTCGTGATAGCCGATGAGGCCGTGCTTCGCGGCGGCATATGCGCTGCGCAGCGGCGGGCCGATGATGCCCGCGACGCTCGAGATCGCAATGATGCTGCCGCCGCCGGCCTTGACCATGCGCGGCAGCAGTGCCTGCGTCAGCGCGATCGGCGCCATCAGGTCGACGTCGATGATCTTGCGATAGACGTCGAACACCGTGTCGACGGCGAGCGAGCGCTGCGAGATGCCGGCGTTGTTGACCAGGCCGTCGATGCGGCCGCCCTGCCCCGCGGCCCATTTCCACGCCGCATCGACGTGGGCGGGGATGTTCGCGAAGTCGGTCGCTTCGAAGGGCAGAATGTGGGTTGCGGTCTTGCAGCGGCCCGCCACGTCCTTCAGCGCGGCGACGTTGCGGCCGGAGAGGACGAGTTTTGCGCCGGACGCGCTCAGCGCTTCCGCGAGCGCCGCGCCGATGCCGGACGAGGCGCCGGTGATCCACCAGGTCGAATTCGTGTACATGAGGGGTCTCTTCGGTTCGATTTTCCTCGATCTAGCACGGACGGACCCTCGCCATCCACGGCCGGCTGCATGCAACTTGGCCCTTCAAAGGGGGCTTTGCGGTTCGCGGTAGGAGATGCGGCGGGGACGGGTTAGGGTCGCAGCGACAAGGCGACCGACCTCTTCCCCCGCGCCGATCGATATTCAACGGAACCTCTGCATCATGATCGACTACCCCAAGAAGACGCGCGAGTTTCAGAATCATCATTTCGACTCGACGATCTGGAACGACTTCAAGTTCCGCGACGACGACATCATCGTGGCGACCTATGCGAAGTCGGGCACGACGTGGATGCAGCAGATGCTGGCGCAGATGATGTTCGGTCCCGATCCGGAGCTCGCGGTGGCCGACATGTCGCCGTGGCTGGATCTGCGCGTGCCGCCGAAAGAGGTGAAGCTGCCCGCGGTCGAAGCGCAGACGCACCGGCGTTTCCTGAAGACGCATCTGCCGGTCGACGCGCTCGTCTATAGCCCGCGTGCGAAGTACATCTATATCGGGCGCGACGGACGCGACGTGGTGTGGAGCATGTACAATCACCACGTCAACGCGAACGCGCTGTGGTATCAGGCGCTGAACGACACGCCGGGCCGCGTCGGGCCGCCGATCGAGCCGCCGCCGGCCGACATTCGCCGTTACTTCGTCGATTGGCTCATGCGTGACGGGCATCCGTTTTGGCCGTTCTGGAAGAACGTGCGCAGCTGGTGGGCGATCCGCGGTCTGCCGAATCTGATGTTCGTGCACTACGAGGATTTGAAGCGCGACATGGCGGGCGAGATGCGCGCGATGGCGAAGTTCCTCGACATCACGGTCGACGAAGCGAAATGGCCGAAGATCCTCGAGTACTGCTCGTTCGATTGGATGAAAGCGAACGCCACGAAGAGCGTGCCGTTGGGCGGCGCGTTCTGGGATGCGGGCGCGCAAGTCTTCATCAACAAGGGCGAGAACGGCCGTTGGCGGGACACGCTGACGAAGGCCGACATCTCTGCCTATGACACGCGGGCGATGAAAGAACTCGGCGAGGAGTGCGCGCGCTGGCTCGCGACCGGGGCGGCGCGGCGGTAGGTGCTCAACGCGCGAGCAGGCGCTGCACCCACGGAAAGAGCGCGAATGCGACTTGTGCGGCGAGGCCGAGTTGCGCGCCCGGCGTTTGGTACGTCGCGAGATGTCCGGCCACCGTCCGGCCGAAGCCGAACACGGAAACCGCCACCTCGCCTAGCATCAGCAGCGCGAAGGCGAGCGCGCCCATCATCAGGCGCTCGGCCGCGCGCGGCGGCACGGCAAAGCGGCGCACGATCCAGGCACACGCCATCCACGACAGCGCGAGCATGACGGGCAACTCGATCAGCACGGCGTTCGTGTCGCCGAAACGCGGGATGACGACCAACACGCGGATCGTGCCCAGCACAAACCCGATCGCGAAGACCAGCGCGAAGTAGGCGACGCCGGCGCGAAGTGACACGGCCATCTCACCCTCCCTTGTTGCGGCCGCACTAGCGTGTGGGTCCGGCGCGGAAGCTTGATGCAGGTCAACGACCGACTTGCACTGGTACGAGAGATTGGCACGCACGGAGGATTTTCAACATGGCCCTCAACAGACGCATGATCCTCCTTGGTGGGGGCGGCGTTCTCCTTGCCGGCACGGGTGCAGTGTCGCTCAGCTTTCTTCAAACGGGATCCAGCGAGGGTTACGCCGCGTCGATGGCCGCGTCGCGCGCGGCGCTCGGGACGGACCCTGACCTGAAAGAGCTCGTGCGTTTCGCGACGCTTGCCGCCAACGGCCACAACACGCAGCCGTGGCGCTTTCGTCTGACGGACGGCCGGATCGACATTCTGCCCGACTTCACGCGGCGAACGCCTGTGGTCGATCCCGACGATCATCATCTTTACGCGAGCCTCGGCTGCGCTGCGGAGAATCTGTCGATCGCCGCCGCGGCAACGGGAAGGCCCGGCGCGACGCGCTTCGACGATGCGGGCGACGGCGCCGTCGTGTTCGAGTTCTCATCCGGCGCGAGCACGCCGTCGGCGCTGTACGACGCGATTCCGCGGCGCCAGTGCACGCGTATGGAGTACGACGGCAACGCCGCGCGTGCGGCGGATGTGAGCGCGCTTGCGGCTGCGGCGTCGGTGCCTGGCGTCGACGTGGTGCTCATTACGGATCGGCCGCAGCTTGACCGCATGCGCGATCTCATCGTCGCCGGAAATACCGCTCAGCTGGCCGACGCCGCGTTCGTGCGCGAGTTGAAGCAGTGGATCCGCTTCAATCCGCGCGACGCATTGGCAGCGGGCGACGGTCTCTACGGCGGCTGCAGCGGCAACCCGACGCTGCCAGCCTGGCTTGGACCCATCATGTTCGACATGGCGTTCCAAACACAGGCGGAGAACGACAAAATCGTGCGCCAGATGCGTTCGTCCGCCGGCATCGCTGTCTTCGTGGCGGCGCAGTCCGACCGCGCGCATTGGGTGCGCGCCGGTCAAGCGTGTCAGCGGTTCGCGCTGCAGGCGACAGCGCTCGGGATGAAGCAAGCCTTCTTGAACCAGCCGACCGAGGTTTCGAAACTGCGGCCGGACCTCGCCGCGCTCGTCGGTCTGCCCGGCAGGCGGCCCAACCTCGTCATGCGTTTCGGCTACGGTCCGACGATGCCGATGTCGCCTCGCCGTCCGGTCGAGGCGGTGTTGGCGTGAGCGACAAGGCGGGCGCAACGGGCTTCAGGCGGCGAGGCCTTTGGCGATGAGGGCGCTGCGGTAGTCTTCGAAATGGATGCTCATCGAACGGGCTTCGGCGGGGTCGAGCACGGCTTGGCCGGCGGCCAATCTGCTTTCGACCAGCGCCGCCACTTTCGACAGCGCGATGGCGCCGGCCATGGCGCCCGCGCTCTTCAAGGCGTGTGCGAGACGCACGGCATCGTCGTGCGGTTCGCCGCGTTTGGCGAGTGCGGCGAGGTCGCGCAGCTTCGCGCTGGTGTCGCTCAAGAACGTATCGATCAACAGGCGTAGCGTGTCTTCGCCGGCGTCGGCGCGGAAGCGCTCGATGACGTTCCAGTCGACGGCCGGCATGTGGTCGGCCGGCGCGGCCGACGCCGTCACCGCCGGTTGGCGGAAGCTCGACTTGCCGCCGAGCGCGTCCGCCAGGGCCACCACCAACTCCTCGCGGCGGAACGGTTTGCTCACGTGCCCGTTCATGCCGGCAGCGCGGCAGGCATCGACGTCGCTTGCGAATGCGTTTGCGGTGAGTGCGACGATCGGCACGTGCGACTTCGGGCCCGTCATGGCGCGGATCGCGCGTGTCGCGGTGAGCCCGTCCATCTCGGGCATGCGCAGGTCCATGAGCACGACGTCGTGGTCCGCGCGCTTGACCGCTGCCACAGCTTCCATGCCATTGCCTGCGACGTCGAGCGTGACGTTGAGTTTGCCCAACACCGAGCGCGCCACGAGTTGGTTCGTCGCGTTGTCCTCGGCCAAGAGAACGCGTATCGGCCGGCCAAATGCCGCGATCGCGGCCAAGGCCTCTTCGTAATCCGCCGCATCGGATGTGCGTTCGACAGCGCGAACCTCTTCCTCGCTTGCAGACTTCGCTGGGATCTCGAACCAGAAGGTGGAGCCTTTGCCGGGGGCGCTTGCCACGCCGATCGTTCCGCCCAGGCGTTCGGCGAGCTTGCGGGAGATCGTAAGGCCCAAACCGGTTCCGCCGTACCGGCGCGAAATCGACGCGTCGCCCTGGCTGAAGCTCTTGAACAGCCGCGCCAGTTGCTCCTCGGTAATGCCGATGCCGGTGTCCGTCACATCGAACCTGAGCGTGAGGGCGCCGTCGTCACCCGCGGCGCCCGCCGCGCGCAGCACGACGCCGCCCTGATCCGTGAATTTCACCGCGTTCGAAAGCAGGTTCAGCAGAATTTGACGAATGCGGCCCGCATCCGACGAGATGTACCGCGGCAGGTCCGGCAGAAGGTCGACCTCGATGGCGATCGACTTCGCCTCGGCCCGGGGCTCGACGATTTGCACCGCGCCGTTCAACAGCTGATGCAGGTCGAAGGGCGCCGATTCGACCTCCACCGCGTGCGCGTCGAGCTTCGACAGATCGAGAACGTCGTTGATGATGGCGAGCAGGCTTTCGGCCGACTCGCGGATCGTCAGCGCGCAATGACGCTGTTCCCCGGACAATTCACCGTCGAGGAGTACGTTCGACATACCGAGCACGCCGTTCATGGGCGTGCGGATTTCGTGGCTCATCATCGCCAGGAATTCGGATTTGGCGAGGCTCGCCGCCTCCGCGGCTTGGCGGGCGCGGTCGAGTTCGACCGCTTGCGTCTGTAGCCGCTCGCGGCTGTCTTGCAGTTCCAGCTCGCGGTGCTTGCGCTCGGTCACGTCGCGGTAGATCGAGAGTATCCCGATGCCGGCGATGGGCATCGTCAGCATTTCAAGCCAACGGCCGTCGTCAAGCCGCACTTCGCGTTCGAGCCAGGCAATGTCCTGACCGCTGCCGCCGGCAGTCGTGCGGCGGCGGACTTCAAGCCCCTGATCCGAGGCGAGCGCGATCAGACTTTGTTGCATCGCCACGATCGCGCCGGCACGCTTCTTCGACACGAGACCGCTGTCGTTCTGGTCCTCCGCCACCCCGAACATGCGCACGAACTGCGTGTTCCAAATCAGCCCGCCGTCATCGTGGGACTGGACGACCATGCCGCCCGGCGCCGTCGCAAACACGGAGCGCAGTATCTTCTGAATCCGGGTTTCGGCGGCGACCGCCGTTTGTGCGATCTTGGCCTGCTCGTTTCTCTCCTTCTCCGAGCCGAGCTTGGCGCGGAAGTTCCGGCGAATGAACAGTTCGCGTTCGTAGCAGGCAAACGTCGCCATCGCATTCGTCAAGGCCACGAGCACGACGAGCACGGCCAACTCTTCGTTCGGATACCCGCCGTCCAGCGTGACCCTGGCGAACCACACGACGCAGAGCGTCAGTGCCGTCGCCACAGAGTAGCGCATGCGCACGCCGATCACGAAGTAGGCGTAGAGGTTGATCAGGAAGAAGTCGTAAAAGTGATATTCGTATTGCGCGCGCTGTGAATCCATCGCGGCGACCGCCAGCACACCGCCGAGCAGTGCATAAAACACGAACCGACGTTCGAAGTTGAAGTCGGTCTCGGGGGGGCGATACCACGCGTGCACGATCATGACGAAATAGGCCGCGTTCGCGGCGATGCGCGCCGCGAGTTCGGTGCCGCTCAGAAAGTCGCTGACGATGCCGACTAGAGAGCCGGAGGTGTAGTAGAGCAGCCCGACGACAAGCCAGATCATGCGGGCGCGGCGCGTGTCGCGCAGCCACTGCGCGACGAAGGCCCGTTCGATCTTCGGGCTCTCGAAGCGCATCAGCGGCAGCAGGATCTTGCCGCCGGGCAGATGCTCGGATTGGTCGGTGGCGTTCTGCACGTGACGGGTTCGGTTCAGCCGCTTGCGTTCAGTTCAGATTACGCCGGGCCGGTTAAGTCGCTGGAAACACGCGTTTATCCGAGCCTACGCGCGACTGCGGCGCACGTGGTTAGGAAACGCTGAAAGACGCAATGAGCGCCTTAGAAACGCGAATTGGGTTCGCCCAAGAAGGCGACCTCCTCCGGGGTCGAGGCGCGCCCCAAGAGTTCGTTGCGGTGTGGGAAGCGGCCGAAGCGGGCGATGACCGCATGATGCCGCTCGGCCCAGGTGACGAGGTCGGCGAGCGACGGCTCGTCCGCGGCGAGGGTCCGGAACAGGCGCATCGATTCCTCTTGTGTCGCCAAGTCCTCGGCATGCTCGAACGGCAGATAGACGAATTGGCGCCGGACGCCCGGCAGCGTGCGATCCTGGCCATTCGCGACGAGGCGGCGCGCTGCGGCTAGAGCGCGCGCGTCGCCCGCGAAGGAACGCGCGGTGCCACGAAAGGCGTTGCGCGTAAATTGGTCGAGCACGACGATCTTCGCCAGCGCGCCTTCGACGGTTGCGTCCCACGCGTCGAGCGCACCGCTGAACGCGCTTTCGATGAGCGGGCCGAAACGTTCGCGAATCTGTGCGTCGAACGCGTCATCTTTCTTGAACCAGACGGCGCGGGTGCGGTTGTGTTCCGGATCGCCGGGCGGGGCGAACCAGTAGTCGAGGACGGTGGAGACCGGCGTGCTTGTCATGTGGCCGGCACCTTACACCGCTTTCGGCGGCACTCATACTTTCATGATGGCGGCGGCCTGCGGACTCAGCCGGCGCGTTGCGATAGGCGCCGTTTCGCCAGGGCGCCTTCGACCGTCGCCACAAAGCTCGAGAGCTCGAACGGCTTCTTCACCACGGCGTCGGCGCCCAACGTCTCGGCCAAATGCAACACATCGATGTGAACGCTGCGGCCGTCGGATTTGCCTCCGGACGCCGCGATAAGCGTCATCGCCGGATGGGCCGCGCGCGCATCGCGGAGTACGTGCAGCCCGTTCTCGTCGGGCAGGACGATGTCGCACACGAATACGTCGAACGCGCCCGCGGCCAACGCTTCGCGCGCCGACTTTGCGTCTTCGGCGACCGTGACGTCGTGGCCGCGCTGCTGCAATGCGCGGCGCATCAAAGCGGCGAACAGTTTGTCGTCGTCGCAAACGAGAACGTGCGGCATCGAACCCTCGGCTTGCCCCTGGTACAGCCTCGCTGCTTCGACTTAAAAACGCATCTACAAGGAAGCCTAATGCCGCGGTTACGAAGGTGACCGGCCGTTAAGAACTCCAAGGATCTCGCGCGACGTCTCTGTCACCGAATCTTCGTGTCGACGCCATCAACCTTCACGCCGAGTTTACGCCGATGCCCATAGAGTGTTTGGGCTGATCATCGGTGCTACCCTACAAATGTCTCAAAAAACAGCCGTCGCAGGCACGGGACCCACTCGCCGGCCGGTTCGTTGGCATCTCGTCTACTATTTGCTGGCTGCCTTCGATCTCGTCGCGATCAGCGGCAGCCTCTATCTCGGCCATCAGGTCATGGGCATCTTTCGCTCGTCGGTCGAGATCAATCAGGAATGGGCCGAGAGGCTCGGCGATCTGTCCGACTTGGGGCGCGCCGCCGGCGCGGTAAATGCGCCAGGCAACGACGTCTTCGATTCGCACGATGTCGCAGAGGAGACGGCGCGTCAGGCGACCGCGCTCGTCGAATTCAACCGGTTGATGGCCGCGTTCCGTCTCTCTTTGGATCGCATCGACGACACAAACCGCAAAACGCTGACGCGCGGCGTCGATCGCATCGACAGCTCGATGAAGCAGATGATCGAGGAATCGCAACGCATCTTCGCCTATTTCGGAGCCAACAACCCCGAGGCGGCGGGCCGGCGCATGGCGACCATGGACCGGACGTTCGCCGCCGTCAGCGCGGCCATCGCCGACACGGCACAGTCGGTTCGCGAGATTCAGCGCAGCCACTTCCACGGCCAGGTCAACGACGCGGCGTTCCTGGGCACGTTCGAGTATCTCTTCGGCGGGCTGATCGCCGTGATGGTGCTTGGCGTGATGATCTACGGGCACAAGATCGCCGCGGAGTTCAAGCGTCACGAGGCCGAGCGCGCCGCGCATCTGGCGCAAACCGAGGCATTGACGGCGCGCTTGGAGGCTTCCCTCGTCGAGGCCAACATCGCGAGCACGGCGAAGTCCGAATTCCTGGCGATGATGAGCCATGAAATCCGCACGCCGATGAACGGGGTTCTGGGCATGTCGGGCGTACTGCTCGACAGCGATTTGTCGGCCGAGCAACGGCGATCGGCGACGACGATCCGCGAGTCGGCGGAAACGCTGCTGCGAATCCTGAACGACATTCTCGACTTCTCGAAGCTGGAAGCCGGCGCGATGCAGATCGAGACGGTCGCCTTCGATCTGCGAGATTTGTTGCGGTATGCGATCGAGATCGTAACGCCGAGGACGAACGCCAAGCCCGTGACGCTCGAACTCGACTATGCGCCCGACGTGCCGCGCCATGTGCGCAGCGATCCCGGGCGCATTCGCCAGATCGTGCTCAACTTTCTGGGCAACGCGGCGAAATTCACCGAGCGCGGTACGATCCGTCTTTCGGTTGCCTGGGGCCACAACGGCGCGCTCAGGATTTCGGTGCAAGATACCGGCGTCGGCGTTCCGGCCGACCGGCTGCATCTTCTGTTCAACCGCTTTCAGCAGGCCGACTCGTCCATTGCGCGCCGGTTCGGCGGCACGGGACTGGGCCTTGCGATTTCCAAGCGGCTCGCCGAGCTCTTGGGCGGCCGCGCCGGTGTGGAAAGCACGGTCGGCGTCGGTTCGACATTCTGGTTCGAGATTCCGGTTGTGGCCGCGTCGGCCGACGATGTCGCCACGGCGTTGCGCGGGGCTGCAGATGTCGCGGTCGCAGAGGCTATGCAGCGCGTCAAGGCGTTGGGCCGGCCGCTCAGGCTTTTGATCGCCGAAGACAACGCGACGAACCTGCTCGTCGCGAAGGCCGTGCTTGCGAAGTTCGGCATTACGCCGGACGTCGCCGGCAACGGGTTCGAAGCGATCGAAGCCGTCCGGCGCCTCGACTACGACATCGTTCTCATGGACGTGCATATGCCGGAAATGGACGGGCTTGAAGCGACGCGAGCGATCCGCTCACTGCCGGGCGCGCGGGCCAGAGTTCCGATCGTCGCGTTGACGGCAAACGCCTTCGCCGACGATGTGCGCAAGTGCCGGGCTGCCGGCATGAACGGACATTTGGGCAAGCCGTTCCGCCGCGAGGAGCTGATTGTTGCGATCGGTGATGCGCTGGCGGGGACGGAGAATGCGAGCTATCGCGAGGCAGGCGTGTCTGCGGTCGAGGTGCCGGTCGTCGACTGGCCGACGCTGGACACGTTCCAAGCGGCGTCGGGCGATGAGATGCTCAAGTTGCTGATCGACACATACGTCGAGACGACGCAGTCGCAGCTGGCCCAGTTCGCTGCGGCCATTCGCACTGCCGACAGCTCGCGGGAAGCGACGCGCGTTGCGCACTCACTCAAGAGCGCAAGCGCGATGGCAGGCGCCGCCGCCCTGTCCAAGCGAGCGGCCGCGCTTGAAGCGCGCGCCTCCGACGGCGAGACGATCGGCGAGGCCGACGTCAGCGAGCTTGTGCGGCTGTTCGACGGCTATCGTTCGGCTCTCGTAGAACGGGGCTTGCTCGCGGCGTAGACGACTTGCGCCAGATCAAGGCGGGACGCTGGGCGAGCGGTCCATCGTCTCGACCCATGAGACTTCGATCCGAACTTCTTGCTGCGCGGGTGCCACGGTATACGAGCTATCCGACCGCGCCACATTTCAATGCCGGCGTGGACGGCACGACGTTTGGCACGTGGCTCGGCGATCTTCCGGCCGGCCAGCCGCTTTCGCTCTACTTCCACATTCCGTTTTGCGACAGCCTGTGTTGGTTCTGCGGGTGCCACACGCGCGTTGTGAATTCCTACGGGCCGGTCGCGGCCTATGTCGACGACCTGATGCGCGAGTTCGATCTTGTCGCGAACGCGATGGGGGCGCGGCACAGCGTCGGGCACATCCACTTCGGCGGCGGCTCACCCACGATCCTGCGGCCGGACGACATCGCGCGCATCACACATCGCGTGCATGAGCGCTTTGACGTCGTACCGGGCGCGGCGTTCGCAGTCGAGATCGATCCGCGCGGGCTTCAAGGGCCAACGGTCGCGGCGTTCGCGAAGGCGGGTGTCACGCGCGCGAGCATCGGCGTGCAAGACGTCAATCCGATGGTTCAACGCGCGGTCAATCGCTGGCAACCGTGGAGCGTAACGCGCGAGGCGGTGGAGCGGCTTCGCGACGCGGGGATCGTCGCGCTGAACATCGATCTCATGTACGGACTGCCGCATCAAAGCGTGGACGACGTGCGGCGGACCGTGGACGCGGCCGTCACGCTAAAGCCGCAGAGGCTGGCCGTGTTCGGATATGCGCATGTGCCGGAGATGAAGCGGCATCAGGGCTTGATCAATGGCGCTTCGCTGCCTTGTGCCGAGGAGCGGTTGCGCCAATACGACGTCGCGAACGAAGCGCTCGTCGGCGCCGGCTATGTGCCGATCGGCCTCGATCACTTCGCGCTCGCCGGCGATCCGCTCGCTGTAGCGCAGCGCGCCGGGCGGTTGCGGCGGAACTTCCAGGGTTACACGACCGACCACGCGGACTCGCTGATCGGTCTCGGCGTTTCGGCGATTTCGTCTTTGCCGCAAGGTTATGCGCAGAATACGACGGACGCGCCCGGCTTTCGCGCGCGGATCGCGGCGGGGGCGCTCGCCACGGCGCGGGGACGGGCGCTCAGCGACGACGACCGGGTGCGGCGCGCGATCATCGAACGGCTCATGTGCGATCTATCGGTCGATGTGGGCAAGATCGCGGTCGCGCACGGGCTCCCGGTCAACGCTTTCGCCGCGGAGGTCGAGGCGCTGGCGCCACTCGCGGCCGACGGGTGCGTCGTCGTCGAGGGCCAACGGGTGGCGGTGCCCGAAGGGATGCGCGCCGCCGTGCGCCTGGTGTGTGCGGTATTCGACGCGTATCTGGCGCCCCACCCCGCGCGGCACGCTGTCGCCGTCTAAGCGTTGACCCAAATCAACGTCCAGGCCGCTGCCCGCGGGTTATTCATGACGCCTGCGTCATGACCAAGATCACATATATCGAGAACGAGGGCACCGAGCACGTCGTGGACGTGCCGGACGGACTGTCGGTGATGGAGGGGGCCGTGCGCTACACCGTCCCCGGAATCGACGGCGACTGCGGCGGCGCGTGCGCTTGCGCGACGTGCCACGTCTATGTCGAGAACGGTTGGATGGAGAAGCTCGCGCCGATGAACGAGCTCGAGCGCGACATGCTCGACTTCGCATTCGACGTGAAGGACAACAGCCGCCTGGCCTGCCAGATCAAGGTGTCGCCCGCGCTCGAAGGGCTCGTCGTCCGCACACCGGCGCGGCAGTACTGAGTTTCAGTCGCAGGCGATCACATCGGCGGAGTTTTGATCTGAGTCAAACCGGAATTCTGACGCCTGCGTCATCCTTCCGTCCGTAACCTGCATCGACGGAGGAAGACAATGGCTGCACAAGCGACCGGCAGAGTGGTGAAGAAGGGCAAATGGGAAGTGACCATGACGCCCGACGATCTCTACCGCAATCCGATGGATATCGCGTGGTCGTTCGACTACCTGTTCGGCAAGGGCAAGGTCGAAGATCTCTACAAGCGCGCGAAGCAGAACCAGTGGGATGCTGACGAAACGCTGCCCTGGGACACGAAGGTCGACCCGTCGAGCCCGCTGATCGCGGACCGTTCGTCCGTGTACCACAAGATGCCGTTCTTCAACAAACTCTCGAAGTCGCAGCGCGAGACGTTCACCGCGCACTCGACGGCGCAGCTGCTCTCGCAGTTCCTGCACGGCGAGCAGGGCGCGCTGATGACGGCGGCTTGCGTGACGCACTCCGTCCCCGACACGAACGCGAAGCTCTATGCGGCGACGCAGACGATGGACGAGGCGCGGCACGTCGAGGTCTATGCGAAGTACTGCGAAAAGATCGCCATGGTCTATCCGATGACACCGTGGCTGAAGATGCTGATCGACGCGACGCTGAAGTCCGACCGGTACGAGAAGGTCATGATCGGCATGAACATGATCGTCGAGGGGCTGGCGCTCGGCGCGTTCAACAACATGTACCACGCGACCCAGTGCCCGCTGCTCAAGCAGTTGACGTTCAACGTCATGCGCGACGAGTCACGGCATGTGTCGTTCGGGCATGTGTTCTTGGGGCCCGTCATCAAGAAGCTCGACGAGGCGGCGCGCGAGGAACTCGCCGACTTCGCGTTCAACGCGATCTATCTCATTGTGCAGGGCACGCAGGTCGGCGGCGGCCAGACGCTGGCCAGCCGCGCGGACCCCGGCTTTTTGGAGGTGTTGAAGAATTCCGAGATCGATCCCGACGACTTCTTCAAGGGTCTTGAGGAGGCCGCCGACATGGGCGTCATGACGCAACTGCCGCCCGGGCAGATCCATTCGCTCGACGATCTGATGCTGCCCGCCATCGCCCGCGTCGGCTTGATCACGCCGCGCGTGCGCAAGAAATACGAAGAGGCCGGGATCAAGGTCTCCGAAGACATGCGCATCCTCCACCAGATGGAGGGCGGCGCACCGAACATCGAAGCCGCGGCAGAGTAAGGGCTTCGACGACAACTGCCGGGCTGGTCGTTCCCTCCGACCGGTCCGGCGGTTTCTTTCATTTCAGGGATGAGCGCGCGCACCCCATGACAAACCTGACCCGCGATCGGATCGAGGCTTCCCCCGGTTTTTTCAAGGCGCTGGTCGACGGCGTGCCTGAGGCGATCGTCGCGGTGACGCCGGACGGCACGATCACGTACTTCAATGCGGCGTGTGAGCGCTTGCTCGGCTACACGCAGGCCGAGGTCGTCGGGCGCAACATCGCGATGCTGGTGCCGCAGCAACCGGACCGACGCGCGGATGCGATGAAGTGGCTGGAGCGCTGGGCGCATGAGCCGGACGAGACGCAGTCGCGTTTTCTCGATTTGATCGCGCAGACGAAGGCGGGCAAGCAGATGCCCGTCGACGTGCGCGTGGTCGAGCGCAAGATCGAAGGCGAGCGGCGCTATCTGATCACGGTGCGCGACAATACGGCGCGGCGCCAGGAACAGGCGGCGTTCAAGGAAGCGCACCTGAAAGCCTCACGCATCCTGCAGATCGCCGAGGACGGGATCGTTTCGACCGACGCGACGCAGACCGTCACGTTCTTCAATTTGAAGGCCGAACAGATTTTCGGCTATCGCGCGGAAGAGGTTTTGGGGCGGCAGCTCTCGACTCTGTTGCCCGAGCGCTATCGCTATCGCCATCGCGAGGAGGTGGCGCGTTTCGGCGCGGGCAAAGTCGCCTCGCGCCAGATGAACGAGCGCGGGCATGTCGTGGGCTTGCGCAAGGACGGCGAGGAGTTCCCGCTCGAAGTCGCGATCACGAAGGTCTCGGTTGGTGGGGCCTTAACCTACACGGCGCATCTGCGGGACATCACGCAGCGCAAGCGCCAGGAGGAGAAGCTGCGCGAGAGCGAGCGCCGGTTCCGCGCCATCTTCGACCATGCGTTCGAGGCGATGGGGCTGCTCGCGCCCGACGGTACGGTGCTGGAGATCAATCGCGCGGGGCGGCTGATGACGGAGGGCCAGTCGCAGTTGATCGGTCTGCCGCTATGGGACTTGCCGTGGGCGGGTAGCGACCTGGAACCGGACGACAGCGCACGTCAGCGGTTGAAAGGGGCGATTGCGCAGGCGGCGCGCGGCGAGCGCGTACGCTACACAGCGGACCTTCGCCGGGGCGAGGGCGACGTGCGCAAGATCGACATCTCGCTCACGCCCGTGAAAGACGAGCTTGGTCACGTGATCTACATCGTGCCCGAAGGGCGCGACGTGACTTAAGAGCCGCGCCCTACTCTGCCGCTTCGGCGGCGCGCTTCGTGCCGGCTTCGCGGTAACGCAGCGCCGAGACAACCGCGTCGATCAGGTCGAACGCAAATGTTTCATCGAGTTCGGCGTGACCGTTCAGAAGACGATAGAGGATCGGGCCGTAAACCAGGTCAGCGGCGAGATCGGCGTCCACTTCGAACGGCGTTTCGCCGCGCAGCTGAGCACGGGCGATCACGGCGCGCACGATTTCGCGGTGCGCGGCCATGAGTTGGGTGCGGAAGGCCTCAGAGAAGCGCGGATCGGCCTGCGCTTCGGCGATCAAGGCCTTGTAGACCGGGCCGCGGCGCTGGCTCAGCGCGCGAACGGTCGGGCGGACGAGTTCGAGCAGGTCGCCTTTCAGCGAACCGGTGTCCGGGACGAGCCCCTCTTGCGAAGGCATGTCGGACAGCAGCGCTTCGAGAACGATGAAGGCCGCCGACGACCACCAGCGGTAAATCGTCTGCTTCGACACGCCGGCGCGGGCGGCAATTGCTTCAATGTTCAGAGCGGCATAGCCGTCGTTCTGAAGAATGTGCATCGCCGATTGAATGATGGCGCGGCGCGATTCCACACTGCGCGGACGGCCTGCACGCGGCTTGGTTACGGGATTTTGTTCCGCAAGTTCTGCGTTCGACATGAGCCCCTCGGGAATATGAAAAGTGCCCCAGCGATTCGCACAAACAAACGCGAATCACTTCTCAAGCACGAGGGTGTTCGCCTGAGCCTTAAGGGTCAAGCACGCACACGCGATTATTGCGTCGTGGCGAGTCGTTCGAGGAAATAAGACGGGTCGACGGGGATACGTGTGATCACTTCGCCGCTCTTGCCCAAAACACCGAGCGCGCGACCATCTACTTCAACGTGAAGACCGCCGGCATTTCCCGTCTGCATAACGAGACCGGCGCGGTCAGGCGCCTGAAATGATTCGCCCGCGTTCAGCACGCGCGACAGCAAGACCGCGCTTTTGCCGCGCAGCTGCGTATCCTTGATCTGGATGTAGGTCGGCTCCAGCGCTTTCAACGTGATGCGCGAAGCGCCCGCTGCGGGTGTTGGCGCAGACGCTGCCGAATCGACTGCGACATCTCCCACTTGCGCGATGGCGAAGGTGAGAACGGGCGCCGCGTCGCCGGCCAGAAGGCCGCTCGCTTCGGGCGCGTCGGCCGCAGGCAGCACTTGCGTACCATTGACGTAGGTCACGGGCGGCTCGGTCGAGACCGGGCGCCACGCTTCCGTGACCGAGATTTCCGGTTTCGCGACCGCAGCCGACGGCTCTTCGATGATGACGGCGGGAATGTCCGCCTTCGCGGTCGTCGCCGACTTGCGGCTCGGCATCGTCAGGTACGAAATGCCGTAGATCAGCATCGCGATCAGCATCGCCCAAATCAGAATCGAACCGTTGGGCAGCATGCGCGGCTCATCGACCGCTTCGGGGAACACGAGTTCAACGGGCTTGGCGCCTTCGGTCGCGGCGCTTTCGTCCTTGAAGCGCTGGACCGTCTCATTGGCGTCGAGGCCGAGATAGCGCGCATAGGTGCGCACGAAGCCGACGGCGTAGGCGCGGCCCGGAAGTTTTTCGTAGTCGTCGGATTCGATCGCGGCGAGTTGGTCCGAACGCATCTTGAGCTTGGCTGCGATCGCCGCAAGTTCTTCGCCGCGCGCGATGCGCGCTTGGCGCAGGAATTGGCCCAGCGTTTCTTTCGGCGGTGTTTCGGGGGATTGATCGGCGTCTGCTTCGACTTCGCGCAGATGGAGACGGCGCCGCTCTTTGCGCTCGATCGCCTCTTGCAATTGCGACACGTTGCTCATCGTGCGTCTTTTCGTCCCCACGCATCCCCTTGGATGGACCGACGCGCGTTACGAACAAATCCCAACAGCGTCAGCGTCTTATAGCCGACACCTTAGTCCAATAGCCGTTAAATATTGCAAAACATGTCCCTCCAGGCAAACGCCGACGCGCGATTTCTTGGCGTCAAACCGGGACGCGCTCGTTGATTGCAAGTTGCTTCAATTGCTCCCGAAGCGAGTGTTCGGAGCGGTCGTAGAGGTCGGACATCGAGGACGCGAGCTTGCCGGTGTTCAGTGCAAGGAGCATTTGCTTGACCGGGCCGATCGAGGCCGGCGCCATCGAGAGCGATCGGAAACCGAGGCCAATCAAGGCCATCGCCTCCAACGGCCGGCCCGCCATTTCGCCGCACAGCGTCACGGGCACGCCGCGGGCACGCGATGCGTCGACAATTCCTTTAAGGAAATTAAGCATAGGCGGGCTGAGCAGGTCGTACCGTCCGCCGAGCCGCGGGTTGCCCCGGTCGCTCGCAAAGAAGAACTGCATCAGGTCGTTCGAGCCTACCGAAATGAAGTCGACCGACGACAGCAACGCCGGAAGCTGGAAGGCGAGTGCCGGGACCTCGAGCATGGTTCCGACCCGGACCTTGCGCGGCGGGTCGGCCTTCATTTGGGCGATGCGCTCGAGCTCGCGGTCGACCAGGGCGCGGGCGGCGCGGAACTCCGCCACCTCGGCGACCATCGGGAACATCAGGTCGATGTCGCGCCCGGTCGCCGCCTTCAGCAGCGCGCGGATCTGGTAGCGCAGCAAGGCTGGGCGATCGAGCGTCATGCGGATCGCGCGCCAGCCCATGGCCGGGTTTTCCTCCGGCAGCGGGCGCGCATAGGGCAGCACCTTGTCGCCGCCGAGGTCGAGCGTGCGGAACACCACAGGCTTGCCGGCGGCGCCGTCGAGCACGGCGGTGTAGAGATCGACCAGGTTCTTCAAGCGCGGCATCGTGCTTGAAATCATGAAGTGCAACTCTGTGCGGAACAGGCCGATGCCCTCCGCGCCCGTTTCTTCCAGATGCGGCAGATCGGCGAGCAGGCCTGCGTTCATCAACAGGCGCACGCGCTCGCCGTCCTTGGTGATCGATGGTTGCGTGCGCATGGCGGCGAAGGCTGCCTGGCGCTGGGCGCGCAGCGCGAGCTTGTGGCGGTAGGCCTCGCGCACGTCGTGGGCGGGACGGATGTGGATCTCGGCCGTGTCGCCGTCAGCGATGACCCAATCACCGGCCTCGACCTGTTCGAGCACGTTTTCGATGCGGCCGACGACGGGGATGTCGAGCGCGCGGGCGACGATCGCGACGTGGCTCGTGGGCGAGCCTTCCTCGAGCACCAGGCCGCGGAGCTTCGTGCGGTCGTAGTCGAGCAGTTCGGCCGGACCCATCGTGCGGGCAAACAGCAACGTGTCGGCTGGCAGCGCCTCGTGTGCGGAGGTGTCGGCCTTGCCCGTCAAATGGCGCAGCAACCGATTGGCCAGATCATCCAGGTCGTGCAGGCGTTCCTTGATCAGGGGATCGATCAGGCGCGCCATGCGGGCGCGCGTGTCGTTCTGCACGCGCTCCACCGCGGCTTCGGCGGTCAGGCCGCTCGCCACCGCTTCGCGCAGCTTCGTCAGCCAACCGCGATCGTGGGCGAACATGCGGTAGGCTTCGAGCACGTCGCGTGTTTCGCCGGTGATGACGGTGTCTTCGCTCGCCAGCATCGCATCGAGCGAGTCGCGCAACTCGGCGATCGCGGCGTCGAGGCGCTGACGCTCGACCACGACGTCGTCGGCGATGAGTTTCTCGACCTTGACCCGGGGCTCGTGCAAGACGGCGCGGCCCATCGCGATACCCTCGCAGAACGGAACGCCTTGACCCCGCCACGGCCGGTCGCGCTTAGGCCCCGCGTCGATTTCGCCGAGGTCGACGAGCGAACCCGACACGACCATTTCGGCGAGCACCATCGCGATCGTTTGCAGCGCTTCGACTTCTTCCTCGCCGTAGTGACGGTGCGTGCGGTTTTGCACCGCAACGACGCCCACCGCGCGAGGCCCGCGCAGAATGGGCACGCCCAACATCGACTGGTATGGGTCTTCGCCGGTTTCGGGCCGGTAGGAGAAGCTCGGGTGCGCGGGCGCGTCGGACAGGTTCAGCGGCCGGCCGTTCAACGCGACGTCGCCGACGATACCTTCGCCCATCTTGAGGCGGGTCTTGTGGACGGCCGCCTTGTTCAAACCCTCAGTCGCGAAGAGCTCGAGCCAGCCGCCCGGTTTGGCCAGATAGATCGAGCAGACCTCGGCCACCATGTTCGAGGCGATCAGCTGCACGATTTTGTCCAGACGCAGTTGTGGCGAGATGCGCTCGACCATGATGTCGTGCATCCGCTTCAACAGCAGACGTGGGCCGGCAGTGGCTGGCATCTCGTTCCTTACGTGCGGCAGAAACGAACGGTCGGGAGGCCCCTTGGCCCCATTACTTATCCAATCCGTACGCGGTGTGAAGCGCACGAACCGCGGTGTCGGTTAATTCGGCGGCGATCAGCACGCTGATCTTGATCTCGGACGTCGAGATCACCTGAATATTGATGCCCTTTTCGGCAAGGGTCTTGAACATCGTCTGCGCGACGCCCGCGTGCGTGCGCATGCCGACGCCGATGACGGAGACCTTGGCCACGTTCTTGTCGGTCAGCAGTTTCTGATAGCCGATCGCGCCGATATTACGCTCGATGATGTGAATAGCGCGTTCGAATTCGGCGCGACCGACGGTGAACGTCATGTCGGTGAACTTGCCGTCCTCCGACACGTTCTGGACGATCATGTCGACGTTGATGCCGCCGTCGGCCAAAGGCCCGAAGATGGCGGCCGCGACGCCCGGCTTGTCGGGTACTTTGACCAGCGTGATCTTCGCCTCGTCGCGGCTGTAGGCGATGCCTGAAACGAGTTGCTGTTCCACGATTTCGTCCTCATCGCATACGAGCGTGCCGGGCAGATCCTCAAAGCTCGACAGGACCTGCACGCGCACGCGATGGATCATCGCCAATTCGACCGAGCGCGTCTGCAAGACCTTGGCGCCAAGCGAGGCCATTTCGAGCATTTCCTCGTAGGCGATCTTGTCGAGCTTTTGCGCTTTGGGCGTGATGCGCGGGTCGGTCGTGTAAACGCCGTCGACGTCTGTGTAGATGTCGCAGCGCTCGGCCTTCAACGCCGCCGCGACCGCGACCGCGCTGGTGTCAGAGCCGCCGCGGCCCAACGTGGTGATGCGGTTGTCGGGACCGATGCCCTGGAATCCCGCAATGACGGCGACTTGGCCCTGGGCCAAGCGCTCGTTGAGCACCTTCGCGTCGATCTCGGTGATCGCGGCCGAACCGTGCAGGCCGCTGGTGCGGATCGGGATCTGCCAGCCGAGCCACGACCGGGCCTGCACGCCGATGTGCTGGAGCGCGATCGCGAGCAGGCCGGACGTCACTTGTTCGCCCGACGAGACGACCGTGTCGTACTCGCGCGCATCGTGCAGCGGCGAGAGTTCGCGCGCCCAGGCGACCATCTTGTTCGTTTCGCCGGCCATCGCGGAGACGACGACCGCAACCTGGTAGCCGCGATCGACCTCGCGCTTAACCTTGTTGGCGACGTTGCGGATGCGCTCGAGGTCCGCAACCGATGTGCCCCCGAACTTCATGACGAGCTTGGGCATGGGACGTGGCGCGGCGTTCGGTCCGTCGATTGAGGGGTTGATTGGTCAGCGGCGGGGTATAGTTAGAGGCTCAGAGTTTGTCACGCAACGCATGGAGCAGCGAGGCGGTGTCTGGCGTCACACAGCCGCAATCCACAGTCGACGCGGGGGAAGTCGCGCGCTTTTCGGCTCTTGCCGCCGAGTGGTGGAATCCGCATGGGAAATTCGGGGTCCTGCACAAGTTCAACCCCGTGCGGCTCGGCTACATCCGCGATCAGGCTGCGGCGCATTTCGGGCGCGATCCGAAGGGTGTGAAGCCGTTCGCGGGTCTGCGCCTGCTCGACATCGGTTGTGGGGGCGGGCTCTTGAGCGAGCCGATGGCGCGGCTTGGGTTCGACGTGTTGGGCGCGGATGCGTCGGAGAAGAACATCAAGACCGCCGCGACGCACGCGGGCGAGATGGGGCTCGCGATCGACTACCGCGCGACGACCGCCGAGGCGCTGGCTGCGGCCCAAGAGCGCTTCGACGTCGTCTTGAACATGGAAGTGATCGAGCACGTCGCGGACCTGAATTTGTTCCTGAAGAGTTGCGCTTCGATGCTGAAACCGGGCGGGCTCATGTTCGTGGCCACGATCAACCGGACGGCCAAGGCGTTCGCGCTTGCGATCGTGGGGGCGGAATACGTGCTGGGTTGGCTGCC
>JAEUML010000100.1 GCA_016792785.1 Alphaproteobacteria bacterium
ACGATGTAGATGGGGATCGGAAATGCCGGGTCTTCGGCGCGGGGGATCGTGAGCAGCGCGTTCGCGCCCCAAACGGCGAGCCCGATGAACACGACCAGCGTGAACTGCCAATTGCGGACGAAGAACGCGCTGAGTTCGCTCACGACTGCTTCGGCGAGTCCGCAACAACGACGACGGGTTGACCATTGCGCAAGTAGGGTGCGCCAGAGGTGACGACGCGCTCGCCACGGACAAGACCTTCGGCGATCAGGACCAGGTCATCGACGAAGCCACCGATGCGCACGCTGCGGCGTTGGGCCCGGTTCTGGTTGTCGACGATGAAGACCGCCGCGCGGTCGCCGCGCCCCTCGAGAAGCGCGATCGCGGGGATCGCCATGTACGTGGAAATCCGGTCTTTGACCGTGGGCACGATACGCGCTTCGCCGACGAGGCCGGAGCGCAGGCCGCTTGCGACCTCGGTCAGCTTCAGTTCCACGTCGAAGGCGCCGGTGCGCTGATCGGCTTTGGCGGCAAGGCGCGCGACCTCTGCCTTCAGCGAGGCAAGCCCCGCGAAGCTGATCGTCGCCTTGTCGCCGCCGCGAATGCGCGTGATCTGTGTGTCGGACACGGGCGTCACGACGACCAACCCGCCGCTCGCGTCGCCGAACAGAAGGATCGGCGCGCCTGGGGCCACGACTTCGTTCGGCTCGGCCAGGCGGGAGAGCACAACGCCATCGGCGGGCGCGCGCAGCTCAGCCTTGGCGCTGTCGAAGGCGCTGGAGTCGCGCGCGGCGCGGGCGCGCTCGACGGCCGCTTTCGCTTCGTCGACACGGGCTTGCGAGGCAAAGCCCTTCGCGAACAGGTCTTGCTGGCGTTTCAGGTTCGCTTCGGCGTTGTCCAATTGAGCTTGGCCGTCGCGGCTGCGCGCGCCGACTTCCGTCGGGTCGAGGTGCGCCAGCACCGCGCCCGCCCTCACGGCGTCGCCCGCGTCGACATTGAAGCCTTTGATGATGCCCGCGACTTTGAAGCCCAGCGTGATCTCGCGCTTGAAGAGCAGCGTGCCGGTGGCGCGGATTTCACCGGCCGTCGGCGTCGGTCCAACAACGGCGACGCGGACCGGAACCGGCGGCGCCACTTTCGGTGCGGCGGCAGAGCCGCTAAGAGCAGCAAGTGCAGCCAGAAGGCCGACGACGGCCAACGGCATTGCCCGAAGAGCCCGGTGCATGGACCCACCTCCGCGCCCTCTAATGAACGCTGTACGTTTCATTTAGTTCTACAAGTGAACAGTGTCAACTTATTGCGCAGTGCGGCGGCCCCGGCGGATCGCTTCGGCGGGTTTCTGTGGTAGACCGGACACGCCATGACGGCCCGAAAACCCCGCCCCACCCGCAAACGGATCGACGCCGGCGCGCGGCGTGCGCAGATCCTGCAGGTCGCGGGCGACATGTTCGCCAAAGACGGCATCGACGCCACGTCCATGCGCCGGATCGCGGCCAAAGCCGGCGTAACGGCGGCGCTGCTCTACAAGCACTTCGCCGACAAAGACGCGCTGCTGACGGCGATCAGCGAGGGGTTTTTTGTGACGTTGGCCGGCTACATGGAAAAAGCCATCGAAGGCGTGAACGATCCGGTCGCGCGATTAAAGGCCCAGATGCGTGCCTATGTGACATGCGGAATCGACAACCCGCGGGCCTACCACCTCGCCTTCATGACCGCCCTACCCCGGCTGCGCCGTGGCGCCGAGATGAAGGCGTTTCGCGAGCGGCGGCGGCGGGGCGAGCCGATTGCCGAGGTCGAGATGACGCTCGGTATGAAGTGCTTCGGCCGTCTCGAGCAGGCGGTCGCGGATGTCGTCGAGGCGAAGCTGACGCGGTCGAAGGATGTCGCGACGCTTTCCGAAGTCGTTTGGGCGGGCGGACACGGCCTCGTCTCGCTCGTCATCACGCACGACGATTTCGGCTTCTCGCCGACGGGAAAGCTCGTCGACCAATCGATCGAGCTGATGCTGCACGGCTTGTTGCGCCCTTGAGGGGGCGGGCTATGCTGCATACGAGCTTATGAAAGGGGCGCACGATGTCCACGAACGATGTCGAGGTGGCGCGGCGCGACGGCGCGGAATTCCGCTCGGTGCGGCTTCAGATCGAGGCGGACGGCGGCATCAGGCTTCACACCTATGATATGGGGCCGAAGTCGCCCACCGCCGACGGGCGCGAGCAGCACGAGTTGTGGGTCACGGTGCCGCCTCAGGCGGTCGCCAAGCTCGCTTTCGTGCTGATGCAGGAGCGGTTTCAAGGACGGCTTCAGGCTGTCACCGAATTTCGCGACTTCTGCAAGACTCACGAGATCGTCAACACGTTTAAGGCGGCGCCTTGAGGCGGGTGGCCTTCGGGGCGGCCTACGTTCTATCATGGCGAAAATATCTGAGGGGCTTTCTATGCGGTTGGTTTCGATTGCGGCGGCGGGATTGCTGTTGGTGATGGGCGTTGCGCGCGCAGAAGACGAGAAGTGGCGCGAGGTCGAGCCTGAGAACCTTGTCGTGATGGACGTGAACCACGGACGCATTCTTCTGGAACTCGCGCCCGCGTTTGCACCGATGCACGCCGAGCGCTTCCGTGCGCTGGTGCGGGCCAAGTTCTATGACGGGCAGAGCTTCTATCGCGTGATCGACGGCTTCGTCGCGCAAGGCGGCATCGGTGAAGGCGACGACAAGAAGACGCCGGCGTGGCCGCCCTTGAAAGCCGAATTCGAGCGGCCGATCGACGACGACGTCACGTTCACGGCGCTGGGTTCGCCCGACCTGTTCGCGCGCGAAGTGGGGCATGTCGACGGGTTCCCGGTCGGGCGCGATTGGGACGACGGGCGGATGTGGATCCTGCACTGCCCCGGTACGCTCGCCATGGCGCGCGACAACGATCCGGACAGCGGCGGGACCGAGTTCTACGTGCCGATCGGGCATGGGCCGCGGCGGCTCGACCGCAACCTCACCGCGTTCGGGCGCGTGCTCGACGGCATGCAATATCTGCAGAAGTTGAACCGCGGCGATCCGAAAGTCGACAGCGGCGTGATCCAGGATGCGGCCAAGCGCGATCCGATCGTGCGCGTGCAGATGGCCGCCGACATGCCCAAGGGCGAACGTCCGCGGGTGCAGGTCATGGACACGGCGTCCAAAGGCTTTGGCGCGTTCAAGGACCAACGGCGCAACCCTGCGCCCGAGTTCTATAAGAAGGCGCCGTCCAATCTCGACATCTGCGCGTTCAACGCGCCGGTCGAGTTTCCCAAGGGCGATCCGCCGCGCAAGCGCATCTATCGCTGACGGCTTCCGCGACGGAGTTCGACGGCCCAGGCCGTTGGAGCCTGACGGTAAGAAAATGGGAGTGCGGTCATGCGCTTTGCAGTAGGGCTTGCATTAACGATGGCTTTGGCCGCCACTGCGTTGGCCGGCGATCAGTACGCGCCGACGCGCATGGCCGTTCGCGAAGCCTGCAAAGGCGACATCGCCACGCTGTGCGCAGGGGTTCAGCCCGGCGAAGGGCGGATCAGGGCCTGCCTCAGGGTGAACAAGGAAAAGCTGTCGGACGGCTGCCGTTCGGCGATCGCGGCCGCCATCCAAGCGCGCCGCGAAGCGCGGGCGGCGAAAAAGTCTGATTCAACGGCGCAATCTAGCGAATCTGCGGCACCCGAGAACGCCAAGTAATCAGCGAAGCAATCAATCCACTTCGTTCGCACGAAGGAACATCGCCTTTTCCAGGGCGGCGAAGAACTGTTGGTATGGCTGAGCGTCGGACACAGCGTTCAAGTTCAGCTGAGCACTGGCGCGGACGAGCATCTGTGCGGTGCCACGCGGGCGGACCGTGACAGTCATTCGCATCACGTAGGTCTGCATCTTGGTCCCACTCACCGTACCAAGCGTATCATCGACCTTGTCCACCACGAACCCCAAGTCCTGCAGTGTCGACAACACGTTGCGCGTGGTGAGTGCGCGGTCGGTCGTATCGAACGCGCGCGACTGTACAGACCGCAACTGCAACTGCGTCGCGTCAGTTGCCAGCACCTCGTCCATGGAGTTCGTGCGACAGGCGGACAAGAGGCTGCACGCCAGGACCAAGAGCATACGCGCTATCATATTTGATGGGCCTCCAAGAACAGCGACTGCGATAGCTTGTCGAAGAACTCTTGATAGATTTTTGCCTCGTTGATGGTCTCGATTCTAGAGACGGCCTTATGGTTGTCCCAAACCACCCGCTGAAAAGTCACCCTGACGTGCATCGCCGCCTTGTCAGCCGATGGTTGCGAGACAATCGCCACGCGGATCTTCTGCGTTTCATCCCACCGAGGGTCCGCCTTGCCGCCCATCGCCGAGATAAGTGCCGCAAAGAACAATTGGGTTGCGACTTGGCCCGTTTCCATGGCGTCGCGATCCTTGTCGGCCATAATGAATCCGCTCTGCGCGGAGGACTCTTTGATCGTGAAGCCGAGATCCTGCAGGACGCCTGCCGCTGCCTGCTGCACCAGAATGAAGTCCTTCGTGTCGAACCTGCGCGACTGCGCCTGGCGCTGCGCAAGATTCTCCTGCGAGACCGTAAGGGCGGCTGTGCTCACAGCGACGCTGTCGTGGGCGCATGCTGTCAACAGCAGTGCCGCAATAATGGGAACTGCAGCGCGCATCCTTTAGAAACTGCTCGACCGATACGCGAAATCACGAACCAAACCACGCTCATCAAACTTGATGATCACGGTGAGCGTGCGTTGCGAGGTACTGCGAGCGCCCGCGCTTCCCGAAACTCCCGCCCCCCCCACTCCTCCAACCATGCCGCCGCCACCCAAAATCAGAGCTGAGACGCCACCAGAGCTTCCAGAGTACACGGTCTCCGTCGATATCTTGTCGTACACCCAGTTCTCGCGGCGCTTCTCATCGGTTGTCACCATGTTTGGCGATCCCAGGACTTCGACAACTTCGGCACTGGTCATCCCAACACGGATTTCTCGCTGTACTTTGCCAACGGTCAGACGGTCACCATCTTGGCCAGCCCGAACCTCCGCCGCGTGCAGACTTGCGGATTGACACCCCGCCAAGCCCAACGTGAGCGCAACGGCAACCAGGCCGACTCTCTTTGTCATGACGAACATCATTTCGCTTCCTTGGGTTTCTCTGTTGCTAGTGAAGCCGGTTCCTGTGGACTCGCCGTTGGACCGCCGTCATCTTGATTGGCGGCCAAGAACAAGGCCTTCGACAGCGGTTCGAAGAAATACTGCTGATAAAATTGCGGGGCATCGACTTGCGATGACGCCGCCTCAGTAGTGACCACTGCGTTGGCGCGAACGACCATTTGTCGCTCACCACGCGGAAAGACGGTGACGGTCACCTGAAGTGCGTCAAGCTTCCTCCCTGTTACCGTACCCGCCGTGGCCTCAACTTTCTCGATGCCGTAGCCAAGATCTTGCAGAGTCGCGATCACAGCACGAAGCGTCTTTCCTCGGTCTGTGGTGTCGAACACGCGCCCCTGCATCGCTCGGAGTTCCACCGGGCTCTTTTGACTTAGGACGATATCCTTGGGGGCTGCCTGACAGCCAGCAAGAAGCACAGCAACAACACAAAGGAGGCGAACTGCGCCGACGTTCATCATTTCGACTCCAGGAAGAGGCTCTGACTGAATTTCTCGAAGAACTCTTGGTATATCTTGGGCTCAATAATGAGTTCCGCCCGGTACATGTTCTTGGTGTTGCGCACCGTCCGATCAAATCCCACGCGCAAGTCCACCTGATTCGTTCCAGGTACGGGCGCTTCCACCACGGTCACATTGATTCTCTGGTCTTTGTCCCAGACAGGCTCATGAGCGACGCCAAGCAGCGCGCTGAACACGGTCAAAGCGATTTGGCCGGCTACCTCTCCCGTTTCCTCGGCATCTCGCTGCTTCTGCGCGGATAGCACACCGACGCTAGAAGCGGACTCTTGAATGGTGAACCCCAAGTCTTGAAGTGTCTGCGTGGCAGCGTTCAGCACCGAAAGCGAGTTTGTGTTCTCGAAACGCCGCGATTGCATCGAACGCAATTCGACCGTCCCGGCCGGAGGAGCGCCAATCTTCATTGCGATCTCGTTCGGGTCGGTCTGACAGCCCGACAATCCCGCGGCGCCAACTGCAATCGCGACAAACAACGCAAGCCTGTTCAAGGACCGCATCGAGACCATCTCCCCGGAATCATTCACTAATGTTATTTTACTGCGCATACACCGCACAATTGGCCAGCGTGCAACAATTGCGAAACGCTCACTTCGCGCAAAAAAACAATCTCCAGTTGTTCAGCCGAGACATTTGGCTGAAACGCTATGATTTTATTCTGTACTATTTCTAGGGGATAGCAGGGAGGACCTAGACGACAGACCGACGCCTCGCTCTCAGATGCTTGGTCAGGTGGCGGATCAGTACGAAGGTGCAGATGGCGATGGCGAGCCAGCTTGCGACGACGATCGGGCGGTCCGTCTTGCGCGCCCTGACCTCGGGGCGGGCAGCGCGCGCCACGCCGAGGAGCAGCGGGGCGCCGTCGACCTTAGCCGGCTTGTAGCCGGGAGCGGCCGCGATGGTCGGGACGCGCAGCGCCTTGCTGTGACTCGGCGCCGAGAATTCGTTGGCGCTGCGCCGCAAGATGCCGGCCTGAGGCGCCAGTGGTTGGCTCATCGCGGGTGCTTCGCCCGCGGGCATATTGCCCCAATTGAAATCGCTCCGCGTGTTGGCGGGCGCAGGCGCGTCGACGATTTCCGGTGCGCTGTCCACTGTGACGTCGCTGCGGTCTTGTGGCCGCGGCGCGGGTTCGCGCCGGACCGTCGGCAGCGACACGACCTGGTGCCGCTTGGGCAGCGCGGTCGTCTTGTGCGGCGGCGCGGGTTCGAGCGCGCGCATCTCTTCAGCGTCAAGGCCGCGCAGCGGCGGGAGGCTTGCGTCAAGCGGGCGGGTATCGTCGGCCGCGGCGGCCGTCGCCGCGAGCGCCGAGATCGCCAGCACCAACCCTGTCCAGCTTGCCCGCATCATGCTCATCCCTGGCGGAATCATGGCGTAGGCAGGCCAAAGAAAATGCAAACAAGTCGAAACACTTTGATTTGCGCGGCTTCGCGTGGTTGAGGCGGGATTAACGGCGCTCAGTTTCCCGCGCCGAGGTCCGACATGTGCTTGAAGGTCGCTGCCATTTCGGCGACGCGTTTCTTCGCTTCGGCGAGCGCAGCGACGTTGCCGCCGGCCTTGCGGCGCAGCGCGGGGTTGCCACGCCATCCCGCGCGCCGGGCACTCGTGAACTGGCTGCGCCAGTCTTTGATCGCCGCCTCCGTGATCGGGCTTGCGTCGCGAAGGCGCAGACCGATCGCCGCGAAAGCGTCGCGCACGTGGAGTTCGGCTGCCGATTCCTGCATGCCCGCCGCCACAAGTCGATGCACCGCCAGCACTGTGCCGATTTGAAGCCACTTGTCGCCGCTTGGCGGCCCAGGGGTCTCTGCGGCGGGCATCGCGGGCGCTGGCTCGATTTGTGCGGGCGGAGGAACCGGATCTGGTGCAAGCGCTACCGGCGGCGGCGGTGGCTCTTCCATTTCCTCGCGCACAGCCTCAAGCAGCGCGTCGATCGGATCGACGAGCGAACTCAAGTGCGGGATGCCGCCCAAGAATTCGCGAACCGCAAGCTGCGATTCCGTGATCGCGCTGAGGCGTGCAGTTTCGGGATCGCCCGCCTTCAAGACCTTGTCGGCAGCGATGAGGCGGCGGCGCAGCTGCTCAAGCTTGGGCGCCACCACGTTGAGGAAGGCAAAGGCCTCTTCAGGATCGATCCGATTTTTGGCCGTCACGCCGCGCTCCGCGGTTTCAATGCGCCATTTTCGCTTGGGGCTCAAGACGGGGTCAGCGCTTGCCGCCCGATGCGTCAGAAACGATAGCCCGCGAACAGGCCGACCGTCACCTGTGTCTGCGATCCTTGTGTAGCGACAATGGGGCTATCGGCGGCATCGCCTGTGAGCCTGCTCACACTTGCGATCGCGGTCAGCGACCAGGCGTCGCCCAAGGGATGGACGACCGTCAGACCGACGCCGTAGTCCTTGATGCCGCCGTCGGCGGCGTACGGCGCGTAGCCCAAAAGCGAAGCTGCCGCTTGCGCCGGTGTGATACCGAAATAGGTCTGCGCGTAGTCGTCGTCGACCCAGGACACTCTTGGGCCGACCGAGATGACAGTGCCCGCGAGGCGCGTTTCATAGCGGGCGGAGAGTGTTGCGATCAGGCCGGTGTCGTCGCCCGAGATGCCTTGGCGCGCTTCCAGGGACAGTTTGAACGCGTCGATCTTCACGTCCGCGAACGCGCCGAGTTCAAACGCGCCGTCGACGTCGCCCCAGCCGGCGAGCGCGATGTTGTCGCCCGCGTCGCGGTCAAAGCGCCAACCGGCGATCGCGCCGGCCTTGAACGCGCCTTCGTCGAGGGCGGTGACCTTCAAGCCCTCGGGCACCGAAAGCGTCAGCCAGTCCTGATACTGGACGCGGAAGTAGGGCAGCGCGCGGAACTCGTAATCGTCGGAGCCCTGATAGTCGGGCGTATAGAGACCGCCGCCGCCCACGATGAACGTCCAGTCCTGCTTCACGCCGGCGGGCGGGCCGTCCGCCAACGCGGCGGGCGCCAAGACAAGCGCCAAACCTGCAACCAATATTGCTCGCGACAAGGCGGAACTCCCGACCGAAAAACGCCGTTACAAAAGCCAACCGCGTGAACATGGAGGCGTTGGCGCCAAAGGAAATGCCCCTCCGGTGACACAGTCACCTAAATCGCATGGCGGACTTGCTACGATACCCACACAGCGCAAAAGGCTGTAACGGCATTATTGGTGAGCCCAGATGGGATCGAACCATCGACCCTCTGATTAAAAGTCAGATGCTCTACCGCTGAGCTATGGGCCCGCCAGAGGGAGGCGGAACCTACGGAGGGGCGTCGGCGCGGTCAATGCGCCATTTTCGGCGGATTCTTAAGGCCTGGGCATCCGGTAGTAGCGGAGCGGCCGGTCGTAGAGAAAGCGCGTGTCCTGGTAGCGAAAGCCCACCTTCTCCGCGACCCGGCGCGAGGCGGTGTTGTCGGGGCGGAGATAGCAGTCGAGGGCGTCGAGGTTCGCGTTCGCGAACGTGAAGTCGATCGAGGCCTTCGCCGCCTCGCTGGCGTAGCCCTTGCCCCAGGCCTCGCGCGCCGTCGTCCAGGCAATTTCGATGCGGCCCGTCTCGGGCGTCATGATCGCGCCCACGCGGGCGACGAAGCGGTCGGTCGGCTTCTCCAGAACGGCGAAGAGGCCGTAGCCGCGTTCGGCCCAGAATTGTTCGTAGGCTTTCATGCGCGCTTCGACCTGCTCGCGTGTCGGCGGCCCGGTGAGGAACAGCCAGTCCGCGACTTCCGGTTCGTTCAGCAGGCGGAAGATGTCGTCGTTCCAGTGCGCGTTGAGCGGCACCAGGTTCAGCCGTGCCGTCTCTATGCGTGGTTCGGCCATCGGCTTTACCGCCTCAGCCCGCACGGATGGCGACGAGATACCACGCAAACAAGCCGACCATCACGACGTCGACGAGGACCGCCGTACCGACTTGGCGTCGCAGATACCGCCCACCCTGCGAGAGCACGAGTGCGATGAAGACGACTTTGCTCGCGGCGGCGACCATCAGGATGATGGTTCGGCTGGCCGGGTCGAATGCGCCGTAGATCAGCATCACGCCGATCAGCGCGATCAACGCGCCCCAATTGCGCACGATGATCTCGGCCAGCGGACCCTCGAGCGCCTCGCCGAAGTTCGTCCGCAAAGCGGTCTTGGGTGCGATCGCCGCGAAGATCATCGTCGACGTCAGCACGCCGCTGACGATCATGATCCAGTCGATGTTCGCGACGATCCAGCCCATGGTCGGGCTTAGAGCCCAGGCACCGCGAAGCGCGAGCAGAGCACGCGCGTTTCTTGGCGCAGGCTTTCCAAGCGCTTCGGATCGGCGTGGTTCTTCATCGCCTCGATCATGATGCGGGCGATCTGTTTCATCTCGCCTTCCTTCATGCCGCGCGTGGTCGCCGCCGGCGTGCCGAGGCGCACGCCCGAGGGGCGCAGCGGCGGGTTCGGATCGTCGGGGATCACCTGCTTGTTCGTCGTGATGCCCGCATGGTCGAGCGCCTTCTCCGCAATCGTGCCGTTGATGTCGAAGCTCTTGACCACGTCGATGACCATCAAGTGGTTGTCGGTGCCGCCGGTTACGAGATACGCGCCGGCGTTCGTGAGTTCGGCGGCGAGCGCCTTTGCGTTCTTCAACACCTGCGCCGCATAGACTTTGAACGGCTGTTCGGACGCGAGTTTCAGCGTGACCGCGGTTGCCGCGACCTGGTTCATGTGGGGGCCGCCTTGCAGGCCCGGGAACACGGATTGGTCGACGCCCTTGGCATGCGCCGCCTTGCACAGGATCATGCCGCCGCGCGGGCCGCGCAGCGATTTGTGCGTCGTCGTCGTCATGAAGTCGAAGCCCGCGTCCATCGGATTCCGCATCACGCCGCCCGCGATCAGACCGCCGATGTGGCTGACGTCGGCCATGGTCAGCGCGCCGACTTCATCGGCCACTTGCTTGAACAGTTTGTAGTCGTAGTCGCGCGGATAGGACGAGTAACCGCACACCACGAGCTTCGGCTTTTCCTTGCGCGCGACGTCGCGCAGGTGGTCGAAATCGATCGCGCCGTTCTGCGGGTTCGTCTTGTAGCGGACGAATTTGTAGATCTTGCCCATGTGCGAGACGGGCGCGCCGTGGGTCAGGTGCCCGCCGTGGCTGAGCTCCATCGCGAGGATCGTCGCGCCCGGCTCGACGAACTGCAGATACACGGCCTGGTTCATCGGCGAACCGGAGAGCGGCTGCAGGTTCGCATGCTCGGCGCGGAACAGCGCCTTTGCGCGGTCGCGGCCGATGTTCTCCATCACGTCGACGAATTCGGTGCCGCCGTAGTAACGGCGCCCCGGATAGCCTTCGGCGTACTTGTTCGTGAACGCGGAGCCGAGTGCGGCGTAAACCTCCGGGAACGTGTAGTTCTCGGACGGGATCATTTCGACGCCTTCGCGCTGGCGGCGCTCCTCGCCGATCAGCGTTTCGTAGATGTCGGGGTCTGTCGCTTTGAGCGCGGCGCGATGGTCGGTCATGGCGGACATGTCTGGGCCTCCTTCAGTTGCGGTTCGTACGCAAGCGGACGGCCCAGGCGCGCGGCGTGAAGACCCCGCCGATCGCGCTTCCCCGTGGTCGAATCCCACGCGTGTACGCCAGTAACGCGACGGCGGCTTGCAGATGGTCTTTCCAGGCGAAGTGGTCGCGTGCGGGCCTGGTTCAAGTCAAGAGGCGAAAACGCCGTCCGGGTGCCAATGACGATTTCCGGCGCATTCGGCTAGCCATGTTGCTGTAGACAACGCGCGTTTAGGGCTGTTGCAACCGGGTGGCCCGCCAGCACGTATGTTACGAACAGCGAACCTGCGGAGGACTGGCTGTGCGCATTTCGGGGGCCGTTGCAACTTGCCTTGTCTTCCTGGCGGCATGTGGAGATCCCGCGCCCCAAAAGAGCGAGAGTGCCCAACCCGCGCCGTCCGAGACCAAGACGCCGGCGTGGCAGACAGTACTGCCCATCCCGCCGTTGCCGCCCTTAGGGCAGCAAGGGACCGTCGCCCATGAGGGTGCAAAAATCTGGTACGCCACGGTGGGCCAAGGTTCTCCGGTTGTCCTGTTGCACGGCGCGTTCGGCAACGCGGAGAATTTCGGCTTCCAGGTTCCCGCTTTGATCAAGGCGGGGCATCGCGTAATTCTGATCGATACGCGCGGGCATGGCCGCAGCACGCGCGTTCCCGACCAGCCTCTGACCTACGAACTCTTGGCGTCGGACGTCATCGCGGTGCTCGACGCCTTGAAGATCGACAAGACTGCGATCCTGGGCTGGAGCGACGGCGCGATCCAGGGTCTGATCATTGCGATGAAACACCCGGCGCGGCTGACGCGATTGTTCGCGTTCGGCGCGAACATGGACCCGAGCGGCGCCATGGAGGGCATCACCGACCAACCCACGTTCTTGGCGGTCATGGACCAAGCGACCAAGGACTACGCGAGGCTGTCGCCGACGCCGAACGATTTTCAGGCGTTTTCGGATGCCATGTTTACGATGTTGACGAAAGAGCCGAACTACAAGGCGGACGACCTCGGCAAGGTCAAAGGCCCTCGGATCGCAATCGCGGACGGCGAGCGCGAGGAAGTCATCAAACCCGAACACACGGTCTATCTCGCGAAGTCGATACCGGGCGCGAAGCTGATCATTTTGCCCGGGGTCAGCCACTTCGCCCTGATACAAAAGCCGGAAGAATTCAACGCGGCGGCGGTGGCGTTTCTGAATGAGCCTTAGGTTCATGCGCCTGCGGGGTGTGCATGAGTTGCGCTGCGCCTACTTCAGCCCCAAGTGACCAAGAATGAACGCGCGCTCCCGTCCAGTTCCTTGGGCATTCTGCCTTCGGCGTAGATCAGACTGGCGAACACTGTTGCCGCATCGTCGCCGGCTCGCACCGCGATGTTCAGCTGCCGCATGGCTTCGAGGTTGAGTGCCGCCCCGGTCGTCAGGGCGCAACCGGTTCGATCCAAGACGAACATCGTGTATCGCAAACACGCGGACCGGCGCTGCAATTGATCAATCGTACGCGTACGCGCCACTTCGACTTCGGACCAAACGGTCGACACCACATCGCGGGCGGTTATGACCATTCATCGCTCCCAGCCTATCTGGCCGATGCAAACCAAGCCGTTTGCGTCTTGTAGTCGATGGCGAATGTCTGCCCTTCAAGCCAGTCAATTCCCAGAACCAACGTCGGCGCTGCCGGATCGCCGAGGCGCTGGAAGAGCGGAAGATCGGCGATTTGAACCGTCCGCGAGGACCAAGCCAAAGGTCCCAGCACAATCGACCGTACATTGCCGCGCATGACCGGAATCAGGCTGCCGTCGACTCCCGACATCTCGCCGGCCGGCACTTGTTCAGTTGGACGGGCCAGTGCCGCGAACGCCCTGTTCATGGTGGTGTGTTGCAGCCCCGTGTCGATCATCGCCTGGCCCGCATGGCC
>JAEUML010000162.1 GCA_016792785.1 Alphaproteobacteria bacterium
GCCGTTCAGCGACGGCGAGACTGTCGTCGTCCCGCGCACCGAAATCGACGTCGACGCATCCTCGGACCGGAAACTCGCGGTGCTGAAGGCGGGCGTCAGCCTGCAGCAGCTCGTCAACGGCCTGAACGCGCTCGGCGTCGGTCCGCGCGACATGATTGCGATTCTCCAGGCGATCAAAGCCGCCGGCGCGCTCCAAGCTGAAATCGAGGTGATGTGATGAACCTCGCCTCGCTCCAGATCGCGAACGCTCAAAGCGCCCTCGCCGCGCAAAAACCTGAGACCAGCAAAGACATCGACGCCGCCGCGCGCGACTTCGAAGCGGTCTTCATCTCGCAGATGTTCGAGCAGATGTTCGCCGACGTGAAAACCGACGGCCCCATGGGCGGCGGCTCGGGCGAGCGCATCTTCCGCTCGCTGATGGTGCAGGAAATCGGCCGCCAGATGGCGGACCAAGGCGGCATGGGCCTCGCCGCCAACGTCAAACGCGAGCTGCTCGAGCTGCAGGAGCACGGCCACAAATGACGACCGCCGCCAAAGCCGAAGACCTGATCGCCCTGACCGCGAAACTCGCGGCCTTGGCCGAGCGCGACGTGACGCTGCTCAAAGGCGAGCGTCCCGCGGCCCTCACGCAGAACGACAACGACCGCGCCGCGCTGACGCTGCTCTACGGCAAGGCGATGAGCGAGTTCAAAAACAAAGCAGCCGTCGCTGCACTTCCGTTGCCGCTGCAGAAGCGCCTGAAGGAAACAACCGAACGTCTGCACAAGGCGATCAAGGAACAAACCCGCCTGCTCGCCCGCTTCCGTCATGTGACCGAAGGCCTGATCAAAGCGATCGCCGAAACCGTTGCCGCACGCGAAGCACCTGCGACCTACGGCAAAGCCGGCTATGTCGTGAAGCCGCCCGCCGCGCCGCGCGCCGCCGCTCTAACGCTTAACCAAGCCGTCTAACCGCCGAGAGCGCCGAGCAAACTCTGATACGCGGCGGCGGCCTGCGCATTCGCGGCTGAGGCGTTCTTCGGCGGGTTCAGCGCCAGATAGGCGGCCTTGATCCCCTCCATCGCCGCACCGAGTTGCAGCACCGCGGCCTTGGCCAACGTCTTGTCGCTGAGCGACACCGCACCCTCGAGACCGAGCGAGAACACATTGCGCTCCTTCTTCGGCGCGCTCTCGGCAACCGTCTCCTTCGTCGCGTCGAGCTTGCCGGGTTCGAGCCCGAGCCCTGCGAGCGCGTCGAAACCGTCGGCACCGCGCAAGAGTTCGATCGCGTTGCCCTCGCGCGCGTTGATGCGCAGCCCGTCACCGCCGGAGCGCGTCATCGTCGCTTCGCCCTTGAGCACCATAACAGAGTTCAGGCGCGTGATGAGCGAACGCATCGTGTCGCTGGCCGACACCGTGACCTTGAACGATGTGCCGCCGTTGACCTTGACGTAGAAATGGTCGCCCGCACGCACGCTCGACGCCGCAGTGATCAACCGCGTCTCGTCGAAGCGGATCGTGCCCCGCGGCAGGCCGAGTTTGTCGAGCACCGAAGCGCCCTGTACGTCGAGAGCGATCGACCGTGCCGCGGCCGACCCCTGCGGGCTTTCGTATTGGTGCGTCCACACGCGCGCGCCGTTCGCGTCGAGCTTCGCCACATAGCCGTTCGTGACCGAAGGCGCCGCACCGCCGGCAAGCGCTCCGTTCGTCGACCCGGCGAGATAGATCGTCCCGCCCGCGGCCACGACCCCCGCGCCGCTATCGTTGCCGGATGTGCCGACATAGGACACGAACGCGGCGCTCGCCGTCGTGCCGGCGTCCGCGATCTTCATCACGAAAGCGTCCGTGCCGCCGCCATGCACAGTGGCGATCGACGCCTGCCCGCCCGCGGTTAGCGCGGCATTGTCGGTCGAACCAGCGACATAGACCGAACTGCCATCGACAGCGATGGAACTCAACTGCCCTTGGCCGAGCGCGCCCAGATTAACCTCCCACACTGCAGCCGACGTTCCATCCGAGGAGAGAAGTTTGCGCACCTTCGCCTCGCCGCCCTCCACGGTGCCCAGGATCACGTCGCCATTGCCGTCGACCGCGATCGACGTCGCCCGGTCATCGGCAGCGCCGCCGAATTGGCGTGCGTAGACGAAGCTACCCGTGCTCGTGAGCTTGGCGAGATAGGCGTCCGCGCCGCCGCCCTGCGTGATCCCTGACGCGAACGGCGAACGCGTCTGTCCCGCGACATAGAGCGACCCGTCTGCACCGAACGTCAATGCGTTCGCCTGATCGTCGGTGACCGGCGCAATTTGGCGCACGAACACCTCGCGCCCATCCGAATCGTACTTCGCAACGAACGAGTCGTCGCCGCCACCAACCGCCGTCGACGTCAGGCGATCGCTGACTTTGCCCGCGACCGCGACGTTCCCGTTCGAATCCGTCGCAAGCGCGAAACCCGTCGCCCGTTCGGACGAACCGAGCAGGCGGCTCCACACAAGCTGTCCCGCCGCATCGTACTTGCGCAGATAAACGTCCTGCTCGCCCTGCACGAAGCCGGAACCGAGATCGCCGCTGACCGAGCCCACGACGAAGACATTGCCGCTTGCGTCGGTTGCCGTCGCGCGCGCATCCGCCGTGCCGTTTTCGGGCGCGATTTTCGCGGTGAAGTTCGAAGCGACGCTCGCCCCTTCATCGCTGAGCTTCGTCAGCTGCCCGCTCTGTGTGGCGCCGCCGCCGGCGACGCCGGCCACATAGACGGCAGGCGCGGTCGCGGCGGCAGCGAACGAAACGCGCTCCGTCGCCACCGTTTGCACCGCGATGCCGTAGCGCTTCGCGTCTGCCGCCGTCTTGCCTTCGAAGATCGAGGTCGAGAAGCGCGTGCTGAGGCTCGCCGCTTCCATCTTACCGTTGAGATAGGCGACAACGTTGACCACGCTGCGCGTGTCGGTGATCTCGGACAAATCCATCGTCACGTTGACGGTCGCCCCGTTCTTGAGCGCCGAGACCGTGAACACCTCGTTCCCGGCAAGCCCCGGAATGACATTCGTGCCTGCCCCGCTCACGACCGGCGGCCCCAGATACTTCGTCGGTGGCCGTGCAATCTTGAGCGCCGTCGAGGCCTTCGACTCGCGCTTGCCGAACAGCAGCGTCATGTCCTCGAACGAATTATCCGTGAGGTAGGACCGAATCTCGGCGAACCCCGCCTGGAAGCGCCGGTTGAGACCGGTGAGCTCCGCCGCCGGCGTCTTGTCGCCCGACGCGCGTTCTGCCAACGCCTGCAACCGCGAAAGGCCCTGATACAGCGCAAACAGCTTCTTCTGTTCGGGATCGACCTCGGCACGGTCGAAGCGGCTTTCGCGCAGATTGACGAACGAGTTGACGCCGAGCGCGTCGCGCAACCGCGACATGGCGTTTTCGTCGGTGCGCTTTTGATCCCACGGCGCGAACGAGACGACGTCCTTAGCGGCCGCACGTGCGCTCTGCGCTGCCGGCTGGGCGCGCGCGGCAGCCTGGGCCTGGTAATACCCGGCCAGCACCGAAAAATCGAAGGACGCAAGGCGAGGTGCCCCCCCGCCCGAACCGAAAATCCCGCTCATGCCCCAATGATCGCAGCCCGCGCGTTAACACCCTGCTAGCAGCGGGGACAGTTTAACGAAGCGTCAACTGCTCCAACCGCGGAAAGCCTGGTCCGCGAGATCTCCGCCCCTCAGGACAACCCTTGGCGCTGGCCGCGCGCCGGGGAGCGATATAGGCTGTTGCTCCCTGGCGACGGGAAAACCATGGCGACGGCGCATCCTCAATCCGGCTTGCTTCCGATGGCCTCCCCCCAGCGCGATGTCGCGGTCGGGCTTGCCAGCACGGACATACTGGTCGCAAGCGTCGATCTCGACTTCGGCGGGCGCGAGCACACGGAGACGGCGACTCAGTTCCGCCTCGGCGTGACCGAGACGCCGTTCCGCGTCGACGTCGAGCACAAGGGCGTCGAGATCACGGGACCGCATCTGGTGCGCCTTCACGAAATCGGCGACCGGATCGGCTCACGTATCGAGGGAGCAGTCCGTTCGACTTGGGTGGTGCTATCTGGCCGGTTCCTGGAGGACGTCACGCGCCATACGCCGTTTTGGCGCTCGCCGTTCGCCAAGCCCTTCATCGCGCCGCCACTTCCGATCTTGGGAGAGGTGCATCGATTCTTGGCGCGGGCCAAGGCGGGCGTCAATCCGTTCTGGGCCGAGGAGCAACTCGCTACTCTGCTGCCGCAGTTGCTTGAACACGCGAGCGATTCGGCGCCGCGCACTCGGCGCCCGCCAACAGCGGGCATGCGCCGCTTGGCGCGCGACACCGATGCGCTGCTCGGCAGCGACTTCTCACGCGTCGAGACGCTCACGATGCTCGCCAAACGTCTCGGCGTGAGTGCGTCCTATCTTGCCCGCGCATATCGCGCAGCCACCGGACGAACACTGCACGGCCGCATTGCACAGCTGCGCTTGGCCGAAGCGCTGCGCCGGTTGGCAGCGGGCGCGACCGATCTAACGGCGCTCGCGCTCGAATTGGGCTACTCGAGCCACAGCCACTTCACCGCCGAGTTCCGACGGCATCTGGGCGTGCCGCCCAGCCGCTTCCGCTTGAACACGCAGATTTGAGTTCGCTTCGGCGCAATCAGGCTTCTCGGTTCACAAAGCTGATAGCGCACCCCACGCGGCACCGGCGACAGTCCGCCGCTCAACCCGGGGGATCTTATCGTGCACCGTAGTCTCGTTCTTGCTCTCTTTGCTCTCTTGATTGCGGCGCCTGTGTCGCTTGGTCAACCACAGCCACCCGGCATGCTTGAGCGATTGGCGCGCGGCCTGGAGAAGGTGAACAAAGCCGCCGAGGCGGCCGGCGGCACGCAAGCGATCCGCGGCTTGACCGCCATCAGCTTCACCGCGCGCGGCGACACCTACAACGACGTCCAGGGTTTCTCCGCCTCCCGCATCGGCCGGCCGGAGCGCGACGGGCGGTTGACCGTCACGAACAACTTCGACTTCGCGGGCGCGCGCTTCTCGCAGCGAACGCTGCAGGAGCTTGCCGGCGGCTTCAACATCGATACCGCAACGCTGTGGCGCGGCGGCACGGCCTACGCACTCAGGAACATTGGCAAGGAGTTCGTTCAGACGCCGAACGCACCCTCGCCGGCGGCAAGCGGCGGGCTTATCGCGATCGCGTCGCGGTGGTCGCCGCCGTTGCTGCTGCAAAGGGCGCTGCAGAACTTCCGCTCCGTGAGCTGGCTGGGCGAAGCCGCCAGCGACGGCGCAGACATCGTCGAGTTTTCCTTCGACGAGACAACGCGCTTCCGACTGCACATCGCACATGCCGATTATCGCGTCGTACGCGTCGAGGCGATCAGCCCGGATGCGGTCGCGGGCGACGACGTGAGCGTGGTTGAGTTTTCGGGCGTTCAGGTCGTGGGCGGCATCAAGTTCCCAGCGCGCTTCGTCGGCGTGCGACGCGGCGCCCGGACGTTCGACATGGAGATCGAGAACGTCGCAGTGAATCCGACGCTTCCCGACGCACTGTTCCAACCGCCTTCGGACTACCGGCAAGTCTCTGACGACAAACTCACGACGACGAAGATCAACGAGCGAATCTACGAGGTCAGTGGGCTCGGCGGTGGGGCATACCGCAGCCAGTTCGTCGTCATGCAGGATTTCGTGGTCGTATTCGAGGCGCCGCTCGGTATCCCCGCATGCCGGCAGATCATTGCGGAAATCCGCCGCACCGCCGGCGACAAGCCGATTCGCTATGTGGTGATCAGCCACTTCCACGGCGACCATGCAGGCGGCGTGGGGGCCTATGCCGACATCGGCGCCACGATCGTGTCCGCGGCCGAAAACAAAGACGTGTTGCAGACGTTCGCACGTGCGCGCTCGCTTTCACAGGGGCTCGGAGGCAATCGTGGCGACGTGCCGTTTGCATTCCAACCGGTGACGAGCGCCGGGCAAGAGATCGTCGACGCAGGTGGAGGACGACTGCGCGTGATCGACTTCCAGACACCGCATGTCGAGCGTCTGCTCACGCTCTATGATCCGCAGACGCGTACGATCATGAACGGAGACCTGTTCTCCCGCCTCGTGCGCTGGAACAAGACCTTCGACGTGTTCGCGCGCTGGCTTGAGCGCGGCGACGTGCCTGTCGACACGATCCTCGGCACGCACCACGAACCGCTCACGCGCGACGCCCTGCTCGCCGTGGCTAAGTCTGGCCGGCGATAGCGCCGACGGCACGTTACTCCGGCCGCCGCCCGACGCGCACAGCGACCTCGCGCTCGACACCCTTGCGCGACAGCATGACGGCGAGCGCGCGTCCGGCGCGCGCCTCGACGATCAGGTTCTGCATCGCGCGCGAGTCCGCGATCGCCTTGCCGTCGATGCTTGTCACCAAGTCGCCCGCGCGCAAACCCGCTGCCGCCGCAGGACCGCCGGGCGTAACATGACCGACAAGCGCGCCTTTCGCACCCGGCGCCACGTCTTGAACGTTGGCGCCGATCCAGCCGCGCTTGACGCGCCCGCCTTGCTTTAGCTGCGCCACGATCGTCTTGACAGTGTTCGATGGGATAGCAAAGCCAATGCCGATCGACCCGCCCGTCGGCGACAGCATCGCCGAATTGAGCCCGATGACGTTGCCGTCCATGTCGAACAAGGGGCCGCCGGAATTGCCGTGATTGATCGCCGCATCCGTCTGGATGAAGTCGTCGTAAAGCTCGGCGTCGAGCTGCCGGTTCCGCGCGCTGATGATGCCCGCCGAAACGCTGCCGCCCAGCCCGAACGGATTGCCGATGGCGAGCACCCAGTCGCCGGCCTTCGCCTTGTCGGAATCGCCGAACGCCGCGGGCGTCAACGTCTTCGCGCCCACGATGCGCAGAAGCGCGATGTCGGTTTTCTCGTCACGCCCGACGACGACGGCGCCTGCACGCGTACCGTCGTGGAAGCTGACCGAAATCTCGCGCGCCCCGGCAATCACGTGATTGTTCGTGACCACGAGCCCAGCCGCGTCGATCACGAAGCCCGAACCCAGCGACCGCGCCGCACCAGACGCCGCGCTCTTCTGCAAGCCCCGCGGCATCGTCACGCGCTCGCGCCCCTCCGCGTTCTGCAGCGGCTTGTCGGTCGAGATGTTGACGACCGATGGCGACAGCTTTTCGACGAGCTCCGAAAACCCCTCCGGCGCGGGCTTCGCGGACGCCACCGCACACACGAACATGCTCGCCGCAACGACGCCGACGATCCTGAACAAACGAAGTCCCCCTTTGGAACGCGCCGCCACACGCAAAGCGGCGCCGATCGTTAGATCAGCGCCGCCTGGTAAAGAACGGGTTTACGAGTGCTACCGGCCGCCGCTCTGCCCGCGCTGGAAGTACTTGAAGAACGGACTGTCGGGCGAAATCACCATCGTGGTGTTGTTGCCGGTCATCGATTGCTCGTAGGCTTTCAATGTCCGGTAGAACTCGAAGAACTCCGGATCGCGCCCATAGGCTTCGCCCAGAATGCGGTTGCGCTCGGCCTCGCCTTCGCCGCGCAGGATGTCGGACTTACGCGTCGCGTCCGCTCTGATGATCGTGACCTGCTTTTCAGCGGCCGAGCGGATGCGTTGCGCTTCTTCGTCACCGGAGGCGCGGATGCCCGCCGCCTCACGCTGACGTTCGGTCTGCATGCGCCCGAACACCGCCTCCAGGTTTTCCTTCGGCAAGTCGGCGCGCCGGATGCGCACATCGACGATTTCGATGCCCAAACCCGCCGCTTGCGCGCGCATTTGATCGCGGATCGAACGCATCATGGCCGAACGCTCCGACGTCAACAGCGCGGCCAGCGCCTTCTGGCCAAGCACGCCGCGCAAGCTCGAACTCAGGATCGACGACATGCGCTGACGCGCGACGCTTTCTATGCGCACGGACTGATAGAACCGCAGCGGATCGGAAATCCGGTAGCGCGCGAAGGCGTCCACCACGATGCGCCGCCTGTCGGCTGCGATCACCTCTTCCGGCGGCGCGTCCAACTCCAAGATGCGCTTGTCGAAGAAGAGCACGGTCTGCACGAACGGCACTTTGAACGCGAGCCCAGGCTCCCGGACGATCCGCTCCGGATTGCCGAACTGCGTGATCAGCGCCTGCTCGCGCTGGTCGACGATAAAGAACGAGTTGAAGAGCAGGAACGCGACGGCCGCGACGATGATACCGATGAAGGCGAACATATTGCGCATGGGTCAGTTGCCTCCCGTCGCCGGCGGTTGCGTGCGCCTTAGTTCGGGCAGTGGCAGATACTGAACGACGCCGCTCTTGTTCTCGATGATGATCTTGTTCGTGCCGCCAAGCACCCGCTGCATCGTTTCGATGTACATGCGCTCGCGCGTCACGTCGCGCGCATTGCGGTATTGGTCGAGCACTGAGATAAAGCGCTGCGCTTCACCCTGCGCCTCCGTGACGGCCTGTGCCTTGAACGCTTCGGCATCCTGTTCGATCTTGGACGCCTCGCCTCGCGCTTGCGGTACGATCGTGTTTGCGAACTTCTGCGCGTCGTTGCGCTTCTTTTCCTGGTCGGCGCGCGCAGCCTGCACGTCGCGGAACGCGTCGATCACCTGGCTCGGCGGATCGACCTTCTGCAGGGCGACGCGCGTGATCGTCACGCCCGCCTTATAGCTGTCGAGCGTTGCTTGCATCAGCTTGCGCACGTTCTCCTGCACCTCGGCCCGGCCTTCGGTTTGGATGTTGTCGATTTTCGCTTGGCCGACCGCTTCGCGCATCGCGCTCTCGGCGACGGCGCGCACTGTGTCCTCGACTCTAGCGACCTCGAACAAATAGTGCTCGACGTCGCCCACTTTCCAGAAGACCGCGAAGTCGATGTCGACGACGTTCTCGTCGCCGGTCAGCATCATGCTCTCGGGCGGCACGTCGGATTCGACATTGCGCGTGCCCTCGGTGTCGACGCGAAAGCCGACATTGATCTGATTTTCCTGTTCGACGTTCGGCCGCTCGACGGTTTCAATCGGATAGGGGAGACGGATGTGAAGCCCCGACCCCAGCTTGTCGACATAGGCGCCGAAGCGCAGCACGACACCCTGTTCCGCCGGTTGCACGACATAGACGCCGGTGAAGAGCCACAGCACGAGCAGCACGCCGCCCACGCCCGCGAACACGATCCCGCCCGGCGCCTGATTCGGAAAGCGCTTCCTCAGCCACTCGCGCCCGCGCTTCAGAACTTCGTCGAGATCGGGCGGACGAATGTTCGGACCTTGCCCGCGCCCGCCGCCGCCGTTCGAGGGGCCCTGCCCCCACGGTCCGCGTCCGCCGCCGCCAGGCGGCCACCCGCCGCCGCCACCGCCGCCCTTATTGTCGTTCCAAGGCATCTCGTCCTCTCGTTCTTGCCCGTCGGTCGGGGAAGCGTGGACGCACCCAGCGCGCGGGGGACAATTGCCCCGCGTTTCGGTGCATCCGTGGAAAGCGAATCACGCGACACAAACCACAATGGATGTACCGGCGAGAGCGGTTTATAAGTCCCTAAAGCCCGCCCGCGCAAACGCAGCCTTGGAGCCTCGCGAACCTGACCGCAAGGCTTGTATGTGGAGCGCCGCGAAACCACGTCAAGGGCCTGATAACAACAGAGTTTTCCGATGTCGAACCTCACGCCTGAAGACGTGCTCGCAGCGCTCAAAACGGTGGTCGATCCCGATAGGAATAAAGATGTCGTCGTGCTCGGCATGGTTCAGGGCATGGCCGTCAAGGACGGGCACGTCTCGTTTGCGCTCGAGGTCGCGCCCGAGGAAGGCCGCGCAAAGGAACCGCTACGTCTCGCTGCCGAAAAGGCGGTGCTGGCGCTCAAAGGTGCGCGCTCGGTAACCGCCGTGCTGACCGCGCACAGCCGCGCCGCCGCCTCCGCCCCACGCCGCGCCGGGCTGAACGCGCAGATGCAGGCCGAAGCCCAACCCCGCGCCGGGTCGCCCGAACGCCAGGGCCCTGCGGGCGTGAAGGCCGTCATCGCGGTCGCGAGCGGCAAAGGCGGCGTCGGCAAGTCGACGGTCGCCGTCAACCTCGCCGTCGCGCTGCAGCGCCTCGGCAAGAAAGTTGGCCTGCTCGACGCGGATATCTATGGCCCCTCGATCCCGCGCATGTTGGGCCTGACCGGCAAGCCGACCTCCAAGGACGGCAAGAGGCTGCAGCCGATGGAGGCCTGGGGCCTCAAAGCGATTTCGATCGGCTCGCTGATCGACGAAGACCAGCCGATGATTTGGCGCGGGCCGATGGTGATGACAGCGCTGACGCAGCTGATCTACGACGTCGAATGGGCGCCGCTCGACGTGCTTGTCGTCGACATGCCGCCCGGCACCGGCGATGCGCAGCTGACGTTGGCCCAGCGCGTGCCGCTCGCGGGCTCCATCATCGTCTCGACACCGCAAGACATCGCCTTGATCGACGCGCGCAAAGGTCTTGCGATGTTCAAGAAGACCCATGTCCCCGTATTCGGGATCGTCGAAAACATGTCGACATTCGTCTGCCCGAGCTGCGGCCACGAAAGCCACATTTTCGGTCACGGCGGCGCGAAGGAAACGGCGGCGAAACTCGGCACGGATTTCTTAGGCGAGATCCCGCTTCACATCGCGATCCGCGAAACCTCCGACGGCGGCACGCCGATCACCGCGCGCGATCCGCATGGTCCGCAGGCGAAGGCTTTCCTCGCGCTCGCCGACCGCGTCGCCCAAAAGCTCGACGCGGGCGACACAAGGCCCGCACCGCGCATCGTGATGGAATGAAAAAAGGGGCCGGCGCGCGAACGCGGACCGGCCCCTGATGCCGATATCGTGCGCCGATTAGCGGCCGGCGACGATCGCGACCTTCGACTTCGAACCGTCGGCGCCGGTCAGCTCCCAGCTGTCACCGACCTTCTTGCTCGCGTCGAACGCGTTGCACTGTTCCTTGCCTGCCGTCGGACCGGCGTCGGCGGTGACGCAGAGCTTGCCGTCCTTCAGCGCCCACTTGCCGGACGCCTTCGAACCGTCCGGCATGACGACGGCGACCGTGCCGTCCTTGTTGTAGTGCAGCTTCGTCACTTCGCCCTTGGCGTTCGTGACGGTGACCGTGTTGTCATAGCGGGTCTGCATCGGATCAGCCGCGGCAAACGCGAGCGAGGAGCTCAGAACGGCGACGGCAACGCCAGCCAGGATGCGCTTCATGTTGGTGTTCCTTACATGGTCGTGAAAGCAAGATCGCTCGGAGATCGCGAGCGACGGGCGCGCATGTAGGCTCTGACCTCGCGTGTGTGCAAGGCGTCCCCACGCGCAAAACGCGCGGCAAGCCATTAATTCTCCGCAAGGTAGCGGGGACACGCAGAACGCCGCCGCTTGCGGCTACGAAATCTAGTGGTGCGTCAAAGCGCCGTCACGCGGCGTGATGCAGCTTCAGTCCGGCGCGCGGCCAAGTTGCCTGCACGAGTTTGCCCGTCGCCGAAAGGCACACGGTCGCGGTCTTCATGTCGGCGCCGCCGAAGCAGATGTTGGTCACGAGCGGGTCGGCGAAACTCGTTTGCTCGTAGGTGCCGTCGGGTGCGATCGAAGTTATGCCGCCGGTCGGGAATCCGATCGTCGCGACCGCAACGCGTCCGTCCGCTTCGACCGCAAGCGAATCAAAGAGCTGCAAGCCCGGCAACCCGCACACGAGCGCACCCTGCAGCGGCCCTATCGGCGGCGCGACAACACCGGGCGCGGTGATGTCGAACTTCATCAGCCGTCCGGCCATCGTCTGCGCGACGTACAGCGTCTTGCCGTCCGGCGAGAGACCGCAGCCGTTCGGCATGTCGATCGGAAACACGACCTCTTTGATCATGCTGCCGTCCGCCTTCGCGTAGTGCACCGCGCCGCGATCGTGCAACCGTCCGTAACCCTTGCCGAGGTCCGTAAAGTAGAACCCACCCTTGCCGTCGAACACGAGATCGTTCGGTCCGTTGAGCTTGAGGCCATTGCACTTCTCGTAGAGCCGCTCGACCTTACCCGTCTTGAGATCGACGCGCTCGATGCGCCCGGTCGTGTAGTCCGCCGGCCGGTCGCCGGGAAACAACATCCCGCCGCGATCGTGCCACTCGAACCCGCCGTTGTTCGTGACATAGACCGCGCCGTCAGGCCCCAGCGCCGCACCATTCGGTCCGCCGCCGAGGTTTGCGATCACCTCGCTCTTCCCATTCCACACGCGCGTCAGTGTCTGGCGCGCGATTTCGACGAGCACGATGCTGCCGTCCGCCATCGCGATCGGACCTTCGGGGAATCTCAGACCGCTTGCGATCTCACGAACGGACATGGGTGCTGCCTTTCCTGTCGAGAATGAGGAAACTGTAGCCGATGGGTGTCGTCTCTGACGAGGGGTGACGCGCCACCACCGTCTCGCGCCATTCTGCGGGATCGAGCGGCGGGAAATACGTGTCGCCTTCGACCGCGGCGTGCACGCGCGTCAGATAGATGCGCGTCGCGCGAGGCAGGGCCAGACGATAGATCTCCGCCCCGCCGAGCACCATGACTTCGTCCGGTTCTTCACCTGCCGCCACGTCGAGCGCGGCTTCGAAGGAAACGACGACAACCGCGCCCTCAGCCTGATAGCCACGATCGCGCGTTATCACGATGTTCGTGCGGCCAGGCAGCGGGCGCTTCGGAAAACTCTCCCATGTCTTGCGCCCCATGATGAGCGGCTTCCCCGCCGTGCGCGCCCTGAACCACTTCATGTCTTCGGGGATGCGCCACGGCAACTTGCCCTCGCGCCCGATGACGCCGTTCTCCGCAACAGCCACGATCAGCGCGACGATCGGCTCCTTCATCCGCGCGCGACCTTCGTCAGTGCCCCACCCGTCAGCCGGAAGATCGTCCACTCCTCCATCGCAATGGCGCCGAGCGACTCATAGAACTTGATCGACGGCTCGTTCCAGTCGAGCACCGACCACTCGACGCGCGCGCAGCCTTCCGCGACCGCGCGCTGCGCAAGATGCACGAGCAGCGCCTTGCCGATCCCCTTGCCGCGAAACGCCGGCCGCACGAAGAGGTCCTCAAGATAGATCCCGTGCCGCCCGCGAAAGGTCGAGAAATTGTAGAACCAAAGCGCAAACCCAGCGGTCTCGCCGTTCCACTCCGCGATGTCGCAGAACACGCGAGGTGAGGGTCCGAACAAAGCCCGCGCCAAGTCCTCCGCCGTCGCATCGACATCGTCGAGCAGTCGTTCGTACTCGGCCAGTTCGCGCACGAGTGAATAGACAAGCTGCGCGTCCGCCGGCGTGGCGGCGCGAATGACGAGACCGCTCACACGGCCACCGGCGCCGCGATATGCGGATGCGCCTGATAGCCTTCGAGCCGGAAATCCTCGTACTTGAAGCCGAAGATGTCCTTGACCGCAGGGTTCAAATGCATGCGCGGCAGCGGATAGGGCGCGCGCGACAGCTGCAGCTCCGCCTGCTCGATGTGGTTCAGATAGAGATGCGCGTCGCCGAACGAATGGATGAACTCGCCCGCCTTCAGGCCCGTCACCTGAGCCACCATCATCAGAAGCAGCGCATAGGAGGCGATGTTGAACGGCACGCCCAGGAAAATGTCCGCCGACCGCTGATAAAGCTGGCACGACAGCCGCCCGTTCGCGACATAGAACTGGAACAGGCAGTGGCACGGCGGCAGCGCCATGCGGTCGACGTCGGCCGGGTTCCACGCCGTGACGATTAGCCGGCGCGAATCCGGGTTCTTCTTGATCATATCGATCAACTTCGCGATCTGGTCGATCGCCTCGCCGTCCTGCGCCGGCCATGAGCGCCATTGCTTCCCGTACACGGGCCCCAGTTCGCCGCGTTCGTCCGCCCATTCGTCCCAAATGCGCACGCCGTTGTCCTGCAGATAGCGCACATTCGTGTCGCCCTTCAGGAACCAGAGCAGCTCATGCACGATCGACTTCAGATGCAGTTTCTTCGTCGTGACCAGCGGAAACCCCTCGTCGAGATCGAAGCGCATCTGATGCCCGAAGATCGAAAGCGTGCCCGTGCCCGTGCGGTCGTGCTTCTTCACGCCGTGCCTGAGCACATGCTCCATGAGGTCGAGATACTGGCGCACGATGGGCGACCTTTCTGACACACACCTTGGTGTCACATACTCTGGTGTCATGGTCCGCGAAGGCGGA
>JAEUML010000173.1 GCA_016792785.1 Alphaproteobacteria bacterium
GTCGCCATCAGTCGGCTCCCACCTGCTCGTCACGCGGGATCGCATCACGTGGCGCGCTTGTTGATACGTTTGGTGTCATCGAAAGCTCGTGTGCCGTCATTTGGTTGTGGCTGAGGCTGGTGCGGGAGGCCTTCGCGAAGACGAGTGTGTCTGCAGAAACCGCCAGCCAGCCGTTGTTCGTTTCAGAACACTCGTCGCGACGCCAGCACGCTCGATGGGCTCGCCGCCGCGTTTGAGCACGATCCTGTAGGTGTACGACTCGGAAGCGATGGCGACATCGCCTTCGATGCGAACAACGGCGGAGTAATTGTCGAACCGGAACGAAGCGAACTCAACCAGTTCCGGGCCAAGATGGTGGGCAAGGTATTCCTGATAACCGCCTTCGCGCTTGCCCGACTCGAAGACTTCCGCATCGGGCGCAAACAGTTTCGCCGGCGCCGCGCCGTCTAGACGCTCAAGCGCCTGTTTGTAGTCGCTCAGGACGGCCTTTACGGCGTCCTCGTCGGACGAAGCGCTTGCAATCGCCACGCACGGGGCGAGCACCAGCAAGGCGAACGCGCCTATCGTCATCGAACGTCCAGAACGTCCTGTTATCCGGCTTATCCGGCGCATGTTGTGGTCTCTCCCTCAGCACTAAGGTTGGAGGCGATGTTGCGGCGGAAGGCTCCGCCGCAACATCAGGCCGCGGTCGTTCAACGAACGACGATCTTTCCCGTCATGCCGACCTCAGCATGGCCCGGATAGTTACAGGCGAACTCAAACGTACCCGCCTTGGTGAACTGCCAGACGAGTTCTCTTGTTTCGCCCGGTTTCGTCATCAGCATGGTGTCGTCCATGCCTTCGTGACCCGGCATCTTGCTCATGTCCATGCCCGGCATCGCGGCCATGTCTTGCATCATCTTACGATGCATCAACTGCGTGGCACTGTCGCCGAGCGACAGCTCATGGTCTTGTTCGCCCTTGTTGACGAAGACGAATTTCACCGTCTCGCCGACTTTGAAGGTCAGGTCGGTGAGGTTGTATTTGATTTCAGTGGCTTCGATCCGCACCGTCCGCGAGATTTTCTTGACGTCGCCGGGATGACCGAAGGCGGTCACACCACCACCCGGGTGACCGGCGCTCGCGAGCGCCGAAGTTGTCAACGCCAGCGCGGAAGTGATTGAGAGAGCTGCTGTTAATGTACGTGTCATTGGTCTGTGTCCTGTTGTTCGGAGGTTAGAGTCTGATCCTGAGACCGAAGCGGATCGAAACCGCCTCGGGGTCTTCACCCGCGGCGCGGGCGATTTGGGACGTCTCGCCGAGTTTCCGGTCGTAGACGACGTCGACGTAGGGCGCGAACTTGCGATCGAACTCGTAGCGGAGTTGCAGACCCGCTTCGATATCCGCCAAGCCCGCGCCAACGCCAAGTTCGGGAATGTCCTGCGTGTAGGCGTTCGCTTCGATGTGCGGCTGCAGAACAAGCCGTTGGGTCAAGAGGAGATCGAAGGTCTGTTCGAGGCGCACGGCCGCATCGCCATCCTCGCTTACGAACAGGCGTGCGTCGGTCTCAAAGAAATAAGGTGCCAGCCCTTGAACGCCGAGCACCGCCCAGCCCAGTCCGCGCGGTTCGGTGTCATAGCGCAGGCCCGCCTGCAGGTCCCAAAAGGTTGCGATGTTCCAGCTTACGAGGGCGCGGATTTCCGAGGATTCAACGTCGCCGTCGAGTCCTTCCCCTTCTGCCTCAAGCCGGACCTTCACGTCATCGCCGCCGACCCACGCGTAGGCGTCCCAGTTGATGAGAGCGCCGTCGTTGCGCTCGAACCAGTCGTTGTCGGCACCATCGATCTCCACCCCGGCGCCCCAGAACAGCACGGGTTCTTCCATCGGGTCGTTCCTGCTGTGCGCGCCGGCGGCGAGCGCTGCCGTTGCGGTCGCAAGGGCCAAGAGACCGGCCGCGATCGGGATTGAACGGTTCATCGGGCCGCCCCTGCGCTCATGCGGGCGACGACGACCTTCGTCATCATGCCGGAGTTCATGTGATAGAGCAGATGGCAGTGGAACGCCCACTCACCAGGTTCGTCCGCGGTCAGCATCACGGAGTAGGACGATCCTGGCGCAACGTTCACGACGTGCTTGTTGGGCAGGCGATCGGCGGGCTGCCCGTTCACGAGTTGCACGAACATGCCGTGCAGGTGCATCGGGTGAGCCATCATGGACTCGTTCACGAACGTAAGCTTCACGCGCTCGCCGTAGTGCAGTTCGATCGGATCGGCCTCGCTGGCCTTGCGGCCGTTCAGCGTCCAGATGTAGCGCTCCATATTGCCGCCGAGACGCACGACGATTTCGCGACCAGGCGGGCGGGTGTCCTTTTGCGGCACCAGCGATTTCAGGTCCGCATAGCGAAGAGCTTTCATACCCGGCGGCGTTCCTGCGTCCGCCCAGCCGCGCGGAGGACCGGAAGGCTGCGCAGGTTTGGCGGCGTCATCCATGCCGGCCATGGCGCTATGGTCCATGCCCTGCATACCTTTCATGCCGGAACCATGATCCATCCCCTCCATACCGCCGGGTCCATGGTCCATGCCCTTCATCTCGCCCATGTCGTGGGCCATGCCCATGTCCGACATGTTCAGCACTGTCCGCGGCCGCAATGGCGGGATGGGCGCCGACATTCCTTCGCGCGGCCCTAGCGTGCCGCGTGCATAGCCTGATCTGTCGATCGGCTCGGCCATAATCGTGTAGGCCATATCCTCCGGCACCACGATGACGTCGTAGGTTTCGGCAACCGCGATGCGAAACTCGTCGACGGGAACCGGCTGCACGTTTTGCCCGTCGGCTTGGATCACGATGAGCTTGAGGCCGGGAATGCGAACGTCGAAGTAGCTCATTGCGGATGCGTTGATGAAGCGCAGTCGAACTCGCTCGCCCGGTTTGAAGATGCCGGTCCAGTTCTGCGTGGCCGACTTACCGTTGACCAAGAACGCGTAGCCCGACACATCGGCGAGATCGGTCGGATCCATCCGCATCTCGCCCCAATCCAGACGATCGCGAATCGTCGCCCCGAGGCCGTCACGCGCCGCGTCATCGAAGAAGTCGCCGATCGTGCGCTTGCCGTAGTTGTAATAACCCGAATCGTTCTTCAGATTTCTCAGGATTTCGTCGGAGTTCTCTTCCGTGAAATCGGACAAGACGACGACATAGTCCCGGTCGGCCCGCACGACGTCCGGCTTCACGGGTTCGATAATCAATGCGCCGTAGAGGCCCGCCTGCTCCTGAGTTCCGGAGTGCGAGTGGTACCAGTAGGTTCCCGACTGGCGAACGGTGAACCGATAAGTGTAGGTCTCGCCGGGCCTGATGCCCGGATACCCGTTCAGACCGGGAACACCGTCCATCTGCCCGGGCAGCAGCAATCCATGCCAGTGCACGGATGTATCCTCGCGCAGCCGGTTCGTGACGTGGATCGTGACATCCTCGCCCTCCTTGAAGCGCAGTGTCGGTCCGGGCACTTGACCGTTGATCGTCAGGGACTGCACCGGCCTGCCAGTGACGTTTACAGGGCCGCGGTCGATTGTGAGCCGATACTCGCCAGCGTGTGCGACGGAAGCCAGAGCCAGAAGGCAGGCGGCAAATAGCGCGCGAAACAACATGTGACACCTCATAGGATCAAAGAAATTCGGCGACGCGCGAATGCGCGACCGCCGCTCCTCAGATCAGGAGGCGCCCCGTCCTTGCGTGGATAGTCTTGTAAGAAGACTCGCCGCCGTCAGGCGGCCTCGGTTGGTGGGCGACTGCGCTCACCAGGTGGTTGAATTCGCGCACCACCAGAGAAGCAACGCTCAAATCGACGGGCTTTATCAATGGCGCAGCGAGCGCCGGAACTTCAGGCAACGCTCCCTGCACGACGACCGGGCAAGTGTGGCCCTCCGTGCCGCAGTCGGAATGGCGATCGTGCTTCAGGTGTTCGCCGTGTTGCGTCCCGTGTTCGACGGTCGCTTCCACAGTGTGCCCGCCGCCCGTGCCCTGGGTTACCGGGAAGCTGTCGCAACAACGCGCTATGGCCGCCGCGTTGAGGGCGACGAAAAGCAGCGCAAACAGGGCCGTTCGGAACATCATGGATACCCTGGGGGGGCATACCAGCGACCACCTAGGTCGTCAATGCACCGCGACGATTTCATCAAGGAACCCGAGTTAACACCGAACAAATCTGCCCTGCATCGCCAGGTCTGCAGACGCTCCCGCTTCCGCTAGCTCTCATCCGATCCGCCCGTTGAGCTCGGCGCTTCGTTCTTCCGCGAGCCAAGGAGGCGACGCCTCACAATGGTGAAGGCCAGACCTGGGACGACGATCCACTGCAGCAACGGGAGGAGCCCGGTCTCAAGAGGTGGAATGCGCGGCATCCATGCAGTGTACGCCCAAGTTCCCCGCACACTGACATTCAACCATTCGCTATAGACCGTGTAGCCGACGCCAAGAACGATGGTGGCCAACGTCACATTGCGAAAGCTCGTAGAGGCAGTCGGCCAACCGCGGCCGAAGACGACAAGGGAGGCGACGAGCGACAACGTCATGATGACGAGATCGCCAGCTGCACAGTGCAGAACCGCGAAGACTATCTCAGCTGTGCTACCCGTCCACCAAATGGTGTAAAGCGGCAACTGAGCAACCTCCCACGTCAGGTGCGCCATCGCGGAAATCAGAAGGAGAATACGGAGCGCATTGAGCCATCGCATGCGTTGGGTTCCTTTCTATCTACGCGAGGCTCTGAGAGGCCCGACGGCCCGGTAGCCGCATTCTGGCCTTCACCAAGGCGTAGACTGCTGGGATCACGATAAGCGTCAAGATCGTAGACGAAACCATGCCGCCAATCATGGGCACCGCGATGCGTTGCATGATTTCCGAGCCTGCGCCCGTGCTCCACATGATGGGAAGCAAGCCCGCCATGATCGCAGCGACCGTCATCAGCTTCGGCCGCACGCGCTCGACCGCGCCTTCCATGACCGCCGCGGTGAGGTCGGCGGCGCTGACGGCGCGACCTTCCGCTTCCGCGCGCGCGGCGTGGGCGCGGTAGGCGTGGTCGAGATAGATCAGCATGACGACGCCGGTCTCCGCCGCGACGCCGGCGAGCGCAATGAAGCCGACCGCCACCGCGACGCTAAAGTTGAACCCCAGCCAGTACATCAGCCACAATCCGCCGACGAGCGCGAACGGCACCGAGGCCATGACGATCAGCGTTTCGGCGAGACGGCCGAAATTCAGGTAAAGCAACAGGAAAATGATGAGCAGCGTCACCGGCACGACGATCATCAGCTTCGCCTGCGCGCGTTCGAGATATTCGAACTGCCCGCTCCAGATCGGATCGACGCCCGCGGGGAACTTCACCTCGCGCGCGACAGCTTCGCGCGCCTCGGCGACGTAGCCGCCGAGATCCCGGTCGCGCACGTCAACGAACACATAGGCGGCGAGCTGCGCGTCTTCGGTGCGGATGGTCGACGGGCCCTGTTCGAGCTTGATCTTCGCCACTTGTCCCAGCGGCACGCCGCCGCCCGGCATCGGCACGATCACTTGGCGCGCGATCGTTTGCGGGTCGGAGCGCATGTCGCGCGGGTAGCGGATGTTGACGCCGTAGCGTTCGCGGCCTTCGACGGTCGTGGTCACGGATTCGCCGCCCAAGGCCATCGCAATCGTATCCTGCACCTGATCGACGCTGAGCCCGTAGCGCGCGAGTTCGCGCCGGTCGGGCTCGATCGTGAGGTAATAGCCGCCGCCGACGCGTTCGGAGAAGGCGCTCGCCGTGCCCGGCACGTTGCGCAACACGCGCTCGACCTCGCGCGCGGCCGTCTCGATGTCGGCGAGCGAACGGCCGATGACCTTCACCCCCACGGGCGTGCGGATGCCGGTCGAGAGCATATCGATGCGCGCCTTGATCGGCATCGTCCAGGCGTTCGAGACGCCCGGGAACTGCAGATTGGCGTCCATCTCGGCGATCAGCTTGTCGACGGTCATGCCGGGGCGCCATTCGCCTTCGGGCTTCAGGTTCACCACCGTCTCGAACATTTCGAGCGGCGCGGGGTCGGTCGCCGTCTGGGCGCGGCCCGCCTTGCCGAAGACGGAGGCGACTTCGGGGAACGATTTGATGATCTTGTTCTGCGTCTGCACGAGTTCGGCGGCCTTTGTCACCGAGAGGCCGGGCAACGTGGTGGGCATGTACATCAACGTGCCTTCGTTCAGCGTCGGCATGAACTCGGAACCGATGCGCATGAGCGGCCAAACGGATATGGCGAGCACCGCGAGTGCAATGCCGACGGTCGCCACGCGCGCGTTCAGCACGGCGCGGATGACCGGGCGATAGAACGCGATCAGGACGCGGTTGATCGGGTTTTCCGCTTCGCCGCGGATCTTGCCCTTGATGAACAGCACCATCAGCGCCGGGACAAGCGTCACCGACAGCAGCGCGGCCGCCGCCATTGCGAACGTCTTGGTGAAGGCAAGCGGATGGAACAGCCGGCCTTCCTGCGCCTCGAGCGCGAAGATCGGCAGGAACGAAACAGTGATGACGAGCAAGCTGAAGAACAGCGACGGGCCGACTTCGACCGCGGCGTCGACGATCGCGGTCGCGCGGGATTCGCCGGGCTTCAGCCGTTCGATATGCTTGTGCGCGTTCTCGATCATCACGATCGCGGCATCGACCATGGCGCCGATGGCGATCGCGATGCCGCCCAGGCTCATGATGTTGGAACTCAGGCCCAAGGCCTTCATGCCGGCGAAGGCAAGCAACACGCCGACCGGCAGCATGATGATCGCGACGAGCGCACTGCGGACATGCAGCAGGAAAACGATGCAGACGAGGGCTACGATGATGCTCTCCTCGGTCAGCGTGCGTTCGAGCGTCGCGATCGCACGGTTGATCAAGTCAGAGCGGTCGTAGACGGTCACGATGCGCGTGCCTTCGGGCAAACTCGGCAGCGCCGCGGCGAGCGCGGCCTTCGCGGCCGCGATGACATCGATCGTGTTCGCGCCCTGGCGCTGGGCGACGATGCCGGCGGACACCTCGCCCTCGCCGTTCAGTTCCGCGACGCCGCGCCGCTCGTCCGGGCCGATTTCGACGCGCGCCACGTCCTTGATCGCGACCGGCACGCCGCCCATCGATTTCAGCATGATCTGACCGATGTCGTCGGCGTTCTTCAGATAGCCGCGGCCGCGTATCGCGTGCTCGGTCTCGCTGAGTTCGACGACGCGCCCGCCGACATCGCGGTTCGAGCCCGCGATCGCCTGACGCACGTCGTCGAGCGAGAGGCCGAGCGCAAGCAGACGTTTCGGATCAACGACGACGTTGTACTGCTTGACGAGGCCGCCGACGCTCGACACCTCCGCGACGCCCTCGGCTTTCGCTGCGGCAAAGCGCACATACCAATCCTGCAGCGTGCGCGTCTCGGCGAGGTTCAGCGTCGGGTGCTGGATCGCGTACTGGTAGACCCAGCCGACGCCGGTCGCATCCGGCCCCAACGCCGGGGTCACGCCCGCAGGCAGGCGGCGCGCGGCCGCGTTCAGATACTCGAGCACGCGGCTGCGCGCCCAGTAGAGATCGGCGCCGTCCTCGAAAATCACGTAGACGAAGCTTACGCCGAAGTAGGAAAACCCGCGCACGGCGCGCGACTTCGGCACGCTCAGCATCGCCGTCGTCAGCGGATAGGTGACCTGATCCTCGACGACCTGCGGCGCCTGGCCCGGATACTCTGTGTAGATGATGACTTGCGTGTCCGAGAGATCGGGGATCGCATCGACCGGCGTGGTCACGAGCGCATAGACGCCGGCAAAGACACTGAGCGCCGTCGCGACGAACACAAGCAGCAGATTGCGCGCCGACCAGCGGATGACGGCGGCGATCATGGCTTTTGCTCCGCCGTGAAGCTCTGCAGCGCGGCGCGCAGATTGCTTTCGGCGTCGATCAGGAACGTGGCCGAGGTCACGACGGTTTCGTTGCCGTCGAGGCCCGAGGCGATTTCGACCATGCCGTTCGCGCGCCGGCCCGCGGCGACGGCGCGCGGTTCGAACCGCCCTTCGCCGCGCGCGACGAGCACGACTTGCCGCCTTCCGCTGTCGATGAGCGCGCTGTCGGGCACGGCGAGAACGGCATCGCCGGGCGGACTTGCGACCTCGACCGAAGCGAACATGCCGGGCAGCAGCAGACCTTCGGCGTTGCCGAGTTCGATGCGCACTTTCGCCGTGCGCGTCGTCATCGAAACTTCGGGATAGACGAACGTCACTTTGCCTTCGAACGTCTTGCCCGGATAGGCGTTCAGCGCAACGCGCGCGGTGGCGCCCGGCCTTGCGATGGCGAGCAGCGACTCCGGCGCTTCGGCGATCACCCAGACGTTCGAAAGATCGGCCAGGCGATAGAGCGTCTCGCCCGCTTGCGCCTGCATGCCCGCCACGATCGGCTTTTCGATCACGACGCCGTCTTGCGGCGCGGGCCACACGACCTGACCTTTGGCTTCGCGCGTTCGGATCAATCGTTCGATCTCGCGTTTGGGAACCTCGTAGTTCTCCAGCCGCGCGCGCGCGGATGTGGCCGAACGCTCGTTCGTGCGCGCATAAACGTCACCCAGCTCCTGCGACACGGCCTGCGCCTTCAAAGCGAGCGCAAGCGTGGTTTCCTGCTGCAACAGGAACGGGCTGTTGATCTCGAACAGAGCTTGGCCCGCGCGGACTTTCTCGCCGGCCGCCGCGACGTGCAGCTTGACGATATTGGCCGGGAATTTCAGCGCGACGACGCCAAGCTTGCGCTCGTCGGCCATGACCGTCCCAGTGAGCTGCACCGTTTCGTTCATCGCCTGACGGGTCACGGGTGACGTGCGCACGCCCAGACGCTGCACCCGGTCGAGACTGATCTTCACCGTGCCGGGCTGATCCGCGCCCTCGTCCGCGTAGACGGGAATGTAGTCCATCCCCATCGAATCCTTCTTCGGCGTGGGCGAGGTATCGGCGAGGCCCATCGGATTGCGGTAGTAGAGAACCGTCTTGTCCTTCGCCGGTTGCGCCTCCGCGGGCGCGCGCACGGCGACGTAGTCGCGGCCCTGCGCGTCCTTCTTCGGCGTCGGCGAATAGTCCGGCGCGCCGGACGGATCCTGGTAATAGAGAATGCGGCCGGTGTTCGACACGGACGCTTCCTCGCGATGCGGCGCGTGCGACGGCCACAGCCACCAGGCCGCACCCCCGGCCGCGGCCAGCGCGAACGCCGCCGCCGCCCAAATCATGGAACGACGCATGGCTCAGCGCGCCGTGACGACGACGGTGCCGGTGATCGTCTCGTCGACGCCTTGCACCTTCGCGCTCAGCGTCAACGCCCAGCGCCCCTCCATCGTCGGCGCCACCTTGAAGCGATAGACCCCGGGCTCGGGCGAGCCTTGCGCCTCGACCGGCGCGGTCATTGCGCCCATCGCATCGGGGCTCATGTCGAGGCGCGTCTCGAAGATGACGGCGTTCTCAACCGCCTTGCCGGTCGGCTCGTGGACGAGGCGCACATCGACGACCGCCTCGCCGTCCATCGTGATCTCGCTGGTCACGGCGGAAAAGACGTAGGGCGACTTCGCTTGGCTGCAGGCTGAAAGAACGGAGGCGACGGCCAGAACGGCGGACACGACGGCCGCGCGGCCGATCGCTTGAAACGAATGCATGTGATGAGTCCTTGCGTGAATGAAGATTCTTCGCCCGCTTTCGCCGGCGAAGGGTCAATTCGGTTCAGACAAGGACAGTCTTCGGAGGGGGTTTGTCGGGTTCGCGTTCGCGGCCCGCGAACCGGACTTGCAAGATCGCCGCCGCTCGTGTCGGGCGCATCTGCGGCAGTGCGGCGATGGCGGCTCGGGGTATCGAAGCGACCAATCCGGCGCAAGCGACCGCGCACGCGGGCGATGCTTTCCCGTCGCCGCACCCGTCGCAAGGCATTTCGCAAGGCGCACCTCCGTCAACCGTAATGCCGCCGTTCGGATGCTCTGGTGCGGCCGCGGCGAATGTGACGACGGGACTCAGCGCGAGCGCTGCGATAAGCAGCGCGCTGATAATCCGGCGCACGAGCCTTGGGGCGGAATGCATGGTCACCAACCTAGTCTACCCTCTAACAATGTGGCCACGGTTAATTCGAGAAACGGTTGAAATCTAGCGAATTTGATCGCCTGGTGATCATGCTTGAGGCCGCCTTCGAGCGCCGATCTTCGTCACAAAACGGCGATTACGCTCTTCAGTTTCGCCCGAACGCGCTCGGCCGCGACCTTCAGGCGCGGATTTTCGATAGCTTGCATGGAAGCGACGGGATCGATGGCCGCCACCTCGGTCCGTCCGCCGCCAACGTCCTGCACCACGACGTTGCACGGCAGCATCGTTCCGACCTTGTCCTCGACTTGCAACGCTTCGTAAGCGAGGGACGGGTTGCAGGCGCCGAGAATACGGTAGTCGCGAAACTCGACGTTGATCTTCTTCTTCAACGTATCCTTGACATCGATTTCCGTGAGTACGCCGAACCCTTCCGCCTTCAGCGCTTCTGTTACGCGGCGAACAGCTGCGTGAAATTCGAGCGAGAGCGTCTTGGCGAAATAGTAGCTCATTGGACCAAACCCCGTTTTCGCTCTTCGAACTCGGCCTTGTCGATCTCGCCGCGCGCATACCGCTCTTGCAGAATCTGGAGCGCGCTCTTTCCGCCTTTTGACCGGTCGAGCATCCATCGCACGAGCACGACGGCGCCGACGATAACCGCGCCCCAGACGAACAGCATGAGCAGCCCTCCGAATCCCATGCCCCACCCCATACCGCCGAAGCAGCTTGTCCAGTTCGGCATAAATAACCTCCCGCCTTTGAGCGAATTGAGCCCGGCGTCTAAAGGCACACAATGACTTGGATCAAGATGAGCGTGGCGCGACGACCGGCGCATTCATGTCGCAAGCGCCTGCGCCGGCTCACGCTTCAACCGCAAAGACAAGAGCCGCGCCTCTCGCATTTTACGAAAGCCGCGGCCGTCTTGCTGTCAAAGACCGACGGCGGCGTTAAGCGCGTTGCGCTTCCCGCAGCTCGACGACGCAGAAGTCCGGATAGACTTCTTCCTCGCCGATAGAGCGCCCTCGATCACGGTTTCTTCTCCGGTTGCGGTTCTTGGCGATTGGGCGTCGGCACAACCGGTTTCTGCGTCTTGTTCTGGTGAGCGCACCGCGTGGGCACACGGTATGGGAGCTTGTGGACCGCGCGGTAGCAGCGCTTCACCTCGGTGCCGGACGAACCGCTGCCGCCGGCCGCGAGCGTGGACCCAGCGGTCAGAAGCAAGAGCGTGGCGGCCAAAGTGGCGATGAGTGTTGTCGTTTTCATGTTTAACTCCTGAATGTGGATGCGGACGTGCTCGTCCGCGTGTGACGATGGTCGAACGCGCGCTGGAGGACGTTCTCGTCATTCCGTTGCGCAGATGCTCAACTGTCTTGCTAAATCAGGAGACGGCCGGTTCGCGCGTGGAGATCGCGGTAGCTTCGAATTGCACAAACTGCGTTGGTCCAGCTGACCAACGCGCGTTCGGCGCCAAGACCTGAGCGCGTCACAGGCACAACTGCGGCCAAGACAGCCGGTGCTTTTGTGTTCGCCGGTAGCACCGGCAGAAATGCAGCGTGAGCACTCGGTGGGCATAGGACGGCACACGCACCGTCTGAACAGCAGACGGCATCCGTGCAGCAATTGGGCTGCCGCGCAGTCGTGAAGTCGACCGGCAAACCGATGCTGTATGCGGCCGCGGTCACAGCGCCGAGAAGGTTGAGTGAAAGCAATACTACGACGACTGCAGGAATGCTCGTCATCTCAACCGCATCTTCAGACTCGCAACCGACGAAATCACCACCATCCTCTTTCGAGTCCTGCATTGACCTGTATCAACCAAAGCACAGTTTCCGCACACCGAAGTCGATCGAACCGAGCACAAGCACACGCCCTTACAGATTGGCGGGTGATCACGCCTAGGCTCATCGCAACGACGAGCAACGCGCCTCCGAGCCGCGAGGGCGCCGGAAGCGGAACGTCCCCGATGCGACATCCGGCGCCAATCGCGAAGGCCACAATCACGCCGACAACTTCCATCATGAGGAGACACCTTTTTCACCCGGGTCCGACGTGGTCCGACGCCCACTGGGTGCGCCGCAAACCTCGCGACGCATGGGTTCCGCGCCCTTGACAAAACGTCCGGCGGCGAGGTGCCCGACCGTCATCGCTACGACGAGGAGCGCTCCGAACAATGCGGGTGGCGCCGGAACGGCGATCCCTGCCCAAGCCGAGCCAAAACCGATGCCGAACGCGATAATGAGACCGTATACGAACCTGAGGTTTGTCCACATGCTTTATCTCCCAGCCTGATCTCAGTTGGATTGACCCGCGGGCAATCGACTCATTTCCAACACCGCATGTGCGAAGGCTGGATGCACGTCGATTGCGTTCGTCGGGTGCGGAATGGTGTTGCAGGTGATGATCTGCGCGGCGCCCGCATTCTTCAGTTCTTCGTACGCCGAGCCGGCGAAGATGGCGTGAACGCCGACGCAGACAGGCGGCCGGTGCCCCGCTTGGATGACGTGTCGAGTTGCTACGATCATTGTTCGCGCCGTCGAAACGATGTCATCGACGAGAACCGGCGTGCGGCCTGTCGGCTTTCCTAGGTCGGGTACGGTGATCTCGACGTCGCGATCACCGTGACGTTTCTTCGCAAGCACGACAAAAGGACATCGCGCCCCTGTTGCCACCTCCGAGACCCATTGTTCGCTTTCCGAATCGGGCCCAATGAGGATTGGCGCATCGATGTTTTGTGCAATCCAGCTCGAGATCGCGGGCGCTGCGGCGACCGTTCGCGTTGGGATCGAATAGACGTCCGCTAGGTCACCTATTCGATGGAGATGGGGATCGACGGTGACAAGACCATCGAGGAACGTTGATAGGAATTTCGCGAAGTAGCGCGCGCTCACGCCCTCGCCAGCGCGAAAACTGCGATCCTGCCGCATATACCCGAGATAGGGCGCGGCGAGAACGATCCGGCGGGCCCCAAGATCTCTCAGCGTCGATGCCAACAAGTACGTGCCGAGCGCCTTTCCGTTTGCCCGCTCCAGCCCGCAAGCGACGATGACCGACTTTCCGTCAACTCCGCCGTCGACGCGCAGATAAATCTCGCCGTCGGGGAATTCCCGGTGCTCAAGCCGTACAACTGACGCACCGGTGGCGGTCGCAAGACTTGCAGCAAGGGCTTCGTTCCCCGGATAGGCGACAACGACGTGCGACATCAAACCGGCTCCATTTGAAACGGCGCGCCATGGCTTTCCGCATAGTCGGCCGCATACGACATCTCGCCCCGGGTCAGGGAATGCAGGGTGAACAACGTTTGTCCGCGCTCTACACGATCGCCCACCCGCACCTTGAGATCGAGACCTGCGGCGGGCGATCCGGGCGCGCCAGCTAATTTGGCGATGCGCGCGAGCTTTCGGTTATCGATTGCCGCGACACGGCCAGCTTGGCGCGCTGCAAACTCGCGCTGGAGCGCTGCCGTTGGCGGCATGCGGATGCCACCTTGGGCTTCGCAAATCGCCTGGAATTTCTTCCACGCGGCGCCGCGCTCAAGACAATCCCTTGCAACGTCGATCCCATCGCCGACGGCGCGTCCACCAAGCACAAGAGCCTCCCCTGCAAGGCGCAAGGCACGCTCACGCAACTCGGTTGGCGCCGTCGGATCACACTTCAAGACCGCGACAACGTCGCGGGCTTCAAGCGAGGGCCCGATTCCGCGCCCCACGGGCTCCGTTCCGGATGTGAGGACGGCCTGAATCGAGAGACCAACCGCCTTACCGACAAACGTGAACCGTTCGATGAGCGCTTGGGCAGCAACGTGTGAGCGGACCTTTGCCGTCGGTCCGACTGGTACATCAATGACGACGTGGGTCGAACCCGCCGCGAGCTTTTTCGAAAGCACCGACGCGACGAGCTGGCCGTCACTGTCGAAGTCAAGCGGGCGTTCGACCCTGATCAGAATGTCGTCGGCGGGGCTCAACTCCATGGCCCCTCCCCAAACGATACAACCACCTTCGCTCTCGACGACCCGGCGCATCGCCGACAGGCCGAGCTCGACCGGCGCCAACGTCTCCATCACGTCCGCCGTGCCCGCCGGCGACGTGATGGCGCGCGAAGAGGTCTTCGGCATCGTCAGGCCCTCGGCTGCCGCGATCGCCACCA
>JAEUML010000211.1 GCA_016792785.1 Alphaproteobacteria bacterium
ATCCCATCCCGAACTCGGCCGTGAAACGCTCCAGCGCCCATGATACTCAGGCTCAAGCCTCGGGAAAGTAGGCCGCCGCCAGACCCGCTAACGACAGACAAATACTCAAACACAAACCAGTGCGAATAAATCCTCTTTCCAAGACATTCAAAGCGCCTCGGCTCTTCGCCGGGGCGCTTTTTCTTTGCGCGCGTAGTCGACGCCGGCTGCAAACAGCGTAAGCAGCACGTAGCCGAACAGCGACAGCTGCGCGAAGCCTTCGGGCGTTGCGGGATGTTCGTTGAAAAACGTGTTCTGCACCTGAAGCGCGGCCATGAAGACGCCAAGCGCCCAGAGAGCGATCGTGCCTGCGCGCGTGGGCGAGGGCGCCGCGCGATCGTAGAGCCAAAGCCCGCCGAACATCAGCGCGATTTCGACCGGCACGCTGACGTAAGGATAGGCCCAAAGCCCGAACCCCACTTTCATCTCGTCGAAGATGAGCGGCAGATCGGGCCGGTGCACGACGAGATCGAGCAGCCAATGGCTGAACGCCGTCGCCGCCACCGCAACAAGGATCGCTGTGCGGTTGCCGGGCAGCGCCGCCGCCGCAACGCCGCCGATGAAGAGCGAGAGCAGCACCGCGCTCGGCAAACCGTGCGTGTAAGGCATGTAGAACAGGTCGAGCGGCGACATGCCGAAGAAATTCGCGATCAGCCGCACCTTCTCGACGCCCAAGATCACAAACGTCGCCCAAAGAAAGTCGACCCACTGCGCCGCCACGAACAGCACCCACAGCGGCACCGTCTTCGCAAATGCCTTGGCCGCCAGCGCCGGCCCGTAGTGCCCGATGAACATTCGTTCTCCGCCCTTGGACAGTTCGCATCCTTATGCCATAAAGCCGCGACTTCGGCAGGCGGCGGCTTTTGCCGCACGCATGACCTCGGATTGACGCAGGGTGGAGCAGCCCGGTAGCTCGTCAGGCTCATAACCTGAAGGTCGTAGGTTCAAATCCTACCCCTGCACCCAATCCGACAATGGCGCGCATCAATCGAACCGCACCGGCAGGAAGCGACGCACTCTCGCAGGGCGAAGCGCGGCGCATTGCGCTCGCCGCACAAGGCTTCGGCGCCGGCCAAGAGCGCGCGCCGGACCGGGCGGCGATGCTACGCACGATCCGTCGCATCGGCTTGTTGCAGCTCGACAGCGTCAACGTCCTCGTGCGCTCGCACTATCTGCCTCTGTTCTCGCGCCTCGGCGTCTATGATGTCGCCGCGCTCGACGCGCTGTCGCAGCGCAAGCCCCGCGCCCTCTTCGAGTATTGGGGACACGAAGCATCGCTCATACCGGTCGAACACCACCCGCTCTTTCGCTGGCGCATGGCCGAGGCCCGTGCCGGCAAGGGCGGTTGGGCCGGTCCCTCGCGCCTGGCACGCGAGCGCCCGGACTTCATCGCCGCCGTCCTCGGCGAAATCGAAGCGCGCGGGCCCCTCGGCGCGGGCGAGTTGACGGGCGGTGGCAAGTCGACCGGCAATTGGTGGGGCTGGAGCGACGGCAAGCGCGCCGTCGAATACCTGTTCTGGACGGGCCAATTGACCGCAGCGGGCCGGCGCGGCTTCGAACGGCTCTACGATTTGCCTGAGCGCGTGATCCCCGCGCGCATCTTGAACGCGCCGGCGCCCTCGCGCGAAGACGCGCAGCGCCAGCTCATCGAAATCGCCGCGCACGCACACGGCGTCGCGACCGAGATCGACCTGCGCGATTATTTCAGGCTCCCGGTTGCCGACACGAAGGCGCGCATCCACGACCTGGTCGAAGCGGGAACGTTGCGCCGCGTCAGCGTCGAGGGCTGGAAGCAACCCGCGTTCCTCCATCGCCGCGCCGCGGCTGCGCCCGCGATCATCGAGAGCGCCGCCTTGATCTCGCCGTTCGACTCGTTGATCTGGATGCGCGCGCGGACCGAACGCCTGTTCGACTTCCACTACCGGCTTGCCTTCTACACGCCGAAGCACAAACGCACCGCCGGCTACTACGTCACGCCGTTTCTGCTCGGCGACCGGCTGGTCGCGCGCGTCGATTTGAAGTCGGATCGTAAGAAAGGCCGCCTGCTGGTCCTCGGCGGTCACGCCGAACCGCACGTCGCCCCGTCATCGATTGCCCCGGCACTCAAGGCTGAACTCGCGAAACTGGCCGCGTGGCTGGGCCTCAGCCAAGTCGCGCCGCGCGGCCGCGGCGAACTCGTTCGGGAATTGAGAAAATCCTGACGCCGCTTCAGCGCGCGGGCGAGGCGAACGGCAAACGCCCTTCGTCCGACGCCACCGGCACGTCCTCCGTGACCGGCGTCTTGTATTGATCGAACCTCGGGACCTCGTCGAGCGTCACGAACTTGTATCCCGCCGCGGTCAGCTTCGGCAGCACATAGTCGACCATCCAAAGCGACCGCTCGCGGATGTCGTGCATCAACACGATGCCGCCGCCCTTGCGTTTGATCTCACGCAGATAGCCGTCGCCGCATTGTTCGGCGGTGAAGTCCTTCGACCAGCAATCCCAATCGGCCGCCGCGCGCACGGTACCTTCGTCGTCGACGGCGACTTGGCCGCCGATGTCCCAATAGACGGGGCCGACATAGTGCTTCAGCACGGGATCCGCATTGAGGAACTCCGCATGCGCGCGCCGCCAAATGCCGTAGGGCGCGCGGAAGTAGAGCCCCTGTCCCGGCCGGATGAAGGGCGCGATCGCCTCGTTCGTGCGGCCGATCTGCGTGTGGAGCAATTCGGGATTGTTCGCGTAACGCCGGCCGAGGCGCGAGTGATTGAACGAGTGGTTCGCGATGACGTGCCCCTCGCGCATCATGCGCTCGAGCACGTCGGAGTGATGACGCACGCGCGCGCCGACCACGAAGAACGTCGCCTTCACATTGTTGCGCGCGAGCGAGTCGAGCAACGCACCCGTGAACGCCGACGGACCGTCGTCGAACGTCAGCGCCAGCGTGCCGGTGCCCTGAAGCCCTGAGCGATAAATGTTCGTCGGCTGGAAATAGGCGTTCGCCGGATCGATCCGCGACGCCGAATACGTGAGGAAGGCGAGCGACAGAGCGACCGTCACAACCGCCGTCACCACGAACGCCAACGCCCGCAGCACCATCTAACGCGCCCCTAACTCATCAGCCCAGGCCAGTCTCGCTCCAAGAGCCGGCAACAAACAAGGGGTGTCGGCCGTGCTGCAGGCGCAAAGCGCGGCGCTTGAGCCCGTTGCGTCACGCCCGGATATCGCGGAAAACTGCCGTCAGTGGCACCCGCCCAGGAGACCCCCCATGAAGACCGAAGGCCGCCGGCAGAGCGAAAACGTGGAAGATCGCAGGGGCCAGCGCGGCCGCATTCCGGGCGGCGGGGCCGGCATCGGAGGCCTCGGCCTGATTGTCGTGGTGGTGCTCGCGCTGTTCTTCGGCGTCGACCCGCGCCAGCTGCTCGGCGGCCTCGAAGGCGCCGGCACAGCGCCCGGCGTGGAGCAACCGGCAGAGGGCCCGATCGAACAAACGGCCGAAGAGGCCAAGCGCGCCGAATTCGTCAAAGTCGTCCTCGCCGACACGGAGGACGTCTGGACGGCGGTGTTCGCGAACTCGGGCAAGACGTACAAGCTACCGACGCTGGTGATGTTCCGCGACGCAACGCAGTCCGCCTGCGGCTTGGGACAAAGCGCCATGGGCCCGTTCTATTGCCCGGCCGATCAGAAGGTCTATCTCGACCTCTCGTTCTACGACGACATGGTGGCAAAGCTCGGCGCCAAGGGCGACTTCGCGTTCGCCTACGTGATCGCGCATGAAGTCGGCCACCACGTGCAAACGCTGCTCGGCGTCTCGTCGCAAGTTCAGGCCCAGCGCGCGCGGGCGAGCGAGGCCGAAGGCAACGCGCTCTCCGTGAAGCAGGAGCTTCAGGCCGACTGCCTCGCCGGCGTCTGGGCGCATCACACCGAGAAGCAGAAAAAGGTGCTCGAAGCCGGCGACATCGAAGAGGCGATGAACGCCGCCGCGGCGGTGGGCGACGATCGCCTGCAACAGCGCGGCCAAGGCCACGTCGTGCCCGAAAGCTTCACCCACGGCACATCGGCCCAGCGCGCGAAGTGGTTCAACCGCGGCCTCTCCTCCGGCGACCCGAACCAATGCGACACGTTTGCGGCGACGGATTTGGGGTGAGCCGCACCGAAGGGCACAGCAAAGAGACTGAGCTACCGGCGCAACCTCAAGCGACATATGCTCTCGTTCGCGAGAGGCGTGCCGTCGTCAGACATGACACAAGATTGCCGGATCGCCCGGCGGCATTGGTAAACCCCTCGCCAAGATGAAGGTCACGGAATGCGCGCCCACAAGACCGGCCGGGAAGCGCCTGGTCGGCTTTGCGGTTCTTAGCGTCGTCATTCCGAGGCCGCCGCCACCATATTCAAGCATGCAGTTGCAGCAGGTCCGCTTGCCCAGGTCGCACGAGGTAACGCTCAGGGCGGCCGCTCGCGACGCGCCAAGGCGATAACGCGCTCTTTACCTTGTGGGCTCACGGCCCCTTCAGATGTTGCACATAGTCTTTGGGCCTGATGCGTAGGCAGGGCACGCGACCCGGCAGGATGATCTTGCGTGCGTTGAAGATCATCCTTCAGGGGGTGATCCTCGCGGTCGTGGCCGCTTGGTGTCTGATCGGCTTTCCGACGCTTTTCCTGGTGGCGTACAAGGAAGAAATCATGACCGCGATGGAAAGCGACGGCATGGACACAAGCGAATGCCGCCGGCGCGAGCTGGCCTGGTACGAGCCGACGGCAGGAGTGCCTGGGTGTTTCGCAAGTAGCTACCAGGACTTGGACCGGCGTCTCAGGGAAGAAATCGAACGCACTGGCGAAGAGTGAGCCAGAACGAGAGGGATGAGTGACATGGCATTCCGCACATTGGTGATCGGTATGATTGTCTTGGGGCTCGCTTCGGGATGGATGTCGCATTGGATTTTCCCGATCGTGACCACGATGGCGCCCGACAAAGAGGTCGTGACGAGCCGCGGCACTCAAAAGTGCCGCACGGTGCGGACGGTCCTCGATTCCAAAGACGCCGCGCCATCGTGCTTCAGCGTGATCCACGAGGATCTTGCGAACGGCGACCGCACCTATGACGAAGACGGCGAAGAAAGCATACGCAAGGCAATCGAGAATCCGATCATCCAACAACAGCTGCAGCGCGGGGACCGCCTTCGCGAAATGCTTGGCAAGGATCGCGACGAAGAGTCGAACGAGGCCGAACCGCTCGAATAGCTGCATCACCGGATTTGAGAGCCCCTCGAAAGCGCAAGGTCGGCTTCGCGGGACCCATGAGACGGTTCATGCCCCCGCAGCGGATAGAAACCTCGATATTCTGCGGATGCGGATGGAAAGGGGGCATCTTTGCCAAGCAAAACAAACTCGCCTCTCCGCACCATTGCGCACACCCCGCGCAACCTCCAGGAGAGAACCCGCCGCCTGTCACGCCCAATTTACCGCGAATTTGCAGGCCTTTGCGAATAAACATACAAGTTGTCGTCTTGCCGTAGCGATGGGCGAAGCCCCATCTATGGCAAGCTCAAAAACGGTTTCACCAGGGGGCGTTTCTCATGTGGTCTTGGTTCTTGGCGCGGTTGAAGGGCATCTTCAACTTCTTCGCCTCGCTGATCCTTTTCGTCGTTCTTCTCGTCATCGTGTCGAGCGTCATCGGCGCCTTCACGCAAGAGAAGCTGCCCGGTGAAGTCGTCTTGACGATGGATCTGCGCAACGGCCTGCCCGACAAGAGCGCACCCAATCCCTTCGCCGCCGACCAGCACCGCGTCGGCTCGCTCATCGACGCCGTCACCGCGCTTGCCAAGGCTGAGAGCGACGACCGCGTGAAAGGCGCCTTCATCCGCGTCGGCGGCGCCGGCATGTCGCTGGCGAGTGCCCAAGAGCTGCGCGCCGCAATCAAGGCCTTCCGCGCCAAGGGCAAGTTCGTTGTCGCTCACGCGCAGGCGTTCTATTCGACCGGCATGGGCGACTATTACCTCGCCTCCGCCGCCGACGAACTGTGGCTCCAGCCGGTCAGCGAAATGAACACGGCGGGCGTCTCGTCTACCGCGGTCTTCCTGCGCAGCCTGCTCGACAAGATCGAGGCCAAGCCCGAGTTCACGCAGCGTTACGAATACAAGAACGCGATGAACATGTTCACGGAGAAGGACTTCACGCCCGCGCACCGCGAAGCGAACCTGCGCCTGATCGAGTCGATCTTCGAAACGGCGACAAGCGGCATCGCGGCCGACCGCAAGAAGAAGCCTGAGGAAGTCGTGGCGCTGATCAACGGCGCGCCCTACCTGACCCAGGAAGCGATCGACAAAAAGCTGATCGACAAACAGGGCTACGACGACGAAGCCGAGGACGCCGCACTCGCCAAAGCCGGCGGCAAGGCCGAACTGATGAAGCTGACCGACTACTACAAGCAGGCGGGCAGCCCGTGGGAGGGCATGGGCCGTCCGACGATCGCCTTCGTCCACGGCGACGGCCAGATCAACGACGGCGAATCTGAGGATGGCGGCTTCGGCGGCGAAGGTTCGATGGGCGGCGACACGATCGCCCAGGCGATCCGCGACGCGACCGAAGACGACGACGTGAAGGCGATCCTGTTCCGCGTCAACTCGCCGGGCGGTTCGGCGCTTGCCTCGGACCAAATCCTGGACGCGATCAAGAAAGCGCAAAAGGCCGGCAAGAAGGTCGTGGTCAGCATGGGCAATGTCGCGGCGTCGGGCGGCTACTACGTGTCGCTCTCGGCCGACAAGATCTTCGCCCACGAATCGACGATCACCGGCTCGATCGGCGTGCTGTCGGGCAAGATCGTGACGGTGGGCTCTTGGGCGCTGCTCGGCATCGACCTGAAGCCGCTCGGCATCGGCACGAACGCGCTCATGGATTCGGCGGTGACCCCGTTCACGCCTGAACAATGGGCCGCCTTCAACAAGGGCGTCGACCAAATCTACAATGACTTCACCGCCAAGGTGGCGGCGGGCCGCAAGTTGCCGCTCGAAAAGGTGCGCGAGATCGCCAAGGGCCGCGTCTGGAGCGGCACCGACGCGAAGGCGCGCGGTCTGGTCGACGAGTTCGGCGGCTTCCGCGCGGCGCTCGAGGCGACGAAGGCGCTGGCGGGCCTGCCCGCCGACGCCGAGATCAACCTGAAGTCCTATCCGGCGCCGCGCTCGCCGTTCGAGGAAATCGCCGAGATGTTCGGCACCTCGGCCGAAATGGTGCGCACGATCTCGCTCATGGGCAAGGTGATGGAGACCGAACCCGTCGCCGACATGATGAAGCTCATGATCGACGAATCGAATGCGAACCGGGCCCCGCAAATGAAGATGCCGGAGCAGAAGACGAAGTAACCGGCCTCAAAACCGAAAGCCTCGAAGGGCGTGGGCCTCGACCCCACGCCCTTCGTGTTTCCAGACGGGCGGAAAGCCTTTAGAAGACCGCGATGGACGAATCCGAACGCCGCAAGAAAGTCATCGAGGCGGGCCAAACCGACCTGACCCGCTGGTCCGACGCCAAGCAGCTCGAACCCGCGTGGGAAGCCCGCGCCGTCGTCGCCGCGGACTTCATCGCCGCCGGCACGCGCGTGCTCGACATCGGCTGCGGCGCCATGAAGCTCGAACGCCATCTGCCGTTCGGCGCCGCGTATCAGCCTTGCGATGTCGTCGCGCGCGACGCCCGCACGATCGTGGCCGATCTGAACACACAAGGGCTGCCGCGCGCCGCGGTCGAGGCCGCCGACCTCGTCGTCATGCTGGGCGTCTGGGAATACATCTACAAGCCCGACGACCTATTTGGGGCGTTCGCCGCGACCGGCAAACCAATCCTGTGCAGCTATTGCGACGCCCGCCTGACCGAAGATGTCGAACGCCGCCGCATGCTGGGCTGGGTCAACGACTTCACACTCGACCGCTTTTTGGACATCGCGCGCACCGCCGGCTACCGCGCCTCGCTCGTCAAGCAGATCGACGCGCTGCAGTATCTGATCCGCTTCGACGTCGGGTCCTTGGCGGCGGCACCGGCCCGCAAACGCGTGCACGTCATCTCCTACAACAATGTCGGCAATTTCGGCGACCGCCTCGGCTATCATCTGTTGAACGACGTGTTGCCGCCGCACGCAGAACTCACCTGGGGAACGCTCAGGCCCTGGACGACCGCGCCGCAAGGCGTCGATCTCCTCGTCGTCGGCATCGGCAACAGCCTGTTCGGCGAACTGATCGACGATCAATTGCAGGCCGCCGTCGAAAGCGCGAAGGCCTCGATCGGCATCTTCGGCACGCAATATCGCGCGCAACTTCCCGCCGACCGGCTAAAGCGTTTGATCGGAAGTCTGACGCACTGGTACGCGCGCTACGAAGAGGACGTGCTGCTCTACGGCCGCGGCCACACGAACGTCTCGCACCTCGGCGATTGGCTGATCAACGCATTCCCGCTCGCAGTGCCCTCGATCGAGCAACCGCTGCAGATCGGCGGCGGCATCCTGCGCGACCTGCCGATGGACCGCACGATCCAGCACATCCAGCGCCACGCGCGCGTCTATTCCGAGCGCCTGCATCCCTTGCTCTGCGCGCTCACCAGCGCACGCGAAGTCGGCTACATCGAACAGCGCGAAATGGGCGAGCGCACGCTCGCCTCGGGTAAATTCCGTTCCATGCTGCTCGACATCTTCGGCCAGACGTTCCCCGAAAGCCTGTTCTGGAATGTCGACCGTGACCGTGTCGCGTCCTACAAGGCGAAGGTCCGCGCCAACACCGACGTGATGGCCCACCGCATCGCCGGGCTACTGGCGTGAACGAGCTAGCTCCGCCAAGCCCGCTTTGACCTCGGCGAACACCGGGCTCCAGTCGCCAAGCGTGCGCTGACGAAACAGCCGCACCGTCGGATACCACGGACTGTCGTGGCGGTCCTCAAGCCAACGCCAATCCGACACCACCGAGAGCAGAATCCAAACCGGCTTGCCCAACGCACCGGCCAAGTGCCCAAGTGCCGTGTCGACCGTCACCACGACGTCGAGTTCGGAAACCAGGGCCGCGGTTTGCGCGAAATCGGTCAGGAAGAGCCGATAGTCGACGATCGGCGACGCCGCGAACGCCGCCTCGTCCGACACGCGCAGATCTCGCTGAATGTTCACAAACGTGGCGCCAGGCACATCCATGATCGCGCGCAGCTTCTCAAACGCGATCGAACGGGTCCAATCGTTCGCGTATTGCGGATTGCCCGACCAGGCGACGCCGACGCGTAAGCCACTCGCTCCTGCCGCCAACCGCTCGCGCCAAATGCCCGTCAAGGCCGGCGGCGCAGAGAGATAGGGGATGGGCGCCGGAATAGTCTCGAGCGTCACGCCCAATTTGTGCGGCGCCGACATCAACGGACAGGTCAGATCGAAAGCTGGCGCCGGCCCTTCCGGCGGCACGACCTCGATCCCGCGTCCCAGCGTCTTCAGAAGGCTGACCAGAGGAGGGTAGGTGGCGAGCACCACCTTCGCACCGCGGTCCGCAAAGTCGAGCGCGAAGCGCGCGAACTGGATGATATCGCCCATTCCCTGCTCGCTGTGCAGCAGCAGCGTCTTGCCGCGAAGGTCTTGGCCGACCTCGACCTCGGGCTGCGGAAACTGCGCCACGGGAAGGAACGGCCGCTCGCCGCGCCGCCGCCACTCGTAAGCCTCGAACCCTTCGCGCAATCTGCCTTGCGCCAACAGCGCCAGCGACCGGTGAAAGTGGGAGATCGCCGACTGCGGCTGTGCCGTCACCGCCTGTTCGAAGCTTTGCTGCGCGTCCCCGAAACGCCGCAGTGCCATCAACACTGCGCCCTTCGCGTTCAGAACGTCGATGTCCTGAGGCTTGGCCTCCAAAGCGCGGTCATACTTGGCGATCGCCTCTCCGCCGCGACCGAGCGCAAGCAGCGCCGTACCGATATTCTGGAATGCGTCGGGATTGTTGGGATTGAGTTCGAGCGATCGCTCGAACGCCAACAACGCCTCGTCCGGCCGCCCCAACTCATCGAGCAGCACGCCGCGGTTGTTGTGAAAGTTCCAGTTGGCGGATTGCACGCGAAGCGCCCGCGCGATGTCGTCCAGCGCCTCGGCGCGCCGGTTCAGATCGCGCAGAATCCCTGCCCGCAGGCTGAGGGCGTCCGTATTGTCGGGTTCGAATTTCAGCGCCAGATCGAGGTCGTAGAGCGCGGCCGGAAGATTTCCAAGCCCGCGCGCCGCCTGCGCCCGTCCAACGTAGGCGCGCGCGCGCTCGGGCCTCAACGGCGCCGCCGCATTGAATGTCTCGACCGCAGCCGGGAAGTTTGAGGTCGCGATATGCACGAGACCGATGCCGATCATCGCTTCGTAGTCGCCCGGGTTCAACGCAAGCGCGCGCGTGTAGCTCGCGACCGCGCCCTCGAACTGGCTTTGCGCGCGAAGCGCATCGCCCCGCAGCGCCCACCCTTGAGCGAACTCCGGTCCGGCGTTCAGCAACGCATCGATCGCTGCAACCGATTCGGCGTACTGCGCCGCCGCGAACAGCGCCTGCGCCTTGGCAAGGCGGGCCGACGGATTGCTCGGGTCGAGCCTCTCGGCCGTCGCCAGACTCTGCTGCGCTTCCGCGGTGCGTCCCAACCGTTGCAGCGCGAGGCCGCGGTTCCCATGCACGGCCGCTGCATCCGGCTTCAGACGCAGCGCCGTGTCAAAGTCGTCAAGCGCCCGCTGCGCATGGCCGAGCGCGAGATAGGTAAGCCCGCGGTCGTTGAACGCCAAAGCGTCGTTCGGCGAAAGGCGAATAACGTGCGAAAAGGTGTCGGCCGCCGCCTCATGCCGTTCGAGATCAAGCAACGTCGAGGCGAGCAACCGGTGCGCCGGCAAACTGTCAGGCCTCAACGTGACGGCTTTGCGTAGCGCCTCGGCAGCTTCCGCGAGCCGCCCCAACCGCTTGAGCGCGTGGCCGAGATTGAGCTGTGCCGCCGCATGCTGCGGGTTCATGTTGACCGCACGCTGCAAGGCATCGACCGCGCCGGCAAAGTCCTGACCCTGTGCCAGCGCGACGCCGAGAATGCTGAGCGCGTCGCTGTTGCCGGGTTCGCGCGCCAACACGCCGGCGAGGAGGTTGCGCGCCTCAACGAGCGCGCCGCGCTGCAACAGCTGTGCGGCCTGTTGAATGGCCTCGCGCGAAGATCCAGGAGCTTGCGACATCGGACCCAAGCGCTACTTCGCGTCGTGGACGTAGGCGCCGGCGAATTGGTCGTGAAGCGCCTGACCGCGCTTCGACCAAAGCGCCATGACGAGGCCGATGACGCTCGGCACCGACAGCAGTTTCCCGAGATTGCGGATCGCCGCCCGCCCCAAATCAACCGCCTCGCCGTTGGTACCCGAGACGCGCAGACCCATCACGAGTTTCCCAGGCGACGCACCGCGCAACAACAAACCCTCCCAAACAATCGCGAGAAGGAAAAAGAACACGATCGCCGAAATCGAGAATGGCGGCCTCAGAAGCTCGCCGCGCCGACGCCCGTCGAGAAGCGTCTCGCTGCTTGAGCGCGATACCGACCGAGCGCCCGCGCGGCCCGCCTCTTGCCGCTTCTCTTCGACATCGACGCGCCGGAACGTCTGCCGCAAGGCGCCGAAATAGTCCCGCTCGATGAGCGATCGCGTCGTCGTCCGCTCCGCCCCGCCTGCGACTTCGATCGACGGCAGGTCGCTGGAGACGACCCGCTCGCTTGCCAACAGCGTGAACGGTGCGTCGATCGCAAACACAGGCCCGACCACGCCGTTCAACGACACCGTCGCGAGGAACAACAGAGCGCATGCCACCACCGCGTCGATGACCGCGGCCCCGAACCTCAGCGGCAGAAGCGCCGGCGCCTTCGCCGCACCGCGCGCACCCGTGTCGGCGAATCCCGCGCCGATCGGGAGCGATGGGGCGGCATCGTGCGCGACCACGAACACCGGCACCTGATCGTTGATGTTCTTGACCTGCTGGTGCCCCATGAAATTGAAGCCGAGCGCGAGCTTGTTCTTCACCTGATCGTGCACGGAGCCCGAGATCAAAATGCCTCCGGGCGTGGCCAGCGCCTGCAGTCGCGCGGCGATGTTCACGCCTTCGCCGAAGATGTCGTGCTCGTCGATCATCACATCGCCGAGATTGATGCCGATGCGGAAGTTCATCCGCTGCGTCTCGGGCACGGTGTCGTTCTGCGCCTTCAACTCGCGCTGAATCTCGACCGCGCACTGCACGGATTCGACGACACTCGAGAAGTCGGCGAGCACCGCATCCCCCGACCAACTGACGACCCGGCCGTGATGGCGCTCGATGAACGCCTGGATGAGCTCGCGGCACTCTTTGAGCCGCCTGAGCGTCCCATGCTCGTCCGCGCCCATCAGCCGGCTATAGCCGACGACGTCCGCGCAAAAGATGGTCGTCAGCTTACGTTTGACTTTGTGAACCAAGGGGAGGGATCGCGGGAAAACGGATGTGGAACAAGCAGGTGCCCCTTATACCCCGCGCCGCACCGCAAATGCACCCCCGCAAGCCCCGCTCCCTGGCGACTGCGGCAAAAGAAACGGCGGCCCGACATGGGCCGCCGCCAGATTCTCTTATTTCTGCGGCTTAGAACCGCGTCGTCATGCTGACGAACACTTCGCGGCCAAGCGAATCATAGACCACCGGGAACGTGTTGCCGTTGCCGAACGGCGGCGACGACACTGACAAAGTGTTCGAGTCGAGCTTGGGCGGATCCTCATCGGTCACGTTGTTCACGCCGCCTTGCAACGTGATGTTGTCCGACACGCTCCAGCTGAACGCCACGTCGAAGTAGTCGAACGAGTCGATCTTGGCGTCGGCAAAGTCGTTGCACGAGCCGTTGCAGAACAGCGAGAGGCTTGGGTCGAGCCCCTTGTTGATGTCGAGATCGACCGGCCCGACATACCGCCAAGCGACCGACAGGTCGACGTCCCAACCCGTGCCCCACGTGCCGCGAAGACGATGCTTCCACTCCGGCGCCGGGTTTCCGCAGATGACGCCGAACAAGCCCGTGCAATCGAAAGTGTCAAAACCGGGACCGAAGTTCGTGTCGAACGACTCCAAATAGCTGCCGACCATTCCGAGCGCGAATGTGCCTTGCGGCAAGCCGATCTCTTCCAGGTCGAGCTTGTAACTGGCCTCGACATCGACGCCGGTCGACGTCTGCGTTCCGGTGTTGCGAGTGGTGCTATCCACGCCAACGCCGAGTGTCGTGCTGTTGGACAGGCTGCCGGTCACCGGATCGCGATTGACGAGGCTGCAAGCGAACGGATTGCCCGTTCTGGCGCAGTTGCCCACAATAACGACCTGATTGATGATCGTGATCGTGTCTGAAACCTCGATATCGAAGTAGTCGACCGTCGCGTTGAAGCCCTTCAGGAAGGTCGGCGTGAACACGAAGCCGACCGACTTCGTATCCGAAGATTCTGGCTTGAGGTTCGGGTTGCCGGAGAACGTACCAGAGCACTGACCCGCAGGACACTGGAACGCGCCGGAGGCCGTGAACAGTGCGAACTGCGCGCCGGAGAGACCGGTATTTGCGCACTGCGCAGCATTGTAGAAGTTCGTTCCCGGGCTGCTGCTGCTCGTGAGCGAGCACGGGTCCGCACCGCCATAGAGGCCTTGTTGAGCTGGCGAGAACAGTTCGATCACGTTCGGTGCACGCACCGCACGTTGGAACGAACCGCGGAAGCGGATATCTTCGACCGGCATCCATGACGCCGCGTACTTGTAAGTATGCGTTATGCCGGCGTTGTCGTAGTCCGAAATGCGATAGCCGCCGCTGATGTCGATGAGCTTCGCGAACTGGCGGTCCTGGACGAGGGGTATCTGAACCTCGCCGAAGGCCTCCCAGACGTCGTAGTGACCGGACACGTTCGGCTGTGCGCCGCCCTGACCCAGCAAATCACCCGAGGTAAACACGTCGTCCGAAACATGCTCCAGGCTCGTGAAGCGGTACTCGGCGCCGAACGCCGCTGCGATCGGGTCGGCGGCCCACGGTGACACGACGCCGATGTCGCCGTTGACCGACGCGTTGACGATCTGCTCTTCGGTGGTTGTCTTCTGGAAACCTGTGCCGCTCATGTAGGCGATGGACGGTCCCGTCAGCTCACCGAACTCGAAGATGTTCGCCGGAACGCAGCTCGAATCCGACCCGTCGTACGCCGACTGACAGATTGCTTGCCCAAACGTGGGTGACGTCGGCCGGTCGTCGATGACCACCAAGGCGGCGCGTTGCGCACGCGTTCTCGATACGTCATTGAGATAAGCACGCGGCGTCGATGTCGTCGCGTACTGCGCATAGACGTCGTAATCCCAGTCTTCGATTGTCCCGCGTGCGCCAGCCTGCAGGCGATAGCTCGTCGACTTGAAATCATCCTGACGTCCAAGATTCGTTTCGACGAAGCGCCGACCGATGTTCACTGTGGCCGTTCCCGTGGAACCGAGCGGCGAACTCAGCGCGCTGCCGCAGAGCGCGTTGAACGGCGTGATGTTGGTGCCGGATTCGGTCGCCCCCGTATTGAGGAACGGGTTGTCGCAATTGACCAGGAAGTTGCCGCCCACCGGGCCCGAGCTGGCAAAGAAGCCGCTGGCCGCGATCTGCGCGACAGTGCGATCGTCCAGGAACGATGTTTCGGCGTAAAGTTCAAGGTCAGGCGCAAGTTCGTAGCGCGCGAGCGCGCCTACGATGTAGCGCTCGTCGGGCCGCTGCAGATAGTTCGTGGGCGCGAAGTTGAAGGTGTCGGTCGCGCCGACGAACGGGCGCATCGTACCCGGCACCGCGCTGTTCACCGTGAAGCGTGTCGGCGTCGCGTCGTCAACGCTCGTGAAGCGACCCGTCGCGCCGTTCGATGAACCGCCGCAGGCGAATCCGGTCTTGGTCGTATTCAGGTTCAGCGAGCACGCGGAGAAATCGCGATCGCCCTGGGAGATCGCCTGCGCATGCCGGAACTGCACATAAGCCGTGACGTTGCCCTGACCGTCGGCGCTGTTCGCGCCCATGATGCCCCACATGTTGATCGTGCGGCCGTCGTTCACGTGCTCATCAGGAACAGCAAAGCCGGAGCCGGCGACCAACGCGCGCATGGCGTCATCGTCGTTGTCGTGGTCGGTGATGCCGTATTGCGCACCGAACTCGACACCTTCGAAGTTCTTGCGGAAGATGAAATTCACGACACCCGCAACGGCGTCGGCACCGTAAACGGCCGAAGCGCCGCCAGTGAGCACTTCGACGCGCTCAACCATTGCCAGTGGAATCGAGTTGAGGTCAGCCGTTGGCGAAGCGATGTTAGCGGGTTGCAGACGTTTGCCGTTCACCAGCACCAGCGTGCGCTTCGGACCCAGGCCGCGCAGGTCGAGCGTGGACGTTCCCGATGAACCGTTCGAGACTTCCGCGCCTTGGTTCGCGATCACTTGCGGCATGTTGTTCAGCAGCGTCTCGGCGCTGTTGGCGCCTTGCAGCTTCGCTTCCATGCTCGAGATCGTCGACACCGGCGAAACCGACGTCAGTCCCTTTTGCGGGATGCGCGAACCGGTGACCGTGACTTTCTCGACCGGCTTAGCCGCGTCCTGGGCCTGCGCCGCCGAGATGCCCGCGACCGACGCGATCGCCGCGCCAGCCATCAAGGTAGATTTGAGAGTGCGATTCCTGGAAGTGTTCGTCACGGCTGATGCCCCCTGTGCTTGGCGCCCGCTAGGTTTGGAAAGGTGAGTCCAGGCACGGGTTCGCTCGCCCGCGTCTGGGGTGGTTTGTCGGACACATGGGGCTGCTCGATGAGGCGCTGAGCGCTGGGCGCCGCGCGTCGAAACGCGAGGTCGAACCGCAATCAAAAGCCCCCGGTACGCAAGAACAATTCACGAACGCACCACTCCAGCAGCCGTCAACCGGTTGCGGTCACAGCAACCGTTGAGCGCAAAGGCTTGCGCCTTCACACCATATGTATCGAATCATCCCTCTCATTCGGGATTACAGCGCGACCAAGAGTTGCGTCTACTCTTTCGGGGTACGACAAAAGACGTGGGAGACACGTTGTGGCACATTTGCATCAAGCGCGAAGTTGGCTTCGGTGAAGATGCAAATCGAACTTGGCGCGCGAAGACTCTGAGCCAGCAAGTGAATTGACGCTGCGCAACGCGTTGGCTTGCGCGCCGCACATAAACTTGCGAAGCGGATGCGAATTAGGGCGGCGAATCGAACGTGTCTCAAGGGCCGGGCAATACCTCAGTGAACGTGATGGCTGAATCGGCGCGTCGCGCCGCGCGCGCCGGGCAACTCGACGAAGCCGCGCGCCTCTGGGAGCAAGTACGGGCGAATACGCCCGATCATCCGGAGGCGTGGTTCTTCTTCGGCCAGCGCGCCCTGGCGAAAGGCGATGCGGCCGGCGCCACGCAATGGCTCTCGCGCGCTGCGCAGCTCGCGCCGAAAGAGCCACTGATAAGCCTGGCGCTGGCGAATGCGCGCCGCGCGCAAAACGACACCGACGGCGAAATGGCGGCGCTTGAGGCGGCGCTCAAGGCAGATCCCTATTGCTATCCTGCGCTGCTGGCAAAGGGCGCGCTGCTGGAGCGGCTCGGCCTAAAGCGCAATGCTGCGCGGATTTTCACGGACGCTCTCAAGATCGTACCGGCGGCGGAAGAACGGCTTGCGCCTGACGTTCGCGCGCTGGTGCAACGGGCGCGCACGGCCGTGGCCGAGAATGCGTCTGCGCTCGACGCCTTTATCGAGTCCAAAATCGGGCGTGTGCGCGAAGCTCACACAACAGCCCGGTTCGATCGCTTCAATGAGTCCAAAGAGGCGATGATTGGGCGCAAGAAAATCTACACGCAGCAACCCGTAATGCTGCACTTCCCGAGGCTCCCGGCGATCCAGTTCTACGACGAGGCTGAGTTTCCCTGGCTGAAGGAGCTTGAAGCCGGCACCGACGCAATCGCGGCCGAACTCGAAGCCGTCCTGAACACGCGGTCGGGCGACTTCAGACCCTACCTGAACCACCCGGACGGCGTGCCGCTGAATGATGCCGCGGCACTCAATCGCTCACCGGATTGGAGCGCCTATTTCCTTTGGGATGACGGCGTCCGGGTCGATGAACACTGCAAGCAGTGCCCTGAGACGGCGGCGCTTGTGGAACGCATGCCGCTCGCCAATGTGCCGGGCTTTGCGCCGGCGGTCTTCTTCTCGACGCTAAGGCCGGGCGCTTCGATCCCCAAGCACACCGGGGTGACGAACATCCGTCTGATCGTCCATCTGGCACTGATCATCCCGCCCAAATGCTCCTTCCGGGTCGGCAACGAGACGCGCGAATGGCGGCGCGGCAAGGCATGGGTGTTCGACGACACGATCGAGCACGACGCGCGTAACGACAGCGATCAACTCCGCGCGATCCTCATCTTCGACACCTGGAACCCGTATTTGAGCGTTGCCGAACGCGAGCTCGTGTGCGCCCTATTGGCCGCCCAGAGAGAGTATTACAGAGGCGATGTGGGACCACGCTGACCTATGCTGAAACCGCACTCGCCTCAGGTGTTCACGGCCACACTCGCCGAAGCGCGGAGGCTGCACCAAGCCGGTGAGTTTCAACGCGCACGCCTGCTGTACCAGGACTTGGCGAGCCGGCATCCGGCCGAACCGGGGCCTAAGCTCTTGCTTGCCGAACTCGACATGCGCGACGGCCGCCTGGCGACAGCCCGTCGCCGGCTTGCCGCCCTGGTCGAGGAATTCCCGGCCGACCGGAACATGCGTTTGGCGCTCGCCGGCGTTGCCGAAGAATTGGCCGACATGGAGACCGCGATCGGTCTCTACCGCAAGGACGTCGAAGAACTGCCGAACGATCCCGTCGCGATGTCCCGCTTGGCCACCGTCTTGCGCATCGGTGGCAAGATGGACGAAGCCAAGTCCCTCTTTCGCCGCCTGATCGACGGTTGGCCGGAGTCCTCCGGTGGCTATGTGGGCCTGGCCGCAACCGACTCCTCGGCTCTGACCGACAAAGACATTTCAAAAATCGAGGCGCTTGCCGCCACACCTTCGGTATCGCTTCCCGAGCGTATCCAACTGCTCTTCGCACTCGGCGAAATTCGTGAACGTCAGAAGAGTCACGATGATGCATTCGCGGCTTTCGCTTCCGGCAATCGGCTGCGTCGCGAGAATTTGGGAGTTTCTTTCCTTGATCCGATTGCACAAGCCATTCTGCCCAAATCGGATGAACCGCAAACAACGGTCGAGGAAGCGGAACGCCGGTTGCGCGAGTTCCTGGGCGGCATCCGGCAGATGTTCTCGGCGCAGTACCTCTCATATTTCGGCGGGGGCGGCCTTGCGACGAACGCTCCGATCTTCATCGTGGGTATGCCTCGTTCGGGCTCGACGCTGCTCGAGCAAATTCTCTCCAGCCATCCAAAGGTCACGGGTCTTGGCGAAACCAAGGCGCTCAGCACGACGTTTAAGAACCTGATGCCGACGTCACGCGCGGCCATGACTGAAGAGTTTAAGCGCACGTTCTATCGGCGCGTTGGCGAAGCCTATCTAGAGGCCCTGAGAGAGCGCGGGTGGAGCGGGCAGGACCGCGTTATCGACAAGATGCTTGGCAACTACGCCAATGTTGGGATCATCCATCTCGCGTTCCCGAATGCCGTCATCATCAACAGCATGCGCGATCCCGTCGACACGTGCTTTTCGTGCTTCCGTCAGACGTTCAAGGACCGCAACGAAATGACCTACGACCTCGGCGCGGTCGGCCGTCAGTACGTGCTCTACCGCGAAATGATCGCACATTGGGATACGGTCCTGCCCGGCAGAGTGCATCACGTGCAGCACGAAGCGATTCTGGCGGACCCTGAAACCGAGATCCGCAAGCTCGTCGCTTTGTGCGGACTGGAGTGGAACGACGCGTGCCTGCGCTTTTATGAAGCCGACCGTCCGGTCCGCACCGCCAGCACGACCCAGGTTCGCAAACCGCTGTTCAAATCGTCGGTTGCGCGGTGGAAGCCCTATGAGAAACACCTTGCACCGCTGTTCGAGGCGCTCGGCCCCTATGCGCCGAGCGTGAGCGTTTGAGGGTACGCCAATGTTCCTGGAAATAGAGAGCCTGCTCACACCCGCCGAAGTGACCCGGATGCAAGCGCTTGCGCGCGAGCTGCGTTTCGTCGATGGGCGCGCCACCAACCCCGCGAACGTCACGAAGAACAACCTCCAGGCCGACCAAGGTGACCCGAAGTACCAGGAGTCGACCCAGATCGTGAACGCAGCACTCGCCCGCTCGCGCGAGTTCGTCGACTATGCCATGCCGAAGCGCGTCGCCCCGCCGCTGCTCTGCCGGTACGAGCCCGGTATGAAGTACGGCGCGCACGCCGATTCTGCTTACATTCAACTCGCCGGAGGGCGTCTGCGCTCCGACGTCTCGTGCACGGTCTTTGTGAACGATCCGGCGAGTTATGATGGCGGCGAACTCTCGCTGACCTTGGGCACCCGCACGGTGACGTTCAAATGCGCACCGGGCGATGCGATCGCCTATCCGTCGACGACGCTGCACGAAGTCGTGCCCGTGCGCTCGGGCCAACGCCTGGTCTCGATCACATTTGTCGAGAGCTACATCGCCGATCCTCACCAACGCACGACGGTTTACGAACTGAACGAAATCGCGGCGCTCGAAGGCTTGTCGATGAAATGGGAGAACCGCGTGCGCCTGGACGTCGTTCGCCAGAACCTCATGCGCATGTGGGCGAAGTAAACTCAGGCATTTGCCTGCAGCACATCGGAAACGCCGGTGTGTGTGCGGGCAAACCCCTCAAGCCAGGCAAGTCCTTTTCGGATTTCAGCGGCGTGCCGCGCTCGCGCTTCGGTCAGTATCTGGGCACGAAGCGCCGGAGAGTAGGCGTGCTCCGGCGCCTTCGAATACGTGGCGAGCGCCTGGCTTCGCGCTACGGCCGCGGTGAACGCTTCGTCGTGCGGCAAACCGAAGTGGGCCGCAATGCGCGCAAGAGCATGCGGCACGTCGGCCAGAACATCGTCGAAATCGACCTTCACGAGCCGGGAGCCAAATCGCAGAGTGGCCTGATGCTGCGTCAGTGTTTCTGTGAGCCAGCTCATGGCCGCTAGCTCGCCGAGCGAGAGCGCGTGAAGGGGCCCGAGCCTGTCGACGCCGAGCATCAGCATGAGGCGTCGAATGCGTTCCGCCCCGTGGTTGCGAAGGTCGGTCGGTGAGCTTTGTCCGGCCAACATTGTCGCCAGATACGGTTCGGGCTTGAGATTGAGGCAGATCGCCCGCGCACTGTCGCGCCGGTTCAACAGCGGCGCGGCCAAGCGACCGACACTGCTGGTCGCCTTGACGACCACGGCGCGCGTCCACGCGTAGCCTCGCGCCCAGAGCGTGAGGTAAAGCTCGAGCAACGCCTCGAATTGCGCTTCGCTGATGAGCGAGTCCGCCTTGCCGAGCACGTCGTGCGCGCCGGCCAAGACGCGGAGCGGTAGCGGTTCGCGCAGAGAAAGCACGACGCCGCTTTCCTCAAGCAACCGGCTGATCAGCGTCGAACCGACATGCCCGGTGTGGAAGATGAAATGCACCGGGCGCGGTTCTTGGACCGAACGGGCCGACGCGGAAACCTCGCTGATCCGGACCCAAACGCCGCGCGACTGCGCCGACAACACGCGATCGTCGAGAAAGCTCGCCGCGCGATAGGCCGCCGCGTCGAACTTGACGAGCAGCATCGCTTGATGAACGAGGTCGAGACCTTGCGGATAGACGTCGGGCGACGAAGACAACCGCGCCAGATAGTCCCGCCCGACGGCGGCAACCTGATCGTTCGCCATGCGCCCTCAATAAGGTCCGGGCGAAATGGTCGACGGGTCGACGAGCCCCGGCACGACGTCGAACGCGATGGTCAAACGGTCGTCAGACGACTCGAACGGCACCGTGCCATGCCAGAAATAGGACGGAAACAATGCCAAATGACCGACGACGGGCTTAACGAAATGTTCCGGCCGATCGTCGCCGCCGAGTTCCAGATGAGACTCGCCGAACTTCAGCCACCCCTGACGCGCCGCTTGATCTTCGAGCGCATCGGGCAAATTCACATAGTACGCCGAGCTGATCCAACCCATCGGGTGCACATGGTTCGTATGGAACCCCGCCGATCGCAACTTGCACGACCACGAATGCGTAAAGCTGAACTGATCCTGCTTGCGCGAGAGCAGAGGGTGGTCAGGGTCGAACGGCATGTCGCGAATGTAGTTGGCGACCGCTTCTTGAATCATGTCGCGAACGGTTTCGATGGCCTTCAGCTTGCGGGTGAACAGGAGCCCCGCCGTTTGAGAACCGCCTCGCAGCGTTTGCTCCAATGGTTCCGCCGTCATCGTGTGCAGCTTCAAGAGCTCCTCGGCCAACACCGCGTTGAACGACGCCACGTCGCTGAATCCGGGCGGCAGGCGCAAGGGAAAGACGCGGATGAAGCGATCCTTGTCCATTAGCCGTTGGTAACGGCTATCCCCCAGCGCCCGATAGGCAAGCCCCACGCCGCCGAAAGCGAGCTGATCGACAGGGTTCACCCGCAGCGCCGCTTCGAATTGCGCAAGGGCC
>JAEUML010000247.1 GCA_016792785.1 Alphaproteobacteria bacterium
AACGCTTCGTCCACATCGGAACAGAGGCCGCGCTTTTCCACGGCCAGCACATGCGCAACGTCGACGAGACCTATCCGCTGTCGCTGAACTCGCCCTATCCCTATTCGCGCACGAAGGCGCACGCGGAAAAGGCCGTGCGCGAAGCGAACGACGCGAAGGCCGGCTTCGCGACGATCGTGCTGCGCCCGCGCATGATCTGGGGCGAGGGCGACCAAACGATCCTGCCCGTGGTGCGCGAGATGGTGGCGAAAGGCGCGTTCGCCTGGATCGACGGCGGCCGCGCCAAGACCTCAACGACGAACATCGCCAACCTCGTCCACGCAATGAACCTCGCGCTCACCAAAGGGCAGGGCGGCGAAGCCTACTTCATCCTCGACACCGAAAACCCCGTCGTCTTCCGCGACTTCATGACAAAGATGATGCAGGCCGCAGGCATCCCGGTGCCGACACGCACCGTCCCCGGCTGGCTCATCCGCACGATCGCCTACGCCGGCGAAACCACGTTCCGCGCCCTCAACCTCAAATCAAAACCCCCACTCACCCGCTTCACCGCCAACATCATGAGCCGCGACTGCATCCTGAACGACGCAAAGGCACGGCGCGAGATGAACTACGCTCCGCCGGTGACGACGGAGCACGGCTTGCGCAACCTCGCCGCATCACCAAACAAGTAAACACGCGTCTGCCTCCACCGTCGCCAGAAAGAGATCGCTGCAAGTTCGCGGTGGAAGGACAGCCGAGCGCCCGGCAGTCCGAAGACTGGAGCATGCGAGCTACAAACCAGAGCATTCTTGGAAATGGGAGCGTCCCAATCTAGGATCGCGACATGAGCCAACAGATCTCTTCAGTGTCGCGCCGCCACGTTGCGTTGCTAGCAGTGATACTCGCTCTGGCGCCAACGCGAAGTGTTTTGGCCGCAACGCTCGAAAGTCGCAAAGCGAAAGTCAAAGTCATGGAACAGAGTGTGTCGAAGGAGGCGCTCCAGCGAAAACAACGATCGGAGGTAGTACTCAAAGACGAAGGAGTTCCCCTGAACCTCCACCTTCCGGCAATCGAGTCTGAAGTTGAGGCCAAACGTCGTTCTAGGGAGGAGATCGCTCATCGCGCCCTCACACTCATCGCAATCGCCATGCGGGCGGAAGGAATGGACCAAGAGACAGCGCAGAAGGTAGTGAGAGAGTACGATTTGGAATCTCATCTCTCGCCGAAGGAAAAAGAGTTCCTCGCGCAGGAGATGCCGAGCGATCACGACCGTGTTCAGTTCTTTTGGCGCTACGAAGCCGCATATACGCTGCTCTGGGCGCTGGGTTATGTCGGTTCACTTGGCAAACCCGAGAAGCGGGCTGATCTTGCTCAAGTGATCCCGCCGATGAAGAAGCGCAAGACCAAACAGTTTATTGCCGAAGCGGAATTGAGGTCACTGTCCGCGATCCTCGATCAAGCCGACCTGATCTACCGGTATCGCTGGGCGATCGTGGACGCCCAACTCAACGGAGAAACGACACCAGCAAACCTCAATCCAGACGTTGCCCTTGAACGCCACGTCGCGCTGAACTGGCTGGTTGGCTACATGGACCAGGAGTGGGACGACGTATCGACAGATACGTAGTGCCCGACCCGACGAACGCAGCTTCAAGCCGGGCTTTGTACAACATCTCGAATACAAGCCCCGACGCCTCATTTGAAGTAGCCGGCAGCTGCCGGCCGTCCGGCCCGAGCAATTTGCCAAGCGAAGCAAATGCCCGGCGGGCGAAGTAGCAAACGTGACCGTATCAAGTCGCGGGACGAAGGATCCGGCCAAGCTCCTGCGGCTGCAGCGCTTCGCCGCGGCGGGTCTTGTACGCAAGCTGGTTCTCAAGCACCCGCATCACGTAGTTGCGCGTTTCGTCGAATGGAATGGCTTCAATCCAATCGACGACGTCGACCTTCGTCTCGCGCGGATCGCCGCGCGCGGTGACCCACCCGAGCACACGCGCCTTGCCCGCGTTGTAGCCCGCGATCGCCAAGACCCAAGAACCGCCAAACCCGTCCAACAAATCCTTCAAGTGATAGCAGCCGATCGCGAGATTGGTCTCTGGCTTGTGCAGGTCGCCGGCGCCGCCATAGGCCAACCCGTAGCGCCGCGCCACGTCCTTTGCGGTGGAGGGGAGGATCTGCATCAGTCCACGCGCGTTAGCGCCGCTAATCGCGGAAGGATCGAACTCGCTCTCCTGGCGGACAAGTGCGAGCACAAGCGCAGGCGGCACTCCGGCCGTACCGCAAGCTGAAGGAAGGTCCAGCAGCGGATAGAGCTGATCCGCAAGCGGCGCGCCCAGCGTCTGCGCCTTCTTCGCGCTGCGCAGCGCGCCATAGGTGTTTCCGATCGCAGACAGGCGCCTGCTCAGCGCCGCCGCGCACACGGCTGACTCGCAACCATCGATCGCGGCGTTGGCAAAGGCGTTGGCGCGGCGGTTGTCGTCGATGCGCAGCAGCGTGGCCGACGCCAGCACGAGTTCCTCGATGTTCTCGCCCAACGGTGCGCCGGAAGGCCTAGGCCCCGCCGCGCTCGGCGCAGAGTTCGCGCCAAGTATCTCGAACGCGAATCGTCCATAGAACGTCGCTGGCTCGGCTGCTGCGGCGGCGAGCGATTGCTGCGAGAGCGCGTCTTCATCGCGCGCCTTCAGCGCCAGCGCCTTCCAGTACGCGGCGCGCGCGCGCGTGATCGGCGACCTCGCCGCTGCCTCAAGTCTTTGGAAGTGCCCCACCGCCTCTTCCGGCTCGTCACGATGGCGCAGCGCAATCCAGCCCGACAGAAACTCGGCCTCCAGATACGCCACGATGTTGCCCTCGGCGGAGAGCGGCGTGCGCGACGCCAGCTTGTAGGCCGTGTCGTGCTCCCCGGCGTCGAGCGCGTTGCGCGCCTGGAGATTGTGCTCGACCCACCAAGTCTCCGAGTACTTCATCGGGAGCGCGCCGGTGTCGTCGGCCTTCATCAGCCACGACCAGCTCTCCTCCGCCTTGCCCGCCTTTCTAAGCCGCACCGCTTCATCATAGATAAGGGTCGCGGACCAGGCGGGCGAGGGCGTATCGTCCAACACGTCGTCGAGGTCAATCTCGCTGCCGGATTGAACCTTCACCCGCGCATCCACGACGCTCTGCACCTTCGGCGACAACAACGGCAGAAGTTCGCGTGCCGCCGAGACGCTCCGCTTCCACAACAGAGAATCGGCGCGTGCAAGGTGGTCGCCCTCGGGCAACGCCATCTCAGTGACGCTCGTCCACTCCTGGTAGTCGGTCACGCTCAGCGTGAACGCCGACCAACAGCGCCGGATGCTGGAAAGCGCCGCCTGCTTCTCTTCGCGCGCGAACTGGAATTTTGCCCAACCAAGACAACCCTCGCTCGTGCGCGGCGGATAGGCCTTGAACCAGGCGGCCCCTCTCACTTCCAAGAGAGCACCGGTCAGCAGCGCTTCCTCGCCACGCTGCACAATCTGCCAGCGCCCAGGCCAATTCCCGTGCGCGCTCAGGAAGGCGCTGATTTCATCGAACGTCGCCCCGGAGGTTTGCGACGACACATGCCGCCACTGCACAAGGTCGCGCACAATGGCCGCCTGCTTCGCCACGAGTGCCTTCGCGCCCGCCCACTCCTTCGCATCTTGCGCCGCGAAGGCTTTGGTGAGCGACTCAAGTTCCTTCGCGCCTGGCACGTCTTCTGCTGCACGCGTGACAGCTGGAAACACGAACACGCCGATGATGAGCAACAACGCGGCGACGCGCATCGCGGCGCCGTTGCGGAGCTGATGCCCGATTGCCTCAAATGAGGTCGCTTTCATCGCGCAGGACTACTTCGCGTTCGCATCCTCCTGATGCAGCCCGAAGATGTTTCCGTCCGGGTCTTTGCAATAGGCGACCCAGCCGACGCCGGGGATCGCCATCTTCGGCACCGCCTCGGTGCCGCCGAGCTTCAGCGCCTTCGCCGCGAACGTGTCGACCGAGGTCACGCTGACGGTGCACACGAATGCGTTGACCGGCTGTCCGTCGGCGGGCTTCGGTCCGCGCCGCTGTAAGAGGCCGCCGTTGATGCCTGGCTCAGTCCCTTCGCTCGTGTCGATCAGCCAATAGTCGATGTGGGGCAGATGCTGCATTTTCCACCCGAAGAGCTCGCGGTAGAAGGCGGCGAGCTTCGCGGGCTCTCCCGCGTGGATTTCGAAATGCGTGACGCGCGGCATGGGCGGTCTCCTTGGCGGTTCCGGAATATCGCACGTCGATGCGTCGGCGTTGAGTTGCGAGCTCGCGGTCTCAAGAAAGTTACTGCGCCACGTCCCTTACATGCACCATCACCGAGACGCCCCATGGTGCGCCCTTTTCCGGGCCGAGCAGACCGACAGCAAAGCGCGCATTGCCCGCGGGATCCGTCGTCAGCTGCTGCTCGATGATCCCGTGGCCGGGCGGCGAGCTGGACGGCATCGGGCTTTGATCGCGATAGCACAGCTCGGCGCCAAGCCTCGCCCACCAACGATACGTTGCCCGTGTGACGACCTCGATGCCGGCACCGATCGGGTCGTCGTTGGTGATCGTCCAAAAACAGGCCAAAGCCGCAGCGTTGCGCCCGCCGGTCTTCGCCATCGGTATGCAAACGTCCGCGAGGCCGAGCGGCGTTTCCAGCACTGTCGCGCCGTCGGCATCGACCTTGGTGGCGAGCCCCTTGAAGTTGCCGACGGTAAGCGCCCGCATCGCCTCAAGCGTATCGCAGTTCGCCTGCTCGAAAGCCTTGCTCGTCGGCGGCTCGTACCATGCGCTCGTCGTGACCGTCGCACCCGGCGCTTCTTCCCGCGTGATGACGGTCAGTGTGAGCTTGTTGTCACCGCGTACGAAAGTGCGAATGGTAGGCTTGACGCCCGGCCAGGTGGAAAAGCATGCGGCAATCGTGGCAGCGCGATCCCGCGCGAAACCCTCCGCCCAGGCGAGACTGGCGCCGGTGTTCGTGCAGTGGACGGAGAACCCGCCGGGCGTTGCCGTCGTCGCAGAGCCGTGGCACTCCTGCGCGCCAAATGTCTCCGGCGAAATATTGCCAGGCGCGAGCTTGTCCGGAAAGACGGCCGCTCCCGGCGAAGGCCGCCCTCGCTGCGCCATGTCGATCATACGGTGGAACGGCGCGCACACGGCGGGCGGCGGCGTTCGCGTGATCGCCGGTATCGGGGTTGCGTTCTGCGGCACCCACTTCGCGTCCGCCGCAATCACTGCCGGAGAACACAACACGCCGGCCGAGATTGCCGCCGCCAAAGCTCCAGTACGCAAACGCACTATCAACCCCCTAAAAACTAGCCGCATCCAACATCATAAGCCCGTCCGCGCCCGCCTTCACCCGCTCGGCGAGGCTCGCGGTATCCGGCATCATTCGCTCCATCCAGAACCGCGCCGAGACGAGCTTTGCCTCATAGAACGCAGCGTTCGCGGGTTTCGTGGCGAGCTTCGCCATCGCGGCCTTCGCCTGGCGCGCCCACAGCCAGCCCACGACGGTGAGCCCGAACATGCGCAGATAGTCGACGCTGGCCGCGCCCGCATTGTCGGGGTTCTTCATCCCGTTCTGCGCCAGCCACAGCGTTGCCTCCTGCAGCCGCGCGAGGCTCGTCTTCAGCGGTTCGATGTAGGGCTTCATCTCGTCCGACGTTTCGGTTGAGAGGAACGCGTTGATCTTGCTGAACAACGTCATCGGCGCGCGTCCGCCCGCGCGGCCGAGCTTGCGCCCCACGAGGTCCAGCGCTTGCACGCCGTTCGCGCCCTCATAAGTTTGGTTGATCCGCGCGTCGCGCACGAACTGCTCCATGCCGTGGTCGCGGATGTAACCGTGTCCCCCGAACACCTGCATCGCGGCGTTCGCCGCGTCGAAGCCCATGTCCGTGCAGAACGCCTTGATCACCGGCGTCAGCAAATCGGCGAGATCGGCCGCCTCTTGGCGTTCAGCATCGCTGCGGCCCGAACTCGCGATGCCGAGTTGCAGCGAGATATAGGTCGCAAGCGCCCGGCCTCCCTCGGCTGCGACCCGCGCGAACATCAGCATGCGCCGCACGTCGGGATGCACGATCAAAGGGTCGGCAGGCTTGTCCGGCGCCTTCGCCCCGGTCAGCGCGCGGCCGACGAGGCGCTCCTTCGCGTAGATGACGGCGTTCTGATACGCGACCTCGGCGATCGCGACACCTTGAATGCCGACGCCCAGACGCGCCGCATTCATCATGCCGAACATGCCCTTCATGCCGGCCGACGACGATCCCTTCTCGCCCGCGGCTTTGGGCTGCGGCTTCGGACCGAGGCGCCAGGCCTTCGCCTCGTCGAAGTTGAGCACGGCCGTCGCGTTCGCCTTGATGCCCATCTTCTTTTCGATCGAGCCCGTGAACACGCCGTTGCGCGCCCCCATCGTGCCGTCTTCGTTGACCAGGAACTTCGGC
>JAEUML010000269.1 GCA_016792785.1 Alphaproteobacteria bacterium
CGCTCCTTCACCGTGAGCGGGCGCTTGATCGCCTTGCCGCTTTCGGCGATGCGGGCGGGTTGGAAGATGTCGTAGACGCGACCGTCGCGGCCGCGGATCTTGGCAGTGGCGTCAATCGTCCAATTGCGGATCGGCCCCGAATCCAAATGGATGAAGTGGTTCGAGGGGTACCAGCCGACGCCGCCGCGCGACATGCGACGTGCGACGCTCGCGGCGGACTGGAGTTTGGAATCCAACGTGATGTCGAGGGCGCGGCCGGCGAGGTGCTGGCTCTTTTCGGCGACGCCAAAAATGCGCGCGGCGAGCATCGCGTTCGTGCGCTTCGTGCGATAGGCCGAGAGGATCGTCGCCTGCGCGTGACCTGTCGTTTCGATCAGGTCGGCTAGGAAGTCGAGGGTTTCAATGAAGACCGGACCCGAGAGGTTGTCGTGATGGTCGCGCAGGAAGATCGCGAGATCGACCATCGCTTCCGGTATCGGACCGATCTCGTCGCGATAAAGACCTTCGAACGTCTCGCCCGTGTGCGCGTGTCTGAGCCGCAGCCGGCGGCGGACGGAAGCCGTCGGAAAGACAAAGGGATCGGCTTCGCTGAAGACGCGCGCCTGGGCGGCCGACCCGAAGACCAGGGTCAGACCGGTCGCCAGCAGGAAATCTCTGCGCTTCAGTTGCATGACCTCAAGACTTATGTGCTGAGGGTTGAGAAAACCACTACCGACACATCAAATTTGTTTGCGCGGTCGCGGCCGAACCGGCTCGCCTTCCCTTGTGCGCACTGTTAATGATTGGGCCGCGGCCGCTGCCGATCAAGGCACCTCGGACATCGCACGGGAACGGCCGCACCCGGCTTCTGCCGGAACGCAAGAGACATTGGTGGAGGAAACTACATGGCATACAAGCAGTTGCTGCTGGCTTCGGCCGTGGCGTTCGGTCTCGGGGTGCCGGCCGCGCTGGCCAAGGTGCCGGCGGACCAGGCCGCGCGGTTGGGCAAAGACCTGACCCCGCTGGGTGGCGAAGTCGCCGGCTCGGGCGACGTTCCGGCGTACACGGGCGGGCTGCAGGCGCCGCCGGCCGGTGTCAAATTCGATCCGAAGACGCAGCATCCGCCAAATCCGTGGCCCGGCGACAAGCCGAAGTTCACGATCACGAACGCGAACGCGGCCCAATACGCCGACAAGCTGACTGACGGTTACAAGGCGCTGTTTAAGGCGCTACCGACCTACAAGATGAACGTCTACGAGTCGCGGCGCAGCTGTACGGTTCCGCAATTCGTTCAAGCCGCGACGAAGAACAACGCGCTGGTCGCCGAGCTGACGACGGACGGCGAAGGCGTGACGGGCGGCATCATGGGAACGCCGTTCCCGATCACGACCAACGCGAAGGAAATAATCTGGAACCATCGCCTGCGCTACCTGCCGCACAAGCTCTATCGTTCCTTCGGGACGGCGCCGGTACAGGCGAACGGTTCGTACAACATCATCAAGTATCAGGATGAGGCGATCATCAACTGGACCGACCCTTCGAAGAAGAAGGCGGAGGATCTGAACAACGTTCAGCTGATGTACCTGCAGAACACCGTGGCGCCGGCGCGGCTCGCAGGCAACGTGATCCTCGTGCACGAGTCTCTGAACGCCACCATCAATCCGCGCAAGGCGTGGTCGTACAATCCGGGTTCGCGTCGCGTGCGCGTTGCACCGGACATTTCCTATGATAACCCCGGCTTCAACACGGACTCTATGTCGACGGCGGATGCGTTCACGGGCTTCAACGGCGCCCTTGATCGTTACGATTGGTCGTACAAGGGCAAGAGCGTGAAGTTCGTGGCCTACAACGCCTATGATCTGGTCAACGCGAAATTCGATCAGCTCATCAAGCCGAAGCACTTGAACCAAGACCTGGTGCGCTACGAGCCCCACCGTGTTCACACGGTCGAGGCGAAGCTGAAGTCAGGGCAACGCCACCTATACGCGCGGCGTGTGCTGCACATCGACGAAGACCACTGGGGCATCGTGGCGGGCGAACTCTATGACGGCCGCGGCGGCTTGTGGCGTGTTCAGGAAATCCACAACATCAACTTCTATCATGTGCCGCTCTGCTTCTCGGTCGGCGAGATCGTCTACGACGTGCTCGGCGGCGGGCGTTATCTTGCCGGTGCGCTCATCAATGAAGAGAAGCCGTACAATTTCGATGCGGACGATTTGAACGTGAACCGCTTTACGCCGGATGCGTTGCGCACGATCGGCGTCCGCTGACCGACGCAGTCCACGAATCGAAAGAGCCGCCCGTTCGGGCGGCTCTTTTTTGTGTGGAGCCTTATTTCGAGATTTCGACGAACAGCGGTTCGAGGCGCTTTTTCGCAAGCGGCGGGACGTAGGCCTTTTGCGCCTCGGCGAGATTGCTCTTGTCGTTGCCGACCCAGACGATGCCCACCATGCCCATGCCGAGGTGCGGCGTGCATTTGTAGACGTAGATGCCGGGTTTATCGAACTTATATGTGACCTCTTTCGCGAAGGCCGAGGAGAACGGCGCAACGCCCGTGGGCACGCCGCCCGCAACGAAGGCGACGTTGTGACCGGGGTTCGCGGCGACCCACTTCACGGTGTCGCCCTTCGCCACTTTGACGAGCGCGGGCTTGTAGGCATTGGTCGTGTTCGTCGCTTTGTCGCGGTTGAGCATCTCGACCACGACTTCCGCCGCCGAGGCTGCGTGCGCAGCCGCCAACGACGCGATGAGCGTGCCTGCAATCCAAATCGAACGCATGACTTCTTTCCGCTGTTGTTCGGGTGGTGACCTAGGTTCGCCGGTTGCGGCTCTCAAGAGCGCGCGGCGTCACACCGGCGCGGCGCGAGCGCGCACCCAGTCGGCGACGAGCGTTTCCAGTACGGGCAGGGGTACCGCGCCGTTCTCGAGCACGACATCGTGATAGGCGCGAATGTCGAAGCGCGCGCCCAACGAGGCCTTTGCGCGCTCGCGCAGTTCCAGGATTTTGTTCTTGCCGATCTGATAGGCGCAGGCTTGGCCCGGCCAGACGAAGTACCTGTCGATTTCGCGAACGATGTTGTCGCGCGTGAGCGCAGTGTTGGCGAGGAAGTACTCGACTGCCTGTTTCCGGTTCCAGCCCTTCGCGTGGATGCCGGTGTCGACGACGAGACGGCAGGCGCGCCAAAGCTCCATCGTAATGCGGCCGACTTCGTCGAGGTCGTCTTTGTAAAGGCCCATCTCCTTCGACAGAAGTTCGGTGTAGAGCGCCCAGCCTTCGGCGTAGGCGGTGAAGAACTCGTACTTGCGGAAGTCCGGGATGTTCTTCGTTTCCTGCGCGATGGCGATCTGCAGATGGTGGCCGGGGATGCCTTCGTGGAAGGCGAGCGCCGCCATCTGCCATTTCGGCAGCGTCGCCATCGAGGCAAGATTGTAGAACACGAGACCCGGGCGCGAACCGTCGGGCGAGGGCTGGTTGTAGAATGCGATCGTTTGGCCGCTCTCAAGGAAGGGCTCCATGCGCTTCACCTCGACCGGCGCCTTGGGCACGCGGCCGAACGCCGAGGGCAACGCCGCGTTCGCTTCACGTTGCAGTTCGAGCGCGCGGGCAAGATAGGCGCTGCGCCCTTCGTCGGTGTTCGGATAGAGGTAGCGCGGGTTCGTTCTCAAGTCCGCGTAGAACGCGCGCAGCGGGCCGCGGAAACCGAGTTTCGCCTTGAGGGGTTCCATTTCGGCGGCCAGGCGCGCAACCTCAGCGAGGCCAAGCTCGTGAATTTCGTCCGCCGTCACGTTCAGCGTCGTGTGATCGGCGATCGCGCGATTGTAGTAAGCGCGTCCATCGGGAAGCGCTCCCGCGCCATGGTCCGTTCTCGCACGGCCTGCGATGTCGCGCATGGCGGTGACCAGGCGCTTGTAGGCCGGGGCCATCGCGCTGGTCAGCGCCTTTTCGGCGGCGGCCGTCAGGCGCGCCTTCGCGGCGCCGTCGATCGTGAGCTTTGCGACCTTCGCCTTGAAGTCGGCATAAATCGCGTTGTCGGGGCCCGTTCCGAACGGCGCGCCGTCGATCGTCTTTTCGGTGTCGGCGATCATCAGCGCGTAAGAGAAGCGAGGAAGGCGGATGCCTTTCGCTTCCTGATCGTGCATGAACGCAATCGTTTGGGCGACGAGTTTCTCGGTCGCTTCTATGCGCGCGACATAGGCCTCGGCGTCGGACGCATCGTCGATGCGATGGCGGTTGATCAGGAGGTTCGGCACGTTCTGCTGCGGGCCGCCGAAGTGCGAGACGTCGTAGCTGTGCAGGCGGAAGCGATGGTTCGCCACGCGTTGTTCGTTGCGGAAGCGGAACACGTCGTAGGACACGCGCATGGAGGGGCTGAGCGCTGCGCGGTCGATTTCGTCGCGCATGAAGGCGACGTCGGCCATCGTGTTCGTATTGCGCGTTTCGGCATAGGCGGCGGAGTAGTCGTTCCATTCGCCGTAGCGCTTCTTCAGCCCGAGGCTCGTCATGAACTCGGGCGCTTCTTCAAGTTCGCGCGTGAAGCTCTTCGAGAAGAAGGCCAGCAGCTTGCGATCTTCGGCCGTATCCGGGGCGGCGGCGACGCTTGCCTGCGTGAGATCGTCGACGCAGCCCGCGAGCGACAGCGCCACGGTCGCGGCGGAGAGTTTCAAGAAGGCGCGGCGCTGCAAAGGGCGATGGACGATCACGTGAACGGGTCTCCGGTGTTTTGGCCGGCGGCACACTAGAGACGGGACGGCCGACGCGCTAGGTTCGGCCCGTTCCTTCATCACACATTCGCGCGATCCGATGCCCCGCCCCGCCAAGTTCAAGTACCTGGATCACCCGGGGTTTCTGGCGTTTGCGCATCGCGGCGGCGCGTTGGAAGCGCCCGAGAACACGATGAAGGCGTTCGAATACGCCGTCGGCCTCGGCTACCGCTATCTCGAGACCGACGCTTATGCGACGCGCGACGGGGTGCTGATTTCGTTCCATGACGACAAGCTCGATCGCGTGACCGACACCACGGGCAGGATCGAGACGTTGTCGTGGGCGGAGGTGGGCCGCGCGCGGATCGGCGGCAGCGAACCTGTCCCCTTGATGGAGGATCTGCTCACACGCTGGCCGGATGTGCGGATCAACATCGACCCGAAGCACGATGCGGCGGTGGCGCCGCTGATCGCACTCATCAAGCGGCTTGGCGTCGAAGATCGGGTTTGCGTGGGGTCGTTCTCGGACCGGCGCGTGCGCCAAGTGGTGGATGCGTTCGACGGGCGGGTGTGCACGTCGCCGGGACCCTCGGGGGTCTTGCGGTTGAAAGCCGCGTCGGGCGGGTGGCCCGCCTGGCGCTGGCGGCAGGGATGCGTGCAGGTTCCGGTGCAAGCGAACGGGATCACCATCGTGACGCGGCGCTTCATCGAGGCGGCAGAACGTCGCGGCTTGCAGGTTCATGTGTGGACGATCGATGTGGCCGACGAGATGGAGCGGCTGATCGACCTCGGCGTTCACGGCCTGATGACCGACAGTCCGTCGGTGCTCAAGGATGTGTTAACCCGCAGACGGCTTTGGGCTTGATGTAGGTCAACGCTTGCCCTGGGCTACACGGGCATGTTGCGATTGCGAAGTCAGCGAATCCCAACCTGTCGCGAGGGGCATTATGCAGCCAACCACCGGCACGCAACCGGCGTCTTTTGAACTTGTCAGCGTTCCCGTCGCCTTCGTGCTTTTTCTCCTCTTGGCCTTTGTGGTCGCGGCACAGACGCCCGATCCTTTGATGGCCATCCAGGCGTGGACGTTCGTTGCGGGCATCGGCATCACGCTTGGTTGGTTCGCAAAGCGCTACAGCGAAGGCGTGCCAGAGGACGACCGCGGCGCCTATGCCAACGACATCGTCAAAGCGGGCGTCGTCGCCTCGATGTTCTGGGGCATCGCCGGGATGCTGGTCGGCGTCGTCATCGCGCTGCAGCTTGCATTTCCGACACTGTTCTATTTCGACGCGCTGCCGGAACTGAATTTCGGGCGGCTGAGGCCGCTGCACACGTCCGCGGTGATCTTCGCGTTCGGCGGCAACGTGCTGCTTGCGACGTCGTTCTACGTCGTGCAGCGCACGTCGAAGGCGCGGCTGGCCTTTGGTCTTTGGCCGTGGTTCGTGTTCTGGGGCTATCAGATTTTCATTTTGGTCGCGGGCACCGGCTATTTGCTGGGCGTTAGTCAGGGTCGCGAGTATGCGGAGCCCGAGTGGTACGCGGACCTTTGGCTCACGCTCGTGTGGGTCGTCTATCTGCTGGTGTTCTTAGGGACACTTTGGAAGCGCAAAGAGCCGCACATCTACGTCGCGAACTGGTTCTATCTGGCGTTCATCGTGACGGTTGCGATGCTGCACATCGTCAACAACCTTGCGGTGCCGGTGTCGTGGATCGGCATCAAGAGCTATTCGGCGTTCGCGGGCGTGCAGGATGCGCTGACGCAGTGGTGGTACGGGCACAATGCGGTCGGCTTCTTCCTGACGGCGGGCTTCCTCGCGATCATGTACTACTTCATCCCGAAGCAGGCGGAGCGGCCGGTTTATTCATACCGCCTGTCGATCGTGCACTTCTGGTCGCTGATCTTCCTCTACATCTGGGCGGGTCCGCACCACCTACACTACACGGCGTTGCCGGTATGGGCGCAGACGCTCGGCATGACGTTTTCGATCATGCTGTGGATGCCGTCTTGGGGCGGCATGATCAACGGCCTGATGACGCTCTCGGGCGCGTGGGACAAGCTTCGCACCGATCCTGTGCTTCGCATGCTCGTCGTGTCGGTCGCGTTTTACGGCATGTCGACGTTCGAGGGGCCGGTCATGTCGATCAAGGCCGTGAACTCGCTTTCGCACTACACGGACTGGACGATCGGGCATGTGCATTCGGGCGCGCTGGGCTGGGTCGGGTTCGTGTCGTTCGGTGCGCTCTATTGCCTGACGCCGTGGCTGTGGCGGCGCCAGAGGCTTTATTCGCTCTCGCTCGTGGAGTGGCACTTCTGGGTGTCGACGATCGGTATCGTCTTCTACATTACGGCGATGTGGGTCAGCGGCATCATGCAGGGCTTGATGTGGCGCGCCTATAACGAGTTCGGCTTCCTCGAGTACTCGTTCGTCGAAACCGTCGAGGCGATGCATCCCTATTACATCATCCGCGCGTTCGGCGGACTGCTCTATCTCAGCGGTGCGTTCATCATGGTCTACAATCTCTACCGGACCGCGCGCGGCGACGTGCGCGAGAGCGAACCGTTGACTCTCAAGCCGCAATTGGCGGCGGCGTAGGAGGCACCCCCATGTTCAATCACGGAACACTCGAACGCCACTCGCTGCTTCTGGTTGCCGCGATCCTGGTCGTCGTCGCCATCGGCGGCATCGTCGAAATTGCGCCGCTCTTCTATCTCGAAAGCACGATCGAGAAGGTGCAGGGCATGCGGCCTTACACGCCGCTCGAGCTTGCGGGCCGCAAGATCTACATCCGCGAAGGTTGCTACGTCTGCCACAGCCAGATGATCCGCCCTTTGCGCGACGAGGTGGAACGCTATGGCCACTACAGCCTGGCGGCCGAGAGCATCTACGATCATCCGTTCCAATGGGGCTCGAAGCGGACGGGGCCCGATCTCGCGCGCGTCGGGGCGAAGTACTCCGACGAATGGCATCGGGCGCATCTCGTCGATCCGCGTTCGGTGGTGCCGGAGTCGGTGATGCCGCCCTACCGGTTTCTGGAGAACACGGAGCTTTCGTTCGATGCCGCGGGCGAACTCGCGGCGAACCGCATGGTCGGCGTGCCGTACAGCGACGATATGGTGGCCAGCGCGCGCGCCGATCTGATCGCGCAGGCGACGCCCGACGACGAAGGCCAGGACGCGTTCAAGAAGCGCTATCCGAAGGCCGAGGCGCGCGATTTCGACGGCGATCCGAAACGGATCACGGAGATGGATGCGCTGGTTGCATACCTGCAAATGTTGGGCACGCTCGTCGACTTCAAGACTTACCAGGCGGATGCGCCTGAGAACCGGCGGTGACGGTCATGGACTACGACACGATCGCCTCGTTCTCACGCAGCTACGGCACGATCTACTTGATGGTGCTGTTCCTCGCCTTGTGCGCCTACGCGTTCTGGCCGCGCAACAAGGACAAGTTCGACCGCGCAGCGCAAATGCCCTTGGATAAGGACGATTAGGTATGGCCAAGCACAAGGAGATCGACGAAACCTCGGGCACGGAAACGACCGGCCACGAATGGGACGGCATCAAGGAATTGAACACGCCGTTGCCGCGCTGGTGGCTTTGGGTGTTCTACGCCACGGTCATCTGGTCGATCGGGTATTGGGTGCTCTATCCGGCGTGGCCGACGCTGACGGGTTATACGCAGGGCGTGCTCAACCAGTCGCAACGCGCCGACGTCGCGCAGGCGGTCGGCGAGTTGAAGAGCCGCCGCGCGGAGCTCGGACAACAGCTCTCGGGCGCCTCGCTGCAACAGATCGAAGCCGATCCGAACCTGCTGCAATTCGCGCGGGAGGCAGGCAAATCGGCGTTCGGCGACAACTGCGCGACGTGCCACGGCTCGGGTGCGCAAGGGTTCAAGGGCTATCCGAACCTGAACGACGACGTTTGGCTCTGGGGCGGAACGCTGGACGACATCAAGCGCACGATCCAAGTCGGCATACGTTCCACGCATCCGGATACCCGCCTATCGATCATGCCGGCCTACGGCCGCGACGGGTTGCTTGAGAAGAAGCAGATCGACGACCTGACGCAGTACGTGCTGTCGCTGTCCGGGCAGAAGGCGGATGCGGCGGCGGTTGCGCGCGCCGAAACGGTCTTCAAAGAGCAGTGCGCGGCCTGCCATGGCGACGACGGCAAAGGCAAACGCGAGTTCGGCGCGCCGAACCTGACCGATCGCGAGTGGCTCTACGGCGGCAGCGAGGCCGAGATTCACGCGCAGATCGTGAACGCCAAAGGCGGCGTGATGCCGACGTGGGGTTCGCGCCTCGATGCGATGACGATCGACGCTCTGGCGGTGTATGTTCACAGCCTCGGCGGCGGCGAGTAGGACGGACGCGGGACGCAAGCGCGGTCCGGTTTGAGTGAGCGGCCATGAACGCGCCGATTATGTCGACGTTGAAGGCGGTTGCAGCGGAAACGCAGGCGCTTGCCGCCGACGGCGTCCATCGCAGCGACGCGAAGGCGACGAACAGCGCCGCCGTGCGGCGGGACTATGTCGCGCGCGTGCCGATCTATCCCAAGCTCGTGCATGGGAATTTCCGCCTGCTGAAATGGGTCGGCATGGCGGTGATGCTGGGGCTCTACTACGTTCTTCCGTGGCTGCGCTGGGACCGCGGGCCAGGCGTGCCGGACCAAGCGGTGCTCGTCGATCTGGTGCGCGAGCGGTTCTATTTCTTCTTCATCGAGATCTGGCCGCAGGAGATTTATTACGTCACCGGGTTGCTTATCCTGGCGTCGCTGCTGCTCTTCTTTGTGACGGCGTTATTCGGCCGCGTGTGGTGCGGCTACGCCTGTCCGCAGACGGTGTGGACCGATCTCTACATCATGGTCGAGCGTCTGATCGAAGGCGACCGCAACGAACGCATTCGCCTCGACAAGTCGCCGTGGACGATCGAGAAGGCCATCAAGAAGTCGAGCAAGCACGCGGTGTGGCTTCTCATCGCAGCGGCGACGGGCGGGGCTTGGATTTTCTACTTCCACGATGCGCCGACGCTGGCGGTCAATCTGTTTCAGGGAACGGCCGACATTACGGCCTATCTGTTTCTGGGCATCCTGACGTTTACGACCTATTGGCTCGCGGGCCATATGCGCGAGCAGGTGTGCACCTATATGTGTCCGTGGCCGCGCATCCAGGCTGCGCTGATCGACCGCGAGACGTTGATGGTCACCTATCGGCGCGCGCGGGGCGAACCGCGCGGGCCGCACAAGAAGGGTCAACCGTGGGAGGGGCGCGGACACTGCATCGACTGCAACCAGTGCGTCGCGGCTTGTCCGATGGGCATCGACATCCGCGACGGCGATCAGCTCGAGTGCATCAACTGCGCGCTGTGCATCGACGCGTGCAACGACGTGATGAAACGCGTCGGCTTGCCGCGCGGATTGATCGGTTACGACTCGCTGCAGCATATGGAGCAGAAGGCGAGGGGCGAAAGAGCCTGGTTCCGCTTCGTGCGGCCGCGCGTGATCGTGTATGCGGTGGCGATGGTGGCGGTGGCAGCCGTGATGCTGTTCGGACTCTCCACGCGCGCCACGGTCGATCTCAACGTGCTGCGCGACCGCAATCCGACCTTCGTGCAGCTTTCGGACGGGTCGGTGCGCAACGCATACACCGTCAAGGTGATGAACCGGGTGAACGCGACGCGCAGCTTTACCTTGGGCATCGAGGGTCCGAGCGGCTTCGACGTGAAAGTGGTCGGCGTCGAACAGGTCCGCTTGCCCGTGCCCTTCGACGTCGAGGGTGACCGCCTTCGTACGTTGCGCGTGCTCGTCACCGTGCCCGCCGCGTCGTTGACGGCGGCGTCGGTGCCGATCACCTTTCGCATCGAGGCGGTGGGCGGCGGCGAGTCGCGCGTGACGGAAACCGTGTTTCTTTCGAATGGAGCCGAACCATGACGTTCGAACTCAAAGGTTGGCACGTGCTGGCTATGCTGCTCGCGTTTTTCGGCGTTACGATCGCCGTCAATGTCGTGTTCACGACCTATGCGTTGTCGACGTTCTCGGGCGAGGATGTCTCGAAGCCGTACTTGCGGGGTCTCGAATACAACAAGACGCTGGCGGCGCGTGCAGAACAGGCGAAACTCAATTGGAGCGCCTCGATCGATGTGGTGCGCGCCGACAGTTCCGGCACCGACGTGACGGTTGCCGTGACCGGCGCAAACGGCGAGGCGCTGAGCGCGCTCGACGTGAGCGCGACGCTGCGGCGTCCGACCGATGCGCGCCTCGACCGAACCCTGACCCTGACCGCGATCGGCGAAGGGCGTTATCGCGTGCGCATCGATGATTTGGCGGCCGGGCAATGGGACGTCATCGCGCGCGTCGGCGCTGCGGAGGCGCCGGTGTTCGAGGCCGAGCGGCGCGTGCTGCTGAAATGACGGCCGCGACGTTCAGCCAAGCGATCAGGATCGATCCCGAGCCGTTCGTGCGGCGAGAGCGGCAGGGCACGTCGAGACTCGAACTCGCGGTCAAGGGTATGCGTTGCGCCGGGTGCATGGCAAAGATCGAGCGCGGCGTCTCGGCGTTGCCGGGCGTCGAGGAGGCGCGGGTCAATCTTTCGTCGGCAAAGCTCTCCGTGCGCTGGCGCGAGGGCCGCACATCGGCGGACGGCATCGTCGCGTGCGTCAATGCCTTGGGCTTTGAGGCCTTTCCCTACGATCCCGATGCGGTGCTGCGCCAGGACGACGAGGAAGGGCGCTTTCTGCTGCGGTGCCTCGCGGTGTCGGGCTTTGCCGCTTCAAACGTCATGTTCCTGTCGATCTGTATATGGGCCGGTCTCGACGGGGAGATGGGCGAGGGCACACGCACGCTGTTGCATTGGATTTCGGGCCTGATCGCCATTCCTGCGGCGCTTTATGCCGGCCGTCCGTTCTTTCGCTCGGCGCTGGCAAGTCTTGCGCGGGGGCAAGCGAACATGGACGTGCCGATCACGCTCGGCATTCTGCTCGCGCTCGGTCCCAGCGTTTATGAAGCGATCGAAGGGGGCAGGTACGCCTATTTCGATGCGGCGGTCAGTCTGCCGTTCTTGCTTCTGATCGGGCGCTATCTCGACCATCTGCTCCGGCGCAAGGCGCGCGCCGCCGCGCTGGACCTCGCCGCCATGCAGACCGGTACGTCGATGCGCATCGCGGCCGATGGGCGAACCGAAGCGGTCGCCGCGCGGGATATCGTGCCGGGAGACAAATTGCTTGTCGCGACGGGTGAGCGCGTGCCGGTCGACGGTATCGTCGAAGCGGGCGAGGGCGAGGTCGACGTGTCGCTGGTGACGGGCGAAAGCCTGCCTGCCTTGGTCGCCGTCGGCGGCGCGGTCAAGGGCGGGACGCTGGTGCTGGGACGGCCATTGACGGTGCGCGCGACGGCCCGCGTTCAGGATTCGCTCGTCGCCGAGATGGCGCGGCTGCTCGAGGCCGGGCAGCAAACGCGCGGCCGCTATGTGCGGCTCGCCGACCGGGCGGCGGCGCTTTACGTGCCGGTCGTGCATGGGTTGGCGCTCGCCGTGTTCGCGGGCGGGCTTTGGTTCGGGCTTGGCGCTCATGCGGCCGTGACGAATGCGATCGCGCTCTTGATCATCACGTGCCCTTGCGCGCTGGGGCTTGCGGTGCCCGCCGTGCAGATCGTCGCGACGAGCCGGCTTTTTCGCGCGGGCCTTCTGGTGAAGAGCGGCGATGCGCTCGAGCGGTTGGCCGAGGCGGATGTCGCCGTGTTCGACAAGACGGGAACGTTGACGCTCGGGCATCCGGTTCTCGTGAACGCGGCCTCCGTCGCGCGTGGCGATTTGGAGTTGGCGGCCATGCTGGCGCGGGCGAGCCGACATCCGCTGTCGCGGGCGATCATCGATGCTGCGGGCGGCGGTCCGGTCGCGGATGGTGTTCGCGAGGTCGCGGGCGACGGACTGGAAGCGACCATCGGCGGCGTGCTCGTGCGATTGGGACGCGCGGCCTGGGTCGGACTTGGCGAAGGTGCGGCGGTGTCGGCTGCGAGCCATCTTTGGCTGCGGCGCGGCGCGGCGCCTGCGGTGCGGTTCGACTTCGAAGATGCATTGCGCGGCGATGCGGGCCAAACGGTCGGTCAACTGCAGACGCGCGGGCTTGCGGTCGAGATGCTGTCCGGCGATCGCGATGCGCCGGCGGCCGCTGTGGCGGCGGCGAGCGGCATATCAACTTGGCGCGCGGCGAACGACCCGAAGCAGAAGGCCGAACACCTGGAAAGCCTGCGCGCCCATGGGCGGCGAACGCTGATGGTGGGCGACGGGTTGAACGACGCGGCGGCGCTGTCGCTCGCGCATGTGTCGATATCGCCCGGAACCGCGGCACAGGCGAGCCAGGCTGCCTCCGACATGGTGCTGCAGGGCGAGGCGCTTTCGCCCATCGTCGAAGCGATCGATGTTGCCCGCGCCGCGCGCCGGCTCGTGTTCCAGAATTTTGCGTTCGCCGCCGTCTACAACGCGGCGGCCGTGCCGCTCGCTGCGCTAGGCCAAGTCACGCCGTTGATCGCGGCGGTCGCAATGTCGGCGTCGTCGCTGATCGTGATGCTGAACGCGCTGCGGCTCGCGGGGCGGAGGTAGCCCATGGACGCGTTCTTTGTGCTCACGATTGCCGCCATCGCTCTGGGCGCGGTGGGGCTTTGGCTGTTCTTCTGGACGCTCAAGAGCGGGCAGTACGACGACCTCGACGGCGCGGCGCACCGTATCCTGATGGATGACGAGAACGACTCAGCGCGTTGACGCTTCGCCGGCGATGACGGTGCGGTAGGCGTGCCAAGTGGCGTGTCCGAGCAACGGAAAGACGACCACCAAGCCTAAGAACAGCGACGCCAGTCCGACTGCGATCATCACGGCGATCAGCCAGGCCCATAGCAGCATGGGCCCCGGGTGTTTCAGGACCAGGCGAACGCTGATTGCCATGGCGGTAAACACGTCGACGTCGTGACGCAAGAGGATCGGCGCCGACACGGCGCTAATCGCAAAGACGGTCAACGCCAGCGCGGCGCCGATCGCAGTTCCCACGACGATCATGGCGAGGCCCGCAGGCGTGGTCAGCGCAAAGCGGACGAACTCAGCCCACGGCGTATAGTCGCCGTAGGTGAACAGCGCATAGTTCAACGTCGCGAGCCTGAGCCAGACCAGGTAGACGAACATCAACGCGAACGCGAGATAGGCGAGTTGCACGGGCGCCGCCGGACGCACCGCTTTGACATCGGCGAACGTCACGTGTTCGCCGCGCTCGTAGCGCCGGCTCATCTCGTAGAGGCCGATGGCCAGGATCGGGCCGACGAGCGCGAAGCCAGCGGCGACGGCGGGCACCACGGATTCAAGGCCCGCAAACCAGAAGCCCAGCGTGAACACCAGGCCGATGACAACGAACGCTGCGCCATAGCCGAGGCTCAGCAGGGGATTGCGCCACGTGTCGCGCCAGCCGGCGGCGAGCCAGGCCCATGGATCGTCCATCGTCGGCGCGCGCACGACGAGGCCTCCCTGCGTCGCCGTTACCGCCGTTTGCGCGTTCGCCATGAGCAACGTCTCCTCGACAACTCTCGCCCATTGAACAGGTTGGCGAGCGTCGCCGTCCCGCGCCTTGACGCAGATCAAGCGCGGCGTTTCAAGCCGTGCTGGCCTAGGCGCCAAAGCAGCGCGTCGATGCGGTCCTGGCCGAAGAACGGTTCGCCGTTGAAGGCGAATGTTGGCACGCCCCAATGCCCTGCTTTGCGGTGGGCGTCTTCGTTCTCCTTGATGACCGCCTCGTAGCGGTCGGGGTCCTTGGTGATAGCCGCGTCGAGTTCGGCGAGGTCGAGGCCTGCGCGCGCGGCCGCTTCGCTCAAGTGCGAACCTTCGTGCCAGTTCTGGGTGCGGCCCGAGTAAAGCGTCGACGACACTTCATAGACGAAGGGCACGCCGCGACCGCGCTCGGCCGCCGCGACGCCGAGGCGCGTGAGACGATGAATGTGGGGCTGCTGCTTGGCGACTTCGCCCGTGCCCAAGTCCATCACGATCGGATCAGGGCGCGGCCACATGAACGGCGTGCCGTGACGCTCGGCTTCGCGAATCACGTCGCGCACGAGATAGGGCAACCACATCGGGTTCGCATTTTTGAACCAACCGTCGAGCCGAACGGCGATCGGATAGACGGGTCTCACAAAAAATTTGATGTCCCACTCGCGCTCGAGTGCAACCATGCGCGGCGTTGCCAAATACGAGTACGGCGAGCGGAAAGAAAAAAACACATCGATTGGGAGAGTCATCGCGTCACCTCGTTTTCGCCGCGTTGGAGAATTCCTGCATAGGCCCTAAAGGGAATTCCTAGTTAATCCCCATGGCCCACGACCACAAATTGCAACCCGCCGCAACCGGCGGTCCGGCGGGGCCTGTGTATTGCCAGTTCAGCGTGCGCGCGCAGTGGTTGCTTCTCTTCGTGTGAACTGTTCGAAACATCGCCTAACACCACGTGTTTATAACGCTTTTCTAGTGTAGCGCGCTTGACACTTGTTTCATGCCTGTCACTGAATGCGCCGCATGTTTCGATCGCCAGTATCAGCAAGGAATGCGGTCAGCGTGGTCTACCTGGGTTTGTATCGCCGTCGTCAGTCGAGGGGTGCCATGCAGCGGAATCGCGCGTCAGTCGGGCGTCGTTCCACGACAGTGGGGCAACGCATTTCGTCCCTCGCCCGGACGTCGTTGCTCGCGGCCGCGGCCGTGTGCGCGCTGGGTGCCAGCGTGCCGGCACGCGCGGACGTCGCGGAGTGCGAGCGTTCGTATCAGCTCGGCCGCAAGGACGAGGCGATCCGGCTTTGCCGCCGCGCGGCGTGGCAGGACAACGATTTCTTCGCGCAGGTGAAACTCGGGGACATCTATTCGGCGAAGCGCGACGACGACAAAGGCTATTACGATCCGGTCGAAGCGTTCGTCTGGTACTTCCTCGCCGGCCGCAACTCCGCGATCTTCGATCACGTGCACCTCGATCCGGCAGCGGACGCGGTCGTCAACAAGCTCGTCAACGCCGACACCGACTCGCGCGGCATCTATCGCAATCTGCTGCAGGACGAGCGGATCGATGCGCGCAACCGCATCACCTATATCGAATCGTGCCGCGGCGGCGACGGCTTCATCCTGCTCGGCCAGTTGCACGATCCTTTCATCGCGCAGCGCCATCAAGGCGGTCAGGGCGCGCCGTTGACCGGCGTCACCGATCAACCGTTCTGGCGGCGTCCGGTCGGACGCGGCAGCGGGTTGTTGCCGCCGCGCTCGACGCCTGCGCCGTCGCCCTATCCGACGTCAGGCGGGTCGTCCGCGTATCCGGGTTCGAGTTCGCAGTCGCGTTTCGGCGCCGATTTCTGGGGCAACAAGCTTTGCAACAATAGCGAATGGCTCGGCTGGATGACGCCGTCGAGTTCGTGCTCGCGCTACACGACGGGCGAGGGCACGAGCAGCGTGTTCCCGACCAGCATCATCGAATCGATGGTGTTCTATCAACTCGCCGACCGCGCCGGTCACCCGATCGCCAAGATCTATATCGAGTCGCTGAAGAACTGGCCGTCGGATACGGGCAGCGACACGAAGGGCCAATCGCCGGACGTGCTGGCCAAGGCGAAGTCGCAGCGTTGGCTGGCGCCGTTCGAGTTCTATGCGGCCGAAACGCGCTATCGCGGGGAGACGCCCTCGGGCCTCGTTCACAGCGACGAATGCTCGATTAACGCGAAGCGTTCGCAGGCGCTGGCGCTTGGCGAGCGCCTGATCCCGCAGACGATCCGGCGCGATTTGCTGCAGTTCCTCGGCTTCTTCCGTGGCGACGGCGGGCGCGAGATGTCGCGCGCGATTTCGAAGTACCAGGACTTCCTGGGCGATCCGCAGACCGGTCAGTTCACGCCGGTGCAGCTGACGCGGCTCGTGCAGATTGGTGCGGTGCGCGGCTATGCGCGGGCGCAGCGGGTGCTGGGCATTATGTACGTCAAGGGCATCGGCGTGGTGACTGACTTCGTGCGCGCCGAGAAGTGGTTGCTTGCGGCCGCCGAACAGGGCGACGGCGAGGCGATGTACGCGCTGTCCGAAGTCTATACGCAGGGCGCCGACGGCGTCGAAAAGTCAGAGGACCGCGCGAACCGGTTCCGTCAGGGCGCCGCGTCGGCGGGCTTCCAGCCTGTGCGGTCGGAGTTCCTGCGCATTCTCGAGACGGCGCCCGCGCCCAAGGCCGACGAGTGCAAGACGCGCCGCTGCCGGCGCGAGCGCGAGCGGGCGCAGCAGCAAGAAGCGAACGAAACCGAGGAAACCAACTGACGGCGGTTTGCGCGCCGTTCGTGAGTGCTCTGGGACAGGATGACGAACATGCGGGATAGGCTCGGTGCGGGCGCGACAATGCGGTTCTTGGCTCTGGCGGCGCTGACCGCTGCAGGCACGCTGTTCGCGCTCGCGGGCAGTGGGCCGACGCAAGCCTATAGCGGAGCGCAAGCCGAGGCGCAGTCCGATCCGCGCTCGGCCGATCCTTACAGCTTCCCGAACATCGATCTTTGCTGCAAGCCGAAGAAAAAGCGGCACCATCGTCCGGGACGGCCCGGACGTCCGGGCGGCGGATACAACGGCGATTGGGACGACGAGGATTTTCGTCCGGGGTCGGGTCGCGCGGTGCGCGTCAGCTGCGGCGAGCCGCAGCGCTATTCCTATTCGTCGATCGGCGAGGCGCTTGAGCATGTGCGCGAAGGCGGGCGCATCGTGGTGCGTCCGGGCGCGCCGTGCGACATCTCAGGGCTCACGATCGATCAAGGTGTCACGATCGAATCCGACGACTATTCCTATGGCGCGCGCGCCGATCTGCGCGGCGGCGAGTGCGTATCGGTCGCGCCGTCTTACCCAAGCTCCGTGGTGTCGTTCCGCGGCATCGATATCGACGGCTGCGTCGTGGTTCAGCACGGACGGCTCGACTTCAACGAGGTGAACCTCGCCTCGCGCAGCGGCGACGATGCGGTGCGGCTGAACGGCGGCACGTTCTCGTCGACCGACTCGACGATCCGCGCGCGCGGCATCGCGGTGAACGCAAAGCGCGGCGTGATGGTGTCGCTGACCGGCGGCGGGTTTGCGAGTTCGGCCCGCGCCGAGCACGTGATCCGGCTCGAGGTTGACGGGGCCAATCTTCAGAACACACTGATCAAGGGCGGCGTCGTCGGCGTCTATGTCGGCATGCAGGGCCGCTATCCGGTCACCTTCAACCGGGTTCAGGTGCTGCGCGGCGAGGCGAGCGAGATTTACCAAGTCGGTCCCGGCAAGGCGGGCATCGTGGTCGGCGGCACGGCGCCAGGCGACGACCTGCCGTCATTGCCCAATCTGCCGGGTACGGCGTTTACGATCGAAGGCGGCGTCATCGCGGGCTATGTCGACGGGCTGGTGTTCTCCTCGGGCGTGCGCGGTGCGGCCAAGGGCGTCAACATTGCGCATCCCGGCCGCGGCATCGTGGTCGAGGCGGGCGCCTCGGTCGACTTGAGGGAAAACAAGATCAGCCGCGTCAAGCGCACCGGCATTCACCTTGCCGGCGGCGCCACGGGTTCGGCCTCGTTCAACGATATCCAGTGCGACGACGGCAATTGCGTCTGCTATGACGGCGAGTGCACGTCGCGGTCCGACCGCGAGTTCGGGCGCGGCGCGTTCCGCATGAGCGGTACGCGGTGCGACGACTGACCGGGGCGGGCGCAAGAACCATGAGCGCAACGATGGCGCAGGACGATCACAAGCTGATCTCGACGCCCGTGTCCGTCTCCGACGGATTCAAGCGGGCCGACAGCCGCACGTGGTTCGTCTTGATGGTCGCCGCCGCCGCCGCCGTCGGCATCGTCGTTGCGATCAATTTCTTCGTCGACAAGCCCAAGGTCCGCTGGCCGACGTCGCCGACGCAGGCGCCGCCTCCGGCCGCCGCACCCGCGTCCGACGAGCCGCGGACTTACGACGTCGCGCCGCCCAGCGCTGTGCCGTCGAAGGACTAGCGGGCGATGGCGAACGGACAGAACCAAAAGCGATCAAGCGATGACGATCGCGACGAACGCCGCAGGGGCGGGGACACCATGGGTTGGACGAAACGGCTGATCGAATATGCGCTGGTCGTGCTGGTCGCGATCATCGTGTCCATGTTGCTGATCTATCTGCTGTTCCCGAAGCAGGGGCCGTGCACGAACTGCATCGTGTCGATGCCGCAGGTGCGGACGGAGTGCGATAAACAGTTCTTCTCCTCAGGCCAGCGCGCGCGCCAATTGGACGCCGGCGCGGAAGATGAGTTCCTGGTCGCCTACTCGGAAGTGCCGAACGATCCGAACGCCGTCGGCGGCTATTCGAGCCCGACGGGCGGCTACTCTGCGCCGGGCTCTTCGTCGAGCACACCGCCGCCGCGCGGCCCGGGCTATGTGATGGTCCGCGCACAGCCGCAGTTCGGTTACGACTATTCGGGCAATCAGACCGCAAGCTACGGGGCGACCGACACGTCGAACACGCCGCCGGAGACGCTGTGGGAAGACGTGACGGTGACCGTCGCGCGTTACGTCAATCCGCTCAGGAACGACGCGGTGTGCAGCCAGACGGCCGTACGCTTCCGCGAGGGACGGTTCGAGACCTATTGCGAGATGCCGCACAAATTCGCTCCGGAAGACGGCGGGCAGGCGAGCTATCGCATCTTTGTGCGCAACGAAAGCAGTGTGCCGCTGGAGTACTGCATCGTCACGAACTGCGACGCCTCCGCGCCTTACGGCCAGGGCATGCTCTGCCAGGTCGAGCAGCCGCCCGCACAGTAGGCTGGGCGGCGGTGCTTGGCGCCGGTATGCTCGCTGCACGGTCGGAGAAACTGCCATGACAAGCGAGCGTCCGCTTGCGCCCGAGCTTCAGGTGCAGCGATGGTTCAACACGCCGACGCCGATCACGCTCGCCGGATTGCGCGGCAAGATCGTCGTGCTTCACGCGTTCCAGATGCTGTGTCCCGGATGCGTCGCGCATTCGATCCCGCAGGCCAAGAAACTGCATGAGATCGCGCGCGGCGGCGGGGTGCAGGTCTTAGGGATTCACACCGTGTTCGAGCACCACGAGGCGATGACGCCGGTTTCGCTCGAAGCGTTCCTGCACGAATACCGTATCGCCTTTCCGGTCGCGGTCGACGCCCCGGGCGAGGGGCGCCCGATCCCGAAGACGATGGCCGACTACGGCATGCGCGGGACGCCCACGACGATCGTCATCGATCCCGCGGGGCGGATTGCGCGGCATTCGTTTGGGGCCGAGGACGATCTTGCGTTCGGGCTGTTTCTCGGCGATCTGGCTGCGGCGCGCAGCGGCGCCCTTCCGGCGGCGGAGGCCGGGATCTGCAAGATCGACGAGGGGTGCGCTTGAGACGCGAACGAAGTCTGCAGGAAAGGGGTTGAGTTGGGACGCGTCACTATCACCGAGAGCGGCCGCGACGGCCGAGTGGAGTACGGCGAAGGGCTCCACACCATCAGCGGTTATTGGGAGTTCGGCGGCAACGATGTCGTCACCATCGTAAGCATGGGCTCGCGGGAGGATTGGCAGCGTTCGCATGCGTGGGCGGTGGACAGGCGCGCGAACATCTTGCGCGTCGTCGCCGATGAGGTGGTCCGCCAGCGCGCACCGTCCTGCACCGCGGAGAT
>JAEUML010000275.1 GCA_016792785.1 Alphaproteobacteria bacterium
GTCGCCACGACCGCATCCCCGACCTGCCGCTCGCTCCACTTCATCGCCTCACCGCGCGCCGCTTCGCCGCCGGGCGAAGCCTCTCACAAGCCGCGCCTCCAGTGCAAAGGGTACTTGGGTGCACCGGGTCCGGCGGAGGCGGGCGGCCTGTGCTAACATGCCTGTCGAGCCGAACCCGTGCGGCCGCCGCCGCGAGGACATCTCGATGCAAGCCAAACTTGCTTACGTCATCAAATTCGTCGGCCGCATGGACGAAGCCGTGCGCTATCACCGCGACACGCTGGGCCTGACCCTGAAATTCCAGTCCCCGGAATGGAGCGAGTTCCAGACCGGCGACGTCACGCTCGCGCTCCACGCCGCGTCCAAGGACAATCCGCCCGGCAAGGTTCAGCTAGGCTACAACGTCGACGATCTAACGGCGCTCTACGAGAACCGCGGCGCGAACGGCATCGACTTCACGAGCCCACCGCGCGCCCAACACGGCACGGTCCTCGCAAAGTTCCGCGACAATGAAGGCAGCGATTGCTCGATCAGCGGCAAGCGCTGAGCAAGCGCTGAGGGTGACAATAACAAGGAGGTCGCAATGCAACTGAGAACGGCAATCACATGTCTTGTGTCGCTGCTGACGCTGTCGCTCGGCGCGTGCCAGATGAACGTCAGCATGTACGATGGACCGGACGCAGGCTACGCAGTCGCCTCGATCGCCGTCTCAAAAGGATCGACGTACAGCAATGTGCAACTCGACTTCCGCAGCCGTGACGGCAAGAGCGACAGTTATCTGTTCTGGGTCAATGACGAAGCGGTCCTGGCGCCCGCTGCCGACTTTCGTTCGGCGACGGAGCATGGCGGCGTCGCGACGCTGCGCCTGCGCCCGGGCCAATATGAGTTCTACAGCTTCGGTGTGACCGCGCCCGACTTGGGGTACACGCCGCGCGTTGCATTCTCGGTTCCCATCACCATCGAACCCGGCAAGGTCACGTATCTGGGTCAATACCTGACATTGGGTTTGCCCAAGGAGGGCCTGTTCGGCGGCGAGATATTGGGCGCGCCCTATTTCGTGATTTCCGACCAGCAGGCGCGCGACGTCCCGCTCGCAGTGAGGCAGACACCCGCGCTCGGCGCTCTCCTGGTGGTGAACCGGGTACCCGATCCCGCAAAGCTCGGCGTACCCTATTTCCGCTCCACCCCCATGCCGCGAAGTTAGGCGGCCGCCGCCGAGGAAACACCGTGGACACGATGACGCTTTGGTCCATCGCCAGCTTCGCGATCAAACTGTCGTTGGTTGGAATTCTGGCGCTCATGCTGGCCATGAGCCTCTGGATGCTCGGCCACGCCCTGAGTCGCGGTGTCGTGCCGGAAACAAGACCCGGCGGCTCCATCCGCACACGGGCGCAAACACCGTTGTGGTACTGGCTCTACGTCATCTGGCAAGTGCTGTTCATCGCGGGCGTCGCCGTAATGATCAACGTCTTCATTCACCTCGGAGTGTCCCCCGACTGACTGCATCGCCCGAACGCGAAGAACTCAGCGGCTGCGCTGTCGGACTGTGCCCACGGGGAAACGGCCATTGCCCTGTTTCTTCTGACTTTAATCGCGGCGCGACCCGTCCAGCAAAGCATCGCACGAGCGTCGGCGTTTCGGGTTGGAAGGGGTTGGTTGTGATCGCGAGAGCACTTCTGTTGGGCGCCGTCGCGTCGATCGCAATGGCGAACTCGGCGGACCATCGAGGGGCTTGAACGCGCGCCGGAGGAGAGCATCGTCGAAGGCTTTGCAAAGGGCGCCCGGCGCATCGGAAAGTCGCCTCGCGCGCTCGCCGTCCGCGCCCGCGCCGGCCTCACGCGCCGCAAACGGCACGCGGTCGCGACGGAGTTGGCTGGGCTGTTTGGCCAGGTTTCGGGCTGAAATCCCGGCCCTGCGAGCGCTTGTTTCGACCATGAAGAGCAAGCATTGGACCGGCTCGGGAGCATTTTCGATTGGAAGCCTGTGCCTTTGGAGGAACAGTCCTTTCCTGGTTGTTTCTGATAGACTGTCGCCCGGAAACGACTCGTCTGACAAAGAATTGGACGAGCGTAGGTCCGGGTTGGAGGGGCGACTGTGAGAACGAAAACACTGCTGTTGAGCGCTGTCGCGTCGGTCGCGATAGCAAGTTCGGCGAGTGCCGGCGGTTGGTACGTTGCTCTCGACGCGGGCATCAACGGCGTCGACGACGCCGATGTCAGTGGAACGTTTCTGGGTGGACCGACCTCGGGAACGATCTCGACCGACACCGGCTGGGCGATTGCCGCCACGGTCGGCAACGCGTTCTCGGCGGGCTGGCGCGTCGAAGGCGAACTTGGGTTTCGTAACAACGATACGACGTCTGACCTTGCACAGATCGAGCACTGGTCGCTCATGATCAATGTGCTCTACGACTTCGAACTGTCCAACGACTTCAGCGTTTCGATAGGCGGCGGCTTGGGCGTCGATCAATCGAAGTTCAACATCAACAGCCTGACGAGCGACACGGACACGAACGCCGCAATCCAGGCCATCCTGGGGCTGAGCTACGCACTCGGTCCGGACACGGACCTCACGCTGACATACAAGTACCAGGGCGTCATCGATCCGTCGTTCCAATTCGGTCAAGCGGCGACGTTCGACGTAGACGGCATCTACAACCGATCCTTGACCGTCGGCCTACGCTGGCACTTGGGCGTCGGCGAGTAGCGCATGCTGCCATGAGTACGTCGAGCCAAGGATCCTCTTTGGTTCGCGAGATGCCCTACGCGCCGGCAGGCGACCGCGCGCGCATTTGGCATCCGGTCGCCTTGCTCATCGGCAGCTTCGTGATCTTCTTTGTTTGGGCGATCATGCCGAGCCTCGTCCTCGCTGGTATCGATGCGACGTCGGGTAAGACCGACCTGCTCGGGCCAGACGCCTTGTTGAACAAGTACGACTTGGCCGCCTTCGGCGTATCCTTCGTGCTGATCTTGCTCCACTTTTTGTTCTGGACGCGGGTCGTGGAGCGCCGGCCGCTGACCTCGATCGGGATGTTCCGCGGCGGGTCTTTCGGCCCCTATGTCAACGGTGTTGTCTGCGGCGCTCTGTTCGCGGCGTTGGTGAGTCTCATGGCCGTCGTCGCCTCGTTTCACTTCGGCTTCTCGATGCCGGCGATGTTTGGTGGAACGCAGAGCATTCTGCGTCCGGAGATTCTGCTGTTCGCGGCGGCGATCGTTCCGGTACTCCTTGTTCAGGCCGGCACGGAAGAAATCGTCTTCCGGGGCTGGATGCTCTCCGCATTCAGCGCCCGCATGTCGCTGACCGGAGCAGTTTTGCTGAGCTCGGTGGCATTCGGCGTATTCCACGTCGATCGCTTCTTGCTGGACCCGAAATTCGCCGCGATTTTTATTGCGAGCACGATCGTGCTGGGTGTGTTTCTTGCGGTGTGGGCTGTGCAAAGCGGATCGATCGCCGGCCCTGCGGGGTTCCATGGTGGCTACAATGCGTTGTTGCTTGTGTCCGGCTATCTCGATGGCGCGGCCAACGCAAAGCCCGGGGCCTCGCCGACGCAAGTGTGGGCCGACATGATGAGCCTCGAAGCGATGTTAGAGAGCATTCAGGATACCGAGTATGTTGCGGCGCTCGGAACCGCGGTGATCGTCGCCTCCCTAATAGGAATCGCGGCTTTGATCGCGCTTGGACGGGCGCGCCCCCTCAATTCACGGGAGAACCAACCATAAGCGCCAAGTACGACAGCATCGGATTGAACTACGCCGACCTTCGAAGGCCCGACCCGCGCATAGCGCGCGTCATCGAGCAAGCATTGGGAACCGCGCAAAGCGTTTTGAATGTGGGCGCCGGCGCCGGCTCCTACGAACCGGCGAACCGTTCCGTGACCGCCGTCGAGCCCTCGCGCGAAATGATCCGCCAGCGCAAACCCGGCGCGGCCAAGGCGATCGAAGCCAGCGCCGGCGACCTGCCTTTCGCCGACAAGAGCTTCGACGCCTCTATGGCGATCCTGACGATCCATCATTGGCCGGATAAGGCGGCGGGCTTGGCCGAAATGCGCCGCGTCACCCGCGGCCCCATCGTCCTGCTCACATTCGATCCCGCGCACCGGCCCTGGCCGACCGACTATTTCCCGGAACTGGCCGCGCTGGACGAGGCGAACATGCCGTCCATGTCCGACTATGAGCGCTGGCTGGGCCCGGTTGAGATCACGATGGTCCCCGTGCCGCACGACTGCACCGACGGCTTCCTCTACGCCTACTGGCGCAGACCCGCGGCCTATCTGGACGATCGCATCCGCTCGGGTAGCTCGTCCTTCTGGGCCATGAAGGCCGACGCGGGACTGGACAGGCTGAAGCGTGACCTCGCGAGCGGCGCATGGGAGCGCCGTTACGCCGATCTACTCACTCTCGACGCTTATGATGCCGGCTATCGGCTCGTCGTGGCGGCATAAGCCGCCTTCAATTTTGTGACGTCGATGCGATCGAGCGCCTTGGCAGCTTGTGTCCCCTGGTTCCTGTCAGCATCGGATCGTAGGGCGTGGACTCTGCGAGAAGGCGGTCGCCCTGGGACCGCAGGCGTCTCGCCTGCATCCGCCGGAGCGATAGCGAAGGCGGACGTAAGAGCGCTCCGTTGCGGCGTACAGAACTCTTCGACTCCCGATAGTCAGTCGCCGAGGCAGACGTCGCAGATCGAGACGTCATTCGTGACAACGCCTTCATTGACCCCAAAGCCGTTCTGACAGTGAACACAAACGGCGATCGCTTCCGGCCGATGTTGCGTGATGTCGCGCCGATCAGCAACTTCCCGCTTCTTCTCAGCGAGGTACTGCTCTCGTTCTTTGTCGGTGAAAGGCATGGAGCAAACTATCATCCGCCACGTAAGTTGGACGTTAACACCATCAAGAACTCCGCCTCCAAAATCCCGACAATCTTATTCGTCACCGATGAATCTGGTGACGCCTTAAATATTCGCCAACGATCGCGCCGAGTAACGTCCGCCTGCCGAGAGACTGCCTAAGCTGCCTCCGGCTTGTTGACGATCGCGATGCGATCGAGGGCGTTGCCCAGGTCGCGTTTGGCGATTTCCACGTCGTGATCGTTCTGCAGATTGAGCCAGAGCTGCGCCGTGGTGCCCAGCGCCTTGCCGAGGCGCAGCGCCGTGTCGGCAGTGACGCCGGTCTGCTCGCTCGCGATCCGCTCGATCCGCGTGCGGGGCAAGCCGCAAGCCTTGGCCAGCGCGCCCGCGGACATCTTCAACGGAACGAGAAACTCCTCCCGCAGAACTTCGCCGGGGTGCATGGGTTTGAGCTTCTTGGGCATGCGCGATGATCCTCTAGTGGTAGTCCACGATTTCGACGTCGGTCGGGCCTTCCTTCGTCCAAACAAAGCAGATGCGGAACTGGTCGTTGACCCGGATCGAATGCTGTCCCTTGCGATCCCCCGCCAACGCCTCAAGCCGGTTGCCCGGCGGCGACCTTAAGTCGTCGAGGTTGGCCGCCGCATTCAGATAGCGCAATTTGCGCCGAGCCACGCCGACCAGATCGGCCGGAAACCCCTTCGGGCTCTCACCTGCGAAGACGACTTCAGTGGTCCGGTCGCGGAAGCTTCTGATCACGAGCGACTCGTATCATGACATGATACGACTGTCAAGTGGTGTGTATCAATTTATGATACGTGAGGGAATCTGGCCGGCGAGGACACGATCACCTATCGCCGTACAACCATCTCTCTCATTTTGAGACTGTCACGTGCTTGTTGGTTTTGGACAGGCGCGCAGCCAACGGCCACTGAGATGGATCGAAGCGCCAATGGCGGCGGCCGTTAGTCCGAAGACCAACGGACTACCCATATGTTTGGGCGCGTCGTCGCCGATCATTGTTGCAACGATCGAATAGAGCCCGCTGAAGACAGTCCAAACCGGCCCGAGGTAGTAGGCGATGTTTCCGATGAATTGCCATGGGTTGAGCGCGCGCGGCCTCGCTGCGCTCAAGCACCAGCCGAGGCGGTATAGTCCAGCTCCGCCGGCGAGCAGCGCCGCAAGCGTGACCGCGATCGATGGGCCCCACGTCGCCGGAATTCGTCCGATTGTCGACGGTGTCGTCAAAGCGAGCGAGACTGCGGCGGCGGCTGCGAAGCCAACGCAAAACAGAGACGATGCGGAAACTGTAAGGAGGAAAGCAGCGGCACCATTCCGCATGTCGACCGCTGGAACGTCTAAGGGAGGGTCGGCTTTTCCAGCGGCTTCGTCGGAACGAATCCTCGCGATGTGTATCATCGAGCCGCCAATCGCGAAGACCGCCACCGCGACGATGATGGCCATCAATGCGTACACGTAAATGATAGAGTTCCATCCCTGATAGGCCGGCTGAGGTCCGAAGCCGCGTGACACACCCCCGACGAAAGTGGTTGCGACTAGAAGGGCTAGCACCGCAAACCCGATCACGCCGATCGTCGCGAAAACTCGTCCGGCTGACCTTAGTCCATCTTTGTCGTTCGCGTCCTTTGCCATCGGTTCCTGCCCGCGCCCCTTCTTCCCCACTGAGTTCGCGCAACCAACGAGGATGAGTAAGCAATCATCTCAGTGGCAGTGCGCCGCCGGGAACGCGAGAGACAACGGGGGTGAGCAGGGTCGCACCGCCAGCGTTGCCAGGCCCTTAATTGCTGCCGTGTTTCTTGGCTTGTTGAGCATGGCGCGGACTGATTTTGGGGGGGCTGGTCCCGCCCTCTCCAGCAAAGTTCAGTAACTTTCTGTACCCGTCAGGGTGAATTTGACGCAAGCCAATCGATGCGCACCACACCCCCCGCGCAGAAGAACCTCGCCAAGAACCGCACTGCTTCTTCCGATATCCCAACAACCTTGTTCGTCGCCTGCCGATAGAACTTGAAATTCAATTCCGTCTCCGGCTGCCCGTCGTCCCACGCGGCGAAGCGCTTGAGCTCGACCCGCCCCAGCGCGCGTTTCGCCAGCGCCGTGCGTTTGACGGTGATGCTCACGCGCGGCGTTTGACGGACGAGGCCGCGCTTCTTCGCGACCGCTTCCGCGTGGGTAACGACGCCCTTCGCGATCAGGCCTTGCCCGCCCTCGTTTTCGCTCGCGAACACGAAGATCGTGTCGCCCTTGGCGATGTGCTTGCCGCCGTACATCGTCTTCTGCGTCGCGAACACGAACGTCTTCGCGCGCGGGTCGCGCACCTCGGCTTTGATCGCGAATGCCATGGCCTCATCTCTCCTTCAGTGCGAACGGCTTTGGAAGCCCGCCGCCGCGGCGCCGACGGTTCACCTTGCAATCCCACACGCCGTTCTCTATTTGTACCACATGCGGGAAATCCTCCTCTTCGCCGCCCCTGTTCGCGCGTCCACAGCCGCGCGCGCCCTCATCACCACCACCCCCAAACGCCAACCGCCGAACCGCAAACGCATTCCGAACGGATTCCGAACGGATAAATCCGCAGAAAACCGCCATTCTAACGCATCTAACGGATTCGCGAACTTAAACGCCCGAGGCCCTCGTTTTCCGCGGGCGCTCACCTGCGCCCCGTCTTATAGGGTGGAGCCATGAGCGCCATGGATTCGCCCCTGATCGCCGCCGAAAACCCCACGGCGAACGTGCCGGAATACACGGTCAGCGAGGTCTCGAACGCGGTCAAACGCACCGTCGAGCGCGACTTCGCCTTCGTGCGCGTGCGCGGCGAACTCTCGGGCGTGAAGCGCCACACCTCCGGCCATATCTATCTCGACCTGAAGGACGAGCGCGCGGTCTTGGGCGGCGTGATCTGGAAGGGCTCGGTGCGGGCGCTCCGCGTACAGCCGCAAAACGGGATCGAGGTCGTCGCCACCGGCCGCCTGACCACCTATCCCGGCCAATCGAAATACCAGATCGTGATCGAGCAGCTGCAGCTCGCCGGCGTCGGTGCGCTCATGCAGCTGATCGAGGAACGGCGCAAGAAGCTCGCCGCCGAAGGTCTCTTCGCCGATGAGCGCAAGCGCGCGCTGCCCTATCTGCCCGAAGTGATCGGCGTCATCACCTCACCGACCGGCGCGGTCATCCGCGACATCCTCCATCGTCTGGAGGACCGCTTCCCCCGCCGCGTCGTCGTCTGGCCCGTGGCCGTGCAGGGCGATCGCGCCGCGGCTGAGGTGGCCGCTGCCGTGCAAGGCTTCAACGCGCTGCCGCGCACCGGCCCCGTGCCGCGTCCCGACGTGCTGATCGTCGCGCGCGGCGGCGGCTCGATCGAAGACCTGATGGCCTTCAACGACGAAGGCGTCGTGCGCGCGGTGGCGGCAAGCGAAATCCCCGTCATCTCCGCCGTCGGCCACGAAACCGACACGACGCTGATCGACTTCGCGGCCGACCGCCGCGCACCCACGCCGACCGCTGCCGCCGAAATGGCTGTGCCGGTGCGCGCCGAGCTGCTGCGCCAAATCGTCGAGCGCGCGCACAGGCTCGAGACCGGCCGCGTGCGCCTCTTCGCGCTCTCGCGCCAGCGCCTGACCGACATCGCGCGCGCCCTGCCGCGGCGCGAACGGCTGCTCGAAATCCCGCGCCAGCGTTTCGACACCGCCGCCTCGAAACTCACCGGCGCGCTGACGCTGCTCGTGCACAAGCAGCGCGCGCGCTTCGACCGCGCGGCGGCGGGCCTCGCCCCCGCGCCGCTGCTGCAATCGGCCCGCAGGCAGCACGAGCGCGTGCGCGACCTGACACATCGCATGCAACTTTCCGCCCGCCGCCGCGTCGGCGATCTGAAGCAGCGCCTGGCGGCGAGCGCGAAGCTGATGGACACGCTCAGCTACCGCGCGACGCTCGAACGCGGCTTCGCGCTCGTCTCGAAGACGGGCAAAGGCCTCATCGAGCGTGGGGCCGAAATCAAGCCCGGCGACAAGCTTGAGTTGACCTTCGCCGACGGCACCGCGCCCGCGACCGCGACCGGCGCGATCGTCACCGATGCCGCACCCCCGGTCAGCCGCAAGAAGGCGAAAACCGCGAACCAAGGGGACCTCTTCTAGGAATGCCACCGCATGCGTTACTCTAGCGGCGACAAAGAAAGGCAGTGCCGATGAACATGATGGAACGCGGCATCCGCGGCCCGGCCGTCCTGCAATACCTGGACGCCGAGTACCGCGTCGTGACGCCGGGCACCTATGTCGTGTGCGCAGTCACGGGCGCGCAAATCGCGCTCGACGATCTGCGCTATTGGAACGTCGATTTGCAGGAGGCCTACGCGAACGCGGAAGCGGCGATGAAGCGCTACCGCGAGATCCGGAAAGGGTAGGGCGATGCCCGCGCGCCGCGACATCCTCACCGGCGGACTAAGCCTCGCGGTGCTGGCCGCGGTCGGCGCACCCGCCCGCGCGGAAGCCGCACTGCGCGGCGACTTCGTGCAAGGCACGCTGATACGGGGCAAGACCGAACCCGGCGCCGCGGTCTCGTTCGATGGCCGCAAGCTGAAGCTGACGGAGACGGGCGACTTCGTCTTCGGTGTCGCCTACGACCGCAAGGAACCGGCCGCGTTGAAGATCGCGCTGCCTGGCGGAGAGACGGAGGAAAAACCGCTCGCCTTTGCGCTCCGCGAATACAAGGTCCAGCGCATCGACGGCCTGCCAGACAAATTCGTCGAACCGCCGCCCGAAGTGCTGGCCCGCATCGAACGCGACAACAAGCTGATCGGCGCCGCGCGCTCGCGCGACAGCGATGAAGCGTTCTTCGCCGACGATTTCGCCTGGCCTGTGAAGGGCCCGATCACCGGCGTCTATGGCAGTCAGCGCATCTTGAACGGCGTGCCGAAGCGCCCGCATTTCGGCGTCGACATCGCCGTTGCGGAAGGTAAGCCGATCGCAAGCCCGGTGGGCGCGATCGTCGCCATGGCCGAAGACGATCTCTATTTCACCGGCGGCACCGTCATCCTCGATCACGGCCGCGGCGTCTCGACGAGTTACCTCCACATGTCGCGCATCGACGTGAAAGTCGGCGACCGTCTGGCGAAGGGCGACGTCATCGGCGCCGTCGGCAAGACCGGGCGCGCGACGGGACCGCATCTCTGTTGGCGCCTGAACTGGTTCCAAGAACGCCTCGACGCCGGCCTCGTTGTGCCGAAGGTGGGTTGAACATGACCGACGCGCTACAACGCTGGTACGCCTACACGAAGAGCCACGACCACAAAGAACTCTGGGCAATGCTGCACCCCGACGCGGTGTTCGAAAGCCCGGTCGTGCACACGCCCCAGCGCGGGCGCGACATCACGTTCAAGTATTTGCTCGGCGCCGACAAGGTGCTGGGCGGCCCGGGCTTTGCCTATGTCGGCGAATGGCGAAGCGCCACGGGCGCCGTCCTCGAATTCACGAACGAGGTTCAGGGCATCAAGATCAACGGCGTCGACATCATCACCTGGGACGCGCAGGGCCTGATCACGCACTTCAAGGTCATGGTCCGCCCCTTGAAGGCGATCAACCTGCTGCACCAACTGATGGGAGAACAGCTCGCGAAAGCCTGA
>JAEUML010000280.1 GCA_016792785.1 Alphaproteobacteria bacterium
GGCGCAGAGCGAGCAACACCCGATGACATATCGAAGGTCGTGGCGCGCAAGAAAAAGTCAGGTTGGTCGAAGGCGAAGATCGATCGTTGGCTGGCTGATAGAGGCCGCGCCCATGCGCGACCAGGCCAGCAACTAGATAGCTTTGAGCTTTGGGCCAACATAGTCGCCGATGTGCTGAAACTGCCGAACACCTCCACCGCGGGGCTTGTCGTTCATTTCTACGACGGCCAAGTTGACGAGGAGACGTTCACGCTCAACCGTCGCGAGGTTCGCGCCGGCACTGACGTCAGTCTGGCGCTCAAACAACTGCGTGAAGACGAGCTTCTCATCGTGCATCGTTCCCCGAAAGGCGCTGGATGAAACTCTTCAACGAATCCGACCCCGCCCCGAACCCGCGGCGTGTCCGCATCTTCCTGAAGGAAAAGGGCGTCGACATCGAACTGGTGCCGACGCCGCTGATGAAGCGCGCCCACAAATCGCCGGAGCATCTGGCGCGCAATCCATTGGGCCAAGTTCCGGTCCTCGAACTCGACGACGGCACCCATCTTTCGGAGAGCGTTTCGATCTGCCGCTACCTCGAGGAACTGCACCCCGAACCGAACCTGTTCGGCCGCGACGCGAAGGAGCGCGCGACGACCGACATGTGGATCCGCCGCATCGAGTTCCGCCTGATGATGCCGGTCGGCCAAATCTGGGTCCACACGCACCCGTTCACGGCCGCGGTCGCAACGGCAGCGTTCGGCCAGCAGTTCAAGGACTTCGGCGACGCGAACCGCAAAATTTTCGCCGGCGGCTGCCGCCTCGTCGATCGCGAAATCGCCGCGCGCCCATTCATCGCCGGCGACCGCTACACGATGGCCGACATCGTCGCCCAAACAACGTTCGACTTTGCTCGCTTCATCGGCGTCGACATCCCCGAAGACTGCGCCGCCCTCAAAGACTGGTGCGCCCGCGTGAGCGCTCGCCCAACCGCCACCTTCGAAGTTCCCGAAGCCGTTCTCGCCCAAGCCCGTGCCGCGGGCGGACGCTGACCTCAAGCCTGCAGCACCCGCCGCGCCACGCTGTCGTAGAGCGCGGCCACATGCGCCGCGTCCTTGCGCAATCCTCCTTCGACCCACCATCGCATCAATCCGACGAACGCGCTCGCAAGCACCACGGCGATCTCTTGCCGCCGCACAAGTGGCAGGGCAGGCATGACCCGCTTCAAGTTCCCTTCGGCGATCGCGCGCAGCACGTCCTCGCGCGCCGCCGTCGTTCGCGCGAACTGCCCCGACGCCGCGAGCGAAAGCGCGAATGCGCGCGCCTCCTCGATATGTTGGAACACTTCACGCGCCGGCAGCATCGTGTCGTAGTTCGGCCGCTCCGCCCGCGCGTGCGCATCCATGGCCGCCACCATCCCCGCGAACGACTTGATGAAGAAGTCGTCCTTGTCGGCGTAGTGTTTGTAGAACGTCGACCGCCCGACGCCTGCTGCCGCCGCCAACTTCCGCACATCGACCCGGTCGATCCCGTCGCGCGCGCCCAGCGTCATCAGCGCCTCGGCCAGCGCCATGCGCGTGCGCCGCGCCCGTTGATCGACACCGGCACGTCGCGGCTTTGCAGAAATGCGAGACATAGCGCCCCTCTAGTCTCCGAACTTGCCCGCGCACCTAGGCGGGACGACTGCGCGACCCTATCACGCGACTGAAAGCGAACACGAGGGATCCGATGACGATCGAACGCGCAGGCGCGCTGGCGTTGATTCTAGGTACAGTGGCGATGCTGGGCGTGATGGCGCTGCATCCCTCGGGCGTACCCCACGATGCAGACGCTGGCCGCGTCATCCTGCTCGGCATCGTCGTCCACGGCGTCGCGATTGCCGTCGCCCCCGTGCTGACCTTTGGCATGTTCGCGCTCTCGCGCAGCATCGGTTTCGCGAACCCGGCGGCGAGCCTCGCCTTCTTCTTCTATCTGTTCGGCGCAATCACGGTGATGCTCGCGGCGACGATGAGCGGTCTCGTGGCGCCGCGCTTGATTCAGTCGCTTACCGCGGCGACCGGCGCGGACAAAGACCTGTTACACGGCCTGCTGCGCCTCGAATGGTACCTGAACCAGTCCTTCGCGACGCTACATGTCGCGTTCTTCTCGGGGGCGCTCGTCCTCTATGCGCTCGCCTGGCCGGAGAAGGGCGTCCTCGCAGCCGCGATTCAGATCGCAGGCTTCCTCGTCGGCCTCGGCGTTTTCGGCTGGCTCGTCTCCGGCACGCTGACGTTGAACGTCCACGGCATGGGCGCGGTCGTCGTCGCACAAGGCGCATGGTTCGTGCTGGCAGGGATCGGACTTTGGCGCAGGCGGGCGTGACTTACCGCCGCTTCTCGATCGTCATCTGGATACAGCCTTCGTCCGTCATCCCATCGCGATGCGCACGCGCGACGATGTCGTCGAACGCGCGCTTCAGTTCCGCGTCTTCGCCGGCCTTGGCGAGATACTCCGCGCCAAGCCGCATCGTCTCGTCGATGCTCTGCGGCGCGGCGATCCGCCGGCACACATAGTCATAGGTCACGTCCCGCCGCGCGATCATGGGCGCGATCAGTTCCGCCGGCGACAGCGTGTCCAGATGCACCATGCCCGTTCGCCGGTCGATCGTCTTCAGCCAGCGGTCGAAATCGTGCGCCGTGCGCTGATCGGCGACCGTGTCGTCGTACCAGACGTCCATGATCTCGACGCCGTTGCGGGAAACCCGCATCGCCTCGCCGAGCGCCGCCGTCCAATCGGCGATGTGATGTGGCGTGAACGAGAAGACGACGACGTCGAACTCGCCGTCTTGAAACGGCAGCGTCTCCGCCGACCCTTGCACCGCCTCGAACCCGTCGCCTTTCAGCCTCGCGACGCTGTCGGCCGACGGGTCGAGCCCGCACAGGCGCCCCGCCTCGCCCTGAACCGTTTTCAGAAACGCGCCGTCGCCGCTCCCGACTTCGAGGATCGCCCGCGGCCGCCCGCCGAGCACACGCGCGCGAAACTCGTCGCGGTAGATATCGAAAATGTCGGGCATGGAAGCCTCCAGTTCGGGCAGAGCTTAGCGCAGAACGAGAAAATGCGGCAGCCGCCGTACCGCGGACTGCCGCACCCTCGCGTGCTCAAGTGTTCAGTTTCTGCCGTCCGTTGACTTGGGCCCCGCTGTCCAGTCGCGCAGAGAGCGCTTGATCTCGTCGATTTCCGCTGCGATCTCAGGATTCGTCAGCGCCAGCGACGCCATCTTCTCGACGGCATAAAGCGCGGTTGTGTGATCGCGATCAAAGTGTCGCCCGATGTCGGGGAAGGATTTCCCCGTCAACAGCCGCGTCGCATACATCGCAAGCTGCCGCGGCCGCACGATCTCACTGCGCCGGCTCCGCGATTCCAAATCGCCCGTCTTAAGCCCATAGCGTCGTGAAACACACCGTTTCACTTCATCGACCGTGATGCGCCGATCGTAGGCGCGCAGCATCTCGGCCAACCAGATCTGCGCGCTCTCGAACGTTACCGGCTCGCCCGACGCGGCGCTGCAATGCGCGAGCCGCTCAAGCGCCTGCTCCAACACGCGCGCGTCCTTAGGGATCCGCGCCGCAATCATGCGCAGCACGTCGTCGCCGACGGCAAAACCCGCCCGTTCATGGCCCATCCGCACCGCGCGCCGCTGCAGAAACGCGAAACGCAGCTCGAAGCTCGACACTTCGCTCTCTTGCGGCGCCGCGACGACCGCATGATGCGGCGTCGGCGGGCAAACGAAGTCGACCGCGCGCTCGAGCCCCGACTGCCGGGCCAGCAGATCGGCGATTTTCTGCCCATACCGTTCGGCGACGGCGTCACGCGCGTCTTCGTTGGCGCAGGCGATCACGATCCGCGCGTCGTCGGCCGTGACAAGGGCAAGCGGCGCAATCCAAATCGCATAGGGCCGCTCGCCGAGTTCGGCCGCCAGAATGGAGCGCACGCGCCGCCAGACGTCGGCGAAGCTGTTTTTCTTTTGTGGGGAGGACGAAGTCGTCATTCGGAGAAGATCCCTCTTTGTTTGAATGCGCGGGTCTAACGCCCGCTGAGAAGGCACGGCACGGCTGGCGCACGCGGCCTTACGCGTGGCCGCGAACACGAAGACTGATTGGTGGTGGTGGCTTTGTGCTAAGGAAGCGAGCCGATGCCGAAGGTCAACTCGACCGCGGCTCCGTCGCTAGTCTGATTGAGGCGGTACGGGCGCGTGTCTTGTTATCGACCATCGTTCGGCATCCGTAGTTGGCCCGGGGAAATACGGCCCGGAGATTTTGCGGGGGGACCGGCACGCGAACATCATGCGTGCGGGCGGTGTCTCTCTCTCGGGTGATACTCTCGTGACGGCGGTTGATATGTCAACCGTGATTCGTACCTCCGCCAGCGCACGCAAGTTGCTCGTTCCGTGTACGGACGATATGCGCGAACAAAGAATCCGCGGATTATCAACCTGCGCACGCCATGCGCCCAACGGATTCCGGAAATCAAGAGTGTGAAAGATTTTTTTCGCGCGATCTGTTCGCGTGAGAAGTTTGCGCGATGTTCTGCAGCGCATTGTCGCGCCCGTTGCATTGTTACAGCACACGCGCGTACGCGTGTTGCATCATCGCAAACACCGCACTGGCGAATGCGCCGTGCGCAACGTGTCGCACAAGCATCGCTCGCATTCCGGCGCGCGCGCACCTTATCGCGGATTTTAACTTGACTCGCGTCGCGTGAAGCCGCGTGCGCCTTGCACGCGAACACGCGCGCGTGATTTTCTTGTCGCCATGACGCAAGAGAACCGCGAACTACGCCTACGTCCCGCCCGCTTTGACGAACTTGCGGCACTCACCGAGCTTTGTCTGCGCTCGAAAGCGGTGTGGGGCTATGACGAGGCGTTCATGCGTGCCTGCCGCGCCGAACTCGCACTCGCGCCGCGCGATTTGCAAACGTCGCGGATTCAAATTGCCGAGCGCAACGGCAACGTCATCGGTGTCGCGCAAGTTTCGGTCGCAGGGAGCGCGGCCTCGCTCGACAAGCTCTTCGTTGAACCGGACATCCTTCGCTCCGGTGCGGGCCGCCGTCTGTTCGAGTGGGCGGCAGCCGCTGCGCGCGAGCAAGGCGCGCGCACGCTTGTGATCGAGGCCGATCCGGGCGCGGCGCCGTTCTACCGCCGCATGGGCGCGCACGACGACGGCTTTGCGCCCTCAGGTTCGATCCCCGGCCGCATGTTGCCGCGCCTCAAGCTCGACCTCTAAGGTGCACACCATGAACCTCACCCCCCGCAAAGGCATGATCGCCAAAGACATCGCCGAGACGGTCGAAGCCGTCCTGCGCGAGGCGACGCTCGAAGAAAAAGTCGCGATGATGTCGGGTAAGGGCTTCTTCAAGCAGTTCTCCGAGAGCGGGAACCGTTGGGGTGGCCATCCGTACCGCGCCGGCGGCGGCTGTGAGCGGCTGGGTGTGCCCGCACTCTACTTTACCGACGGCCCGCGCGGCGTCGCGCGCGGAAATTCGACCTGCTTCCCCTGCTCGATGGCGCGCGGCGCCGCGTTCGACGTCGATCTCGAACGCCGCATCGGCGAGATCATGGGCGTAGAGGCGCGCGCGCAAAACTGCACGCTCTCGGGTGCGGTCTGCATGAACCTGCTCCGCCACCCCGCCTGGGGCCGCGCGCAGGAGACCTACGGCGAGGACCCGCATCACCTAGGCGAAATGGGCGCGGCGTTGGCCCAAGGCATCCAGACGCACAACGTCGTCGCGACCGTGAAACACTTCGCGCTGAACTCGATGGAGAACGCACGCTTCAAGGTCGACGTGATCGCCGACGAGCGCACACTTCACGAAGTCTATCTGCCGCACTTCAAGCGCGCGCTCGACGCGGGCTGCGCCACGGTGATGAGCGCCTACAACAAACTGAACGGCGAATACTGCGGCGAGAACCGCGCGTTGCTGACCGACATCCTGCGCGGCGAGTGGGGCTTCGACGGCTTCGTCCACTCCGACTGGGTTTTCGGCGTGCACAAACAATACGCAGCCGCGGCGGGTCTCGATGTCGAGAATCCCGAACCTCTCGTCTTCGGCGATAAGCTGGTAGAAGCGGTGAAAGCAGGTGCCGTCGAACCGCAGGCGATCGACCAAGCCTGCCGCCGCATCCTCAACGTCATCTACCGCTTCGCCGCTGCCGAAGATCCGCTACCCGTGTACGCGCCGGATCTCGTCGCCTGCGAGGCGCACCGCGCCGTCGCGCTCGAAGCCGCGGAAAAGTCCGCCGTCCTGCTCGCGAACGACGGCGCCCTCCCCCTTGAGAAGGAGAAGGTGAGAAAGCTCGCCGTCCTCGGCCGCCTCGCCGCGATGGAGAACACCGGCGACTTCGGCTCCTCGCGCGTCCGGCCACCCTATGTTGTGACCGCACTCGAAGGCTTGCGTCGCGCACTCGCAGAACAGGCAATCCTCATGGGCGACGAGCGCGATCTCGCCGCCGCCCGCGCCGCCGCGAAAGAGGCCGACGCCGTCGTGGTAGTCGTGGGTTACACCGCACGCGAGGAGGGCGAGTTCGTCCCCGGCGACATCTCGCTCGGCCACGACGCCGGTCAAGCGAAGGACAACGGCCCGCCGCAACCGATCGGCGGCGACCGCGACAGTCTCGAACTCCCGCCGGCGCAAGTCGATCTCATCAAAGCCGCCGCCGAAAGCGGAAAGCCCGTCATCGTGGTCGTCGTCGCCGGCTCCGCCGTCATCATGGAGAGCTGGCTCACCAAGGCGAACGCAATCCTGCAGACGTTCTACAGCGGCATGGAAGGCGGCACCGCGCTCGCGAAACTGTTGTTCGGCGACGTCTCGCCGTCCGGCAAACTGCCGTTCACGGTCGCGAAGTCCGCCGCCGACTATCCGTTCTTCGACAAGATCGCAGAGCGCATCGACTACGGCTACTACCACGGCTACACGCTGTTCGAGCGCGAGGGCAGGGCGCCGCGCTTTCCGTTCGGTCACGGCCTGAGCTACACGCGCTTCGCCTACCGCGCGCTCAAACTCCGTCGCGCCGGCGACAACGTCGAAGTCACAGTCTCCGTCCGCAACGACGGCAAAGTCGCCGCCGCCGAGATCGTTCAAATCTACGCCGGCTTCCCGAGCAAGGCCGCCGACCGGCCGAAGAAACTTCTGAAGTCCTTCGCCCGCATCACGCTCGCGCCCGGCGAAACCAAAACCATCCGCCGCGAAATCCCGTTGAAGGACCTATCCTGGCGCGACCCCGCGACACACAGCTGGAAACTCGAAAGCGGCCGCCACACGTTCCAGGTCGGCGGTTCGTCGCACACCGCGCTCAGCGCAACGATTGATCTATAATGGCGTTCATCCGAGGGACGACGGCACGCTCATTCTCACCTTCGCGCGCCCGCCTGCCAACGCGTTCAACCTCGCGCTGATCGAAGAGCTCACCGGCGCCGTCTTCTCGGGCGGCGTCGACGACCCGATGCTCGACCATTGGGTCTGATCAGATCCGCGCGCCGAACCCTTCGACCATGGGATAGAGCGACCCAATAAGCAGCACCGCCATCGTCACGTTGAACGCGCGCAACGCCCACGGCCGGTCGAGGAAGCGGCGCAAGACGACGCCGAATCCCGCCCATGACGCGATGCAGGGCAGATTGATCGCCGCGAACACGACGGTCACGATCACGACACCCGCAACGAACGCCTCGGGCGTCACGAACGCGGCCGTCGCGCCGAGCGCCATCGCCCACGCCTTCGGATTGATCCACTGGAACGCGACCGCCTCCAGAAAACTCATCGGACGCGCCGCGCCACCGCTCTCGCCGAAGCCACTCGCCGTCGCGATCCGCCACGCGAGCCAAAGCATGTAGACGATCGCCACGACCCGCAGCACGTCATAGAGCGCGGGATAAGCGGCGAAGAGACTGCCGAGCCCCATGCCGACCGCAAACACCATCGCGGCAAAGCCGAAGCACACGCCCATGAGATGCGGCACCGTCCGGCGGAATCCGAAATTCGCGCCCGACGCCAGAAGCATCATGTTGTTCGGTCCCGGCGTGATCGATGACACGAAGCAGAACGCGACAAGCGCCAACAGCATTGTCTCGCTCATAGCATCAGCATCCCATGCATGACGGGCACGCACGCACCCGCGACGAAAATATGGCCGTTCTCGACGGACGCCTCGATCACGCTCGGCCGGCCCATCTCGACCCCTTGCTCGATCGTGACCTGAAACGCGGCCTCCGCGCGTTGAAGCCGCGCCAGCAACCCAGCGAGCGCCGCCGACGCACTTCCCGTCGCCGGGTCTTCCGGCACATTGCTCAGCGGCGCGAACATCCGCGCTCGCACGCGGCCCGCGCCGGTGCGCACATAGAGGAACAGCGAAAAGCGATCGTGCTCGTTGTGATGAAGGCGCTCCGCCGCGCGAAAAGCCGCCGTGTCGGGCGTCGCGCGCCCCAGCGCATCGAGCGAATGCAACTCCGCGACCGCAAACGGCAACCCGACGGAGGCGACGATTGGTTTGTGACGTTCGACCGCCACATCGCCGGCACTGAGCGACGCGCACGCTGCGATCACGCCCGGCGCAATCTCCTCGCCAAGTGCCAGCGTCCGCGGCGCCCGAATCCGCGCACCCGCGACCTCGCCCGCGCGCCGCACGAGCGACACCTCGACGATCCCCGCATCCTCTTCGAATCGCATCACCTCGGTCGTCGCGCGCCCGAAGAGCGAGGCGAGCCGCCCGAGCACGAACGCCGTGCCGACGTTCGGGTGCCCCGCGAACGGCACTTCGTTCGTCGGCGTGAAGATACGCACCCGCGCCGTGTTCGCCGAATCCTCAGGCGGCAGCACGAATGTCGACTCGGAATAGTTGAACTCGCGCGCCACAGCCTGCATCTCGGCCGCCGAAAGCCCGCGCGCATCCGTCACCACGGCGAGCGGATTGCCGCCGAACCGCCGTTCGGCAAACACATCGACCGTCTCGAACGCCACCCGTTTCATCGCCGTTCTTCCTGCGAACGGACTGAATATTGTAATGTGACAATGGGACGTCAATTTGTATATTGTCTCATAGGACAAGTTGGAGCCAGCCGATGTGGCAACCGTCACTGCGCGAGGGAACGAAGCCGCTTCACGACCAGTTGATGGAAGCGCTCACCCGCGACGTCGCCTCCGGCGCGCTGAGCCCCGGCACGCAGCTCCCGCCGCAACGCGATCTCGCCTATCGCTTGAAGATCGGCGTCGGCACGGTGACGAAGGTCTATGCCGAGGCGCGCCGCCGCGGCCTGCTCACCGCTACCGTCGGCCGCGGCAGCTTCGTCGCCGGTGCAGCTGCTGACGGTGCCGCTGACGCACTCATCGACTTCAGCCGCAATCTGATGACGACGCGCGCCGCCGCCGCACGCTTTCCCGATGCGCTGCTCGCGCTCCGCCGCCGCCCCGACCTCGCCGAGCATCTGACCTACGCGCCGCCGGCCGGCATGCCCGCGCACAGGAAGGCGGGCGCCAAATGGCTCGCGGCGCAAGCAGGCTTACCGAACGCCGACTGGCAGCGCCTCGTCGTGTGCGAAGGTGGCCAGCATGCAATGGCGCTCGCATTCTTCTCGCTGTGCAAGCCCGGCGACACGGTGTTGACGGAACACGCGACGTTCTTCGGCATGAAGGCGCTCGCCGAGCAACTGCGCCTGCGCCTCGTCGGTCTGGCGATGGACAAGCAAGGCCTACTCCCCGACGCGCTCGACAAGGCGGCGGCCGCAGGCGCGAAGTTCCTCTACACGATTCCGACGCTACAGAACCCGACCGGCCGCGTCATGGGCGCGCGCCGCCGCCTCGACATCGCGACGATCGCACGCAAGCGCGACCTCACGGTGGTGGAGGACGACGTCTACGCGCCGTTCCTGCGCGACGAAGCGGACTTGGCGCCGATCGCCACCCTCGCGCCCGAACGCACGTTCTATGTCTCGACGCTCTCAAAGATGATCGCACCGGGCCTGCGCTGCGCCTACCTGCTGACGCCCGGTGATGCGCTGTTCGAGCGTGTCGTGGCGACGATCCGTGCCTTCTCCTACGCGCCTGCAGCCTTGGGCGCGCTCATCGCCACCCAGTGGATCGAAGACGGCACGGCCGATGACATCGCATCCGCCGCGCGCAAAGACGTCGCCGAACGTGCCGTCGTCGCCGTACGCATCCTCGGCAAACACATCGAAGGCCCGTACGCGAAAGCAGCCCCGCACGTCTGGCTGCCGATGAGCGAACTGAAGGCTGAGCGCGTCGCGGGCGCGGCACTTCGCGGCGGCGTCGCCGTGACGCCGCCTGGAGCCCCGATCGTCGACGGCAAAGACATCGCAGGCCTGCGCCTCTGCATCGGCGCGCCGGCGGACATGCCGACGCTCGAACGCGGCCTCAAAACCATCGCCGCCGCCCTCGCCGAAACCCCGAACGCCATGCGCGCGGTGGTGTGAGGTTCAGGCCCCGACGCTGCCCATCGCAAACCACCGCGGTAGCAGCCCCGCCTTATGCGCGTCGCGCGCCAGCTCCTCGCGGAAGTCGGGATGCGCGAGCCCGATCAAGGCCTTCGCACGTTCGGACACCGACTTGCCCTTCAGATTGACCATCCCGTATTCGGTCACGACATACATCACGTCAGACCGCGGCGTGGTCACGATATTGCCAGGCGTGAGGTCGAGAACGATCCGGCTCTTGCGCTGTCCCTTGCGCTCATATGTCGAGGCGAGCAGCATGAACGACTTGCCGCCCTTCGACGCATAGGCGCCGCGCACGAACTGCAGCTGCCCGCCCGTGCCGGTCAGATGCCGGTGCCCGTCCGATTCCGACGCGGCCTGACCCTGCAGGTCGATCTGCGTCGTGTTGTTGATCGACATCAGATTGTCGTTCTGCATGATGATGTGCGGCAGGTTCGTGTAGTCGACCGGACAGCACTTCATCTCCGGGTTGTCGTCGACTGCATCGTAGAGATACTTCGACCCCAGCGCGAACGTGAACACGACCTTGCCCTGGTCGATCTGCTTGCGTGCGCCCGTGACGCAACCTGCCTTCATCAGATCGATGATCCCGTCCGTCAGCATTTCGGTGTGCACGCCCAGATCCTTGATGCCGCTTTGCGCGAGCAGCGAGCACACCGCATTCGGCATGGAACCGATGCCGATCTGAATGCAGGCGCCGTCGTCGATTTCGCCCGCAATGAGCTCGGCGACCTTCCGGTCGATATCCGTCATGGGCGCGTTGTGCAGTTCCGTCAGCGGCGCCTTTGTGCCTTCGACGATATAGTCGACCTCGCTGACATGAATGGCGTTGTCGACGCCGTGCACCCGCGGCACGGAGGGTGACGTCTCGAGCACAACCGTTTTCGCCCGCTCGAGGGCGGCCCCGATCCACACATTGCTGGGCCCAAGGTTGAAGTACCCGTCTTTGTCCATCGGCGCCGTACGCAGCATCAGAATGTCCGGCGGCTCGATGAAGCGTCGGTAGTAGTCGGGCACTTCACCCAGATTGAGTGGGATATAGATGCAGCGCCCCGCGTCGTGCTTCATCCGGTCGTAAGGACTGAAGTGCCAGTTGAACGCCTGGAAGTGCTTCGACTCCGGATCGGTCTCGAACATGAAGACCGGCCGGATGGAAAGGCACGAGCGGACCTTGACGTCGAAGAGCTCGCCCCGCCGCGCGGCCACCGCCTGGTCCAGGACTTCGGGTTGCGTGTTTGCCCCACCGAAGTCGAGCCACATGCCCGATTTGACCAAGGCCGCAACCTCGGCGGCAGTGGCATGTTTTGCGGGCGCAAGTGGCTTGCGTCTTGTCATCGTCGTTTCCTCAGGTCTTGTTCGTAGTTTGGAACCAGTATTCGCACACGGGACGGCGATGGCAAAGCCGCTTGCCTCATGCAATATCGGGGGCACGCCATTGAGCTTTGGAAGGAAGACCCTATGACCGTGTCGGCCAAGACCCTGCCGCCGTTCAAACCCCTGCCGATGCTGCCGCCGAAGATCTACTCGCAGCGTCGGGGCGACGGCTCCTACATCATCCGCTCGCTCTACGACCTGGGACAGCAGCACCGCTCGATCGCCCATCTGCTTGAGCAGCGCGCGGCCGAACACCCGACCCGCAACTTGCTCGCCCAGCGCACGCCCCAGGGCCCCTGGCGCACCATCACGTATGGCGAAATGAACCAGCGTGCGAGCGCGATCGCTGAGGCGCTGCTCGACCGCAAACTCGGCCCCGACACGCCGCTCCTCATCCTCTCCGGCAACTCGATCGAGCACGCGACGATGATGCTGGGCGCCATGAAGGCGCGCGTGCCGGTCGCGCCCGTGTCCGTCGCCTATTCGCTGTTCAGCCAAGATCACGGCAAGCTTCGCCATGTCGCCGCACTGACGAAGCCGAAGATGATCTTCGTCGACAACGGCCCGCTCTACGCGAGAGCGATCAAGGCGCTCGACCTCGCCGGCGTCGAAGTCGTAACCGTGATCCCGGCACCCGAACTCCCCTCCACGTCCTACGAGAGCTTGCTGGAAACAAACGCAGGTCCGGCGGTGCGCGCGTCGATGGACAAGATCGACCACGCGACCGTCGCCAAGTACCTCTTCACCTCGGGCTCGACCGGCATGCCGAAGGGCGTGATTCAAACGCATGGCATGATGTGCGCCGTGATCGCGGGGCAGGAGTCACTGCGCGCCGAGCCGCCGAACCCCGACGAAATCCCCGAGAGCCTCGAATGGATGCCGTGGAACCACATTTCCGCCGGCAACATCGGCTTCAACGGCAACTTGAACGCGGGCGGCACGATCTATCTCGACAACGGCAAGCCGATCCCCGGCATGTTCGACGAGACGATCCGGAACCTGCGCGAGGTTTCCCCGTTGGTCTTCGGCTCCGCCCCGATCGCCTTCGCGATGCTGGCCGACGCGATGGAGCGCGACGACAAGCTTCGCGACAAATTCTTCGCCAAACTGAAGTACATGGGCTACGGCGGCGCGACGCTCTCCGACGACCTCTACGACCGCATGCAAGCGCTCGCGATCAAATCGACGGGCCACCGCATCGCGCTCACGACGATGTACGGCGCCACGGAAACGCAAGGCATCACGGTCGTTCACTGGCTGACCGAACGGGTGGGTCTGATCGGCCTGCCGCTCCCCGGCGTCACGCTGAAGCTGGTCCCGAACGGCCAGAAGCTCGAAGTCCGCGTGAAAGGCCCGACGGTGACGCCGGGCTACCTGAACCGCCCCGACCTGACCGAGGCCGCCTTCGACGAAGAAGGTTTCTACAAGCTCGGCGATGCCGCAAAGTTCGTCGACCCTTACGAACCGGCAAAGGGCCTCATCTTCGACGGCCGCGTGACGGAGGACTTCAAGCTCTCCTCCGGTACTTGGGTTTCGGTCGGCACGCTCCGTGCCGAGATCATCGCCGCCGCCTCGCCCTTGATCCAAGACTGTGTGATCGCGGGCCTCGACAAGGAATTCATCGGCGTCCTCGCTTGGCCGAACATGGGCGCCGCGCGCGAGATCTGTGCCGACCCGAACCTGAAAACGCCCGACGAACTCCTCCGCTCGAAAGCGGTGGAAGAGTTCATCCGCGAAGCGTTACGCAAACTCAACAAGGCAGCCGGCGGGTCCTCCGGCAAAGTCGCACGCGTGATGCTGATGACCGAACCGCCATCGATCGACGGCCACGAGATCACGGACAAAGGTTACGTCAACCAGCGCGCCACACTCGACCGCCGCGCCAAACTCGTCGAAGCCCTCTACGCCAAGACGCCGCCGGAGGATGTCATCGTCGTTTAGCCGCTCTCTGCGGCTTGAACGCGCCTCAATTCGGTCCCATTTGCTCACTAGCACCGCTTGTGCGCGAAAATGGGGGGACAATATGCGCTGGCTGATCCGCATTGTGCTCGGCTTGTTGCTGCTTGCAGCATTGGCGGCCGGCTCTCTCTTCGCGCTGTACGAGTCGAACAAGGTCGCAATCCCCGACCTCGCGAAGTCGTCCACTATCGATACCCGCCAGATCGACGGCGCACAAAGCGGCGCTATCGCACGCGCCGCCGAGCGGCTCGAGCAACTGCGCAGGGAGATGGGCTATCCCGCCGTTTCGGTTGCCGTGGCCGTCGACGGCATCATCGTGTGGCAAGAGGCGCGCGGCTGGGCTTCGCTCGAAAGCAAGGCGCCCGCCAAAGTTGACACGCCGTTCGCCATCGGCAGCGTCTCGAAAACACTGACCGCCGCCGTTGCTATGAAGCTCACCGAGCGCGGCGTTCTGGACCTCGACGCCGACATCCGAAAATACCTGCCATCGTTCCCGCAGAAGGAACATGTGATGACCGTGCGCCAGCTGTTGTCGCACCAAGCGGGCATACGTCACTACAATTTCGTCCTCTCGCCGCCGACATTCTCGGAGTTCGGCGCAACGGGGCAATACGACCGCGTGGTCGACAGCTTGGCCGTCTTCGCGAACGATCCGCTGCTCTTCAAGCCGGACACGGACTTTGCCTACAGCTCTTACGGCTTCAATCTACTCAGCGCAGTGATGGAAGCCGCGGCCGGCAAACCGTTCCTCGAGTTGATGCAGGCAGAGCTGTTTACGCCGCTGCAGCTCACCGGCACCGGCCCCGACGACAAGCTGCGTCCCGTGCCCGGACGCGCGTCTGACTATCAGAACATCTTGCGCGACGGCGCCGTCCTTCCCGCACCGTTCACGAACTCAAGCGGCAAATGGGCGGGCGGCGGCTTCCGCGGGACGCCGACCGATCTCGCACGCTTCGGTGCCGCGCTGTTGCGTGGCGAAGTGGTCGGGCGCGAAACGCTGCAAGTGATGTTCACGCCCCGCACGCTCGCGAACGGCAAGGTCAACCGCCAAAACTACGCGCTCGGCGTCCGCGTAGACCAGATCACGGACCCCACCTTTCCGGGTAAGTCGTGGCGCGCCGTCCACCACGGCGGCGTCGCCGTCGGCAGCCAGGCGATGCTCGTCATGCTGCCCGACCAAAAAATCGTGGTGGCCTTGAGCGCGAACGCGACGACGCAGCCACCGGGTCAAGGTATGTTCGACACCGCGACCGACATTGCCTTGGTGTTTGCGGAGACCCGTTAGCGGCACTACGCCGCCGCGGCGTCGCTCGTGACATTGGCGCTGGCCGGGAGGTCGAGCCGCACCGTCGTGCCCTTGCCCTTTTCGCTCGTCAGGTGAAGCTGCCCGCCGTGCAGTTCGATCAGCGACTTGACGATCGGCAGGCCAAGCCCCGTTCCCTCATGCCGGCGCGAATGGCCGTCGTCGACCTGCGAGAACAGCGCGAGCGCCTTCGGAATGTCTTCGGCCTCCATCCCGACGCCGGTGTCAGCCACTTCAATCGAAACCCCGCCGTCTGCGCGTTGCCGCGCCGCAAGCGTAATCCGTCCATCCGGTGGCGTGAACTTCATGGCGTTCGAAACAAGGTTGATGACCATCTGCGTCACCGCGCGCTCATCGGCGTTGACGAGCGGCAGGCTCGGCTCGAACGAAGTGGTCACGGCCTCACCTGCACGCCGCTCGCGCGTCGCCGCGTGCCTGAGCGCCGCCGCGCAGATCTCGCCGATGTCGAGCGGCTCGCAGCGCAGCTCGACCTTGCCCGCCTCAATGCGCGAAATGTCGAGAACGTCGCTGATCAGCATCAAAAGATGCGATCCGCTGTCGTGCACATGGCCCGCATAGTCGACATAGCGCCGGTCGCCGACGGGACCTAGCGTCTCGCTACGGATGATGTCCGAGAAGCCGAGGATGGAGTTCAACGGCGTCCTGAGTTCGTGGCTCATCGTCGCGAGGAAGCGCGACTTCGCGACGTTCGCCGACACGGCCTCGCGCCGCGCCTGTTCGAGCGCGACCTGGCTCGCTTCCAGTTCGGCGACCTTCGCACGAAGCTCTCGCGTTCGATCCGCGACCGCGAGCTCGAGATCGTCGTTGCGCATCGCCGTCCGCCGCAGCGTGTCGTTCGAGCGGGCGGCAAGCGTGCCCGAAAGGCACAGCAGAAACCCAATGAACCCGAACGGCACCAGATTGATGTTCGTCGCGATCAGATTGGTGTCGAGCAGAATGTCGTGGGTCGCGGTCGCAGCGCTTAGCACCCAACCGAACGCCGCGATCTGTGCGCCCGGAACCCGGTCCCACGCCGCGTGGGCTACACCGTAGGTGATGTAAGCGAGCACCAGCGGCGCTAGGTAGTACTCCATAGCCTTGATCGCCCAAGCGCCGGCATCGGCGCCCATCACAAAGCTCGCGATCGCACCGGCGCCGCACAGAACGTGGAGCGGCCAAGCGTAACGCGCCCGTACATGGTCGGGAAACGTCAACGTGAAGAAGCGGAAGACCGCAGGGATGACGAGCAGCGTCGCCGCAAAGTTGATCCGCCAAAGCCAATCCTGGCCCAGAAACGGATAGAAGCTGGGCGCCAAGGGCTCGATCAACGCCGACCGCACGGCAAGAACTGTCGCCGCCGCGCCGAACCAGACGCTGCTGCGCGCATCGGGCGTCAGCCAGAAAACGAGGAAGTGATAGGCGGCAGCAAACAACATCGCACCGAGCAGCACGAACGCGAACGCGACGTGCCATGTGCGGCTTGCGGCCATGGCGCGTTCGAGTCCCACGGAAGGCGCCATGAATACGCCGCCGGATTTGCGCAAATGGTTCGACACTTCGAACCGCAGGTCGATGGTCCGCGCGCCCGCCGGCAACGGCGCGAGCAGACTGTACACGCGTTGCACCTCGCCTTCGGCCGTGGCTGACGGCGTACCGCTCGACGCGATCAGCTCGCCGTTCGCATAGACACGATAGGCGGTATAGAAGTAACCCGTGTCGACCGCATACCGCTCGCCGTCCGCTGCGGGCGGCAACGTCAGAGTCAACGCGTAGGTGGCGTACCCGCGTCCCGCTTCACCCGCGTTCGTCCACCGCTCCGGCATCGTGCGCACCACCGGCGTCGCACCGTCGATCTCATGTGCCCAGCGCCCGTGGTACACGCGCCACGCGCCGTCGAGTCCCACGCTGCCGTCGGCGCGAAAGTCCCAAGCGGAGAGATCGAGCGACCCGTTCGCCGGTTGTGGCGCCGCCCACGCACCCGCGCTCATGACGCAGAGCATCAGTCCTGCGGTGAGGCAGCAGGCGAAACGACGAAGGACGGACGTGAACGCGCTCAAAGGACCTAAGGACGCTCGCAGGGAACAGTTGTCGGAAATCGTGCCACGCGCCGTGCTGCAACCCGGTTAAGGTCTGCGACGCCCATTCCTTACCGATGTCTTAACAAGCGCCGCGCCGGTTGAATTCGAAACCCTTGCACACGCCGCGCACGGCCTATTTGATGCGCGCCGCTGAGGACGAACGGAACCGAACGATGGCGCTCGACGCGATAGTCAAAGGCCTGATGGATCAGATGGCCGCCAACCCCATGCCGAAGCTGTGGGAGGTGCCGCCGGTGCAGGGGCGCGAACTCTACCGCACGATGGCCTCGATGCTGGAGCCGACGGGCCTTGCCATCGGCAAGATCGAGAACATCACGATGCCGGGCCCCGCTGGCGACATCAAACTGCGCGTCTATTCGCCGGTCGCTGGCGGCGGCGCGGCGCTGCCCTGCGTTGTCTACTTCCATGGCGGCGGCTGGGTGATCGGCGATCTCGACACGCACGACGCGCTCTGCCGTACGCTCGCGAACGAAACCGGCGCGCGCCTCGTCTCCGTCGACTACCGCCTCGCGCCGGAACACAAATTCCCTGCCGCGTCGGACGACTGCTACGCCGCCGTGAAGTGGATCGAACAAAACGCCGCGAAGCTCGGCATCGACCCGAACCGCGTCGCGGTCGCCGGCGACAGCGCCGGCGGCAACCTCTCCGCGGTCGTCTGCCTGATGGCAAAGCAAAAGGGCGGCCCGCGGATCGTGTTTCAGCTGCTCATCTATCCCGTGACCCAAGCGCGCGCGAAGACGGATTCGATGACCGCTTTCGCCGAAGGCTACTTCCTCGAAAAGCGGACGATGGATTGGTTCTTCGACCAATACCTAACGCCTGAGACCGACCTGAACGATTGGCGCGTCTCGCCGCTCGCCGCACCGGACGTCGCGGGCTTGCCGCGCGCCTATGTGGTGACCGCGGGCTTCGACCCGTTGAAGGACGAAGGCAAAGCCTACGCCGACAAACTGAACCGCGCCGGCGTCGCCGCCGTCTATGTCGACTACCCCGGCATGGTCCACGGCTTCTTCAATATGTCTGCCGTCCTACCTACCGCCCGCGAAGCCATCGCCGACGCCGCCAAAGCGATGCGCCAGGCTTTTGGCAGCTAACTCCGCGCGGCGGTACCCACAGGAAGATTCACGCAAAGCCGCAAAGAAACAAAGAAGCAAAGGCGCTGGAGGCAACCGCGCGCCGCAGGCGCGCAACCAAACCGTGTGAATGGCGCTGCGCGCCGAGAGTTCACTCTCTTCGTTTCTTTGCTTCTTTGCGGCTTTGTGTGAAAACCTTTGCTCGCACCATCGCGCGACGGGAGACCACCAATGTCAAGAAATCGCCAAATCCACATCGTCGAGCTCCCGAAGGACAAGCTCGGGCCTGAGCACTTCCGTCTCGCCGAAGGCGCGATACCGCAGCCAAAAGACGGCGAACTCCTGCTCAAGACGAAACTGATCTCGCTCGACGCCGCGAACCGCGCTTGGATGCAAGGCGCGACCTACCGCGCTGCGATCGAAGCGGGGCAGGTGATGGCCGGCGGCGCCGTCGCGGAGGTCGTCGAAGCGAAGGCGCAAGGCTTCACGAAAGGCGATCTCGTCTTCGCCGATACCGGCTGGCAAGAGTACGCGGCGCTCCCCGCGAAACACGCGCAGAAACTGCCGCGCATCGAACCGCTCTCGCATCTCCTCAGCGTCTACGGCATCGCGGGCCTGACCGCATATTTCGGCCTGCTCAAGGTCGGGGAGCCGAAGCCCGGCGAAACCGTCGTCGTCTCCGCCGCGGCGGGTTCCGTCGGCACGTTCGTCGGCCAGATCGCGAAGATCAAAGGCTGCCGCGTCGTCGGCATCGCAGGCGGCGAGAACAAGTGCGCGTGGCTGAAGCGCGAACTCGGCTTCGACGCCGTGATCGACTACAAGGCCCAGGCCGTCGGCGGCGCGCTGAAAGAGGCGGCACCCAAAGGCATCGACGTCTATTTCGACAATGTCGGCGGCGATATTCTGGAAGCCTGCCTGTTCCGCATGAACAACCACGGCCGCATTTCCTGCTGCGGCGCGGTCAGCCAATATGACGGCGCCGCACCGCGCCACGGTCCGCGCGGCATCCCCGGCCTTATCGTGACGAAGCGGCTGAAGATGCAGGGCTTCATCGTGATGGATTACAACGCCGAACGCGAGCAGGCGCTCGCCGATCTGCAGTCTTGGGTCAAGGCCGGCAAGATGAAGGTGCCCGAAGACATCATCGACGGCATCGAAAACACCCCAAGCGCCCTCATCGGCCTCCTCGCCGGCGACAACATCGGCAAGCGCATGGT
>JAEUML010000307.1 GCA_016792785.1 Alphaproteobacteria bacterium
GGATAGAGCTTGCCGTGCTTCTTCGCGAGATAGAGATTGATCGCCATCGACTCCGACAATGTGAAGCCGCCGTCGTCGATCGCGGGAATGTGGCCCGCCGGGTTGATCTTCAGAAACTCAGGCTTGCGCGTGCCGCCGTCGGCGGTCGTGGTCTTGACGTGTTCGTACGGCACGCCCAGTTCTTCACACATCCAAAGCGTGCGGATCGCGCGCGACGCGGCGTATCCGTAGACTTTCAGCGCCGACATTACTGCGCCTCGTCCCATTGCTGGCTGACCACGCCGCAGGCGATGCGCGCGCCGCCGCCGCCGAACGGCTTCGGTTGGTCGGAGAAATTGTCGCCACCTTCGTGGATGACGAACGCGCGCCCGCGCACTGCGGAAACCTGAAGGCGAAACGCGAGCAGGCGTTCGGTCGCGTTGCCGTCTTTGTCGACCATGAGCACGGGCAGGTCGCCGCGATGGCCGTCGCCTTTCGGGCCTTCGTGCTTGCCGGTCGCGTTCGGATCGTAGTGGTTGCCGGCGGCGAGGCCCGCGACCATCTTGCCGTCCTTCAGTGCGGGGCCGCAGTTCGGGTTCTCGTGCACGTGGAAACCGCGCGGACCCGGCGGCAGACCGCGCAGCTTCGGGATCACTTCCAGACCGCCGCGCGTGTCCATCAGCGACAGAGTGCCGATCTCCGCCCCGATACCGTTGTCGTCGATCTTGTACATCGTGACTGTGACACGCGACGTCGAACCGGCGGGCGCATTGCTGCCGACATCGACGGACGCGGAAGCGCCGACACCGACATTGCCGGAACCGCCGCCGACGCCGACACCGACGGAGAGGCCACTGCATGCGGCGAGCGGCAGGACGGCGAGCGAGGACAAAAGGACTTTGCGCATTGGGACCTCCTTGTTCACGTGGCGACGCGCAGGTGGCGGATCGGGCGGCCGGGGGCGATGGCCTGGGCCGCGCGGATGATCGCGTTCGCGTCGATTCCGTAGTGCTTGTACAACTCGGCGAGCGAGCCTGTCTGTCCGAAATGTTCGACGCCGAGCGCGCGCACACGGTGGCCGTGCACGGATCCCAGCCAAGCCAGTGTCGCGGGATGGCCGTCGAGCACTGTGACGAGCGCACAGTCCGGCGGGATTTCGGCGAGCAGACGCTCGATATGCGATTTCGCGCCAACGAGGCCGCGCTCGCGTGCCCGTTGCGCCGCGGTCCAGCCGGCATTTAGCCGGTCAGCGGACGTGACGGCGAGCAGGCCGACGTCGCGGCGGTCTTCGGCCATGAGGCCCACCGCCTCGACCGCTTCCGGCGCGATCGCGCCCATGTAGGCCACGACGACCTGCGCGTTCGCGCCGGGCCTTCGCTGCCAATAGGCACCGTCGATAATGCCTTGCGCGGTGTTATCCGACATCTCGCGCTTCGGCTGTTCGATCGGGCGCGTGGAGAGACGCAGATAGACCGAGCCGCCCGTCTGATCGCGCAGCCACGTGCGTTCGTCGGCGTCCCCTTCCCCGTCGCGTTGAATGTAGTCGAACGCGAAGCGCAGCATGACGGCGAGTTCGTCGACGTAGGCGGGTTCGAACGCGCAGAGACCGTCTTGCGAGAGGCCGATCAGGGGCTGGGCGATCGATTGATGCGCGCCGCCTTCGGGGGCGAGCGTGATGCCGGACGGCGTGGCCACGATGATGAAACGGGCGTCCTGGTAACACGCATAGTTCAGCGCATCGAGGCCGCGGGCGATGAACGGATCGTAGAGCGTACCGACGGGGATGAGGCGCTCGCCGTTCAGCGAATGCGAGAGGCCGAGCGCGGACAGAAGAATGAACAGGTTCATCTCGGCGATGCCGAGTTCGATGTGCTGGCCCTTCGGTCCGAATTCCCAGGTGAACGTCGAGGGGATGCGCTCCTTCTTGAACGTGTCGGCCAGCGTCTCGCGTGCGAACAGACCGCGGCGGTTGACCCAGGCGCCCAGATTTGTGGACACGGTGACGTCGGGCGAGCAGGTGACGATGCGGGCGGCAAGCTCGCTCTTCTCGCGGCCGAGTTCGTTCATCAGACTGCCGAAGCCCGCTTGCGTCGACATCTCGCCCGCGATCGGAACCTTCAGCACGGGCGGCACGTCGAGACGCGGCGCGGTGAAGCGGCGGCGGCCTTCACGCGCAATGGGCACGTTCGACAGAAAGTCGACGAGTTCGCTTTCGGGCAACGCGAGGCCTTCGAACTTGTCCCACTCGCGTCCTTCGCGCACGTTCATCACGCCGCGCAACGCTTCCATCTGGGCCGGCGTCATCAGGCCTGCGTGGTTGTCCTTGTGACCGGCGAACGGCAAGCCGTAGCCCTTGATCGTGTAGGCGATGAAGCAGGTCGGGCGGTCGTGGTCGATCTTCTCGAACGCGTCCACGAGATGCGGCAGGTCGTGGCCGCCGAGGTTCATCATCAGACGCGCGAGGTCGGCGTCGCTACGGCGCTCGATCAACTTCGTGGCAGGCCCCTGATCGCCGATGTCGTCGAGCAGACGTTTGCGCCACGCCGCGCCGCCTTGATAGGTGAGCGCGGAATAGAGCTGGTTCGGGCAAGCGTCGATCCACGCGCGCAGCTTCTCGCCGCCCGGCTCCTTGAACGCGGCTTCGAGCAGCGAGCCGAATTTCAGGATCACAACGTCCCAACCGAAGTTGCGGAACATCGACTCGAAGCGCGACCACAGGCCTTCGCGCACAACGGCGTCGAGGCTTTGGCGGTTGTAGTCGACGATCCACCACGTGTTGCGGACGCCGTGCTTCCAGCCTTCGAGCAACGCTTCGAAGATATTGCCTTCGTCCATCTCCGCGTCACCGATGAGCGCGACCATCCGGCCTTCGCGGCGGTTTGCGGCCCACCCGTGGGCGCGGACGTAGTCCTGCACCAGCGACGAGAACAGCGTTTGCGCGACGCCGAGGCCCACCGAGCCGGTCGAGAAGTCGACGTCGTCCGTGTCCTTCGTGCGCGAGGGGTAGCTTTGCGCGCCTTTGTAGCCGCGAAAATTCTGCAGCTTGTCGATCGTCTGGTGGCCCAGAAGGTATTGTATCGCGTGGAAGTTCGGGCTCGCGTGCGGTTTCACGGCGACGCGGTCCTCCGGGCGAAGCACCGCGAAGTAGAGCGCGGTCATGATCGAGGCGAGGGACGCGGACGAGGCTTGATGACCGCCAACCTTCAAACCGTCCCCGTGGTCGCGCAAATGGTTCGCGTTGTGGATCGTCCAGGATGCGAGCCACAGGATCTTGCGCTCGAGTTCGGCAAGAATCTTCAGACGCTCGGCGCGGGACATCGCGGACTCGGAGAAACCCTGGTTGGGCGGACTATAGCCGGGCCGGACCCGCGCCACACGCCTGTTTTGGACTGGATTGCGGGCCAGTTTCCGGCATATCGTCCTGGCATGGAGATGCATCAGGTCCGCTATTTCCTCGCCGTTTGCCGCACGCTGAACTTCACGAAGGCGGCCGAGGAATGCAACGTCGCGCAGCCTTCGCTGACACGCGCGATTCAGAAGCTGGAAGAGGAATTTGGCGGGTTGCTGTTCCACCGCGAGCGGGCGAACACGCACTTGACGGAACTCGGCCGGGCGATGCTGCCGCATCTTGAGCGCACGTTCGAGGCGGCGCAGGCGGCCAAGCAGCTTGCGACGGGATTCAAGAAGGGCGAGGTCGCGCACTTGCGCCTCGGCGTTTCGGGACTTGTGCCCGCGGATGCGATCGCGGGCGTGCTCGGTAGCGTGCAGAAGGCCGTGCCATCGGTCGAGCTCACAGTTTCAAGCGTACCGGATGCGAAGCTCGTCGACGACGCCGTCGCGGGCGACTTCGACGTGATCCTGGTCGGCGACGATCCCGAGGAGGCAGAGCGGCTGCGCAGCTGGACCTTGCACAAGGAGCCGCTGTCGATCGTGATGACGGCAGCCCATCCCTTGGCCGCCAAGAAGGGCGTCACGGTCACCGACCTCGATGGGGTCGAGATGATCGAGTTGATGCACTGCCCGGTCGGCCCGCGCTTTCAACAGCTGTGTGCGGACGCGGGCGTGAAGCCGAAAATTCGCACGCGCGCGGGCAATTGCGGTCAGACGCTGTCGCTCGTGCGCGAAGGTCTCGGCGTCGCTGTCCTACCCACGAGCATGGCAGGCGGGCATGGGCTCGTCGTCAAACCGCTCGAGGGAAGCTTCGAGCGGTCGATCACGCTCGGCACCGTCGCGGGGCGCAAGTTCTCACCCGCCAGCGACGCCTTCGTCAAACTCGCCCGCACCCGCGACTGGGGCAAGGCGCACTAGGGCGAAGCCTCGGCAGACGCGACGACGGTCAGCGAATCCCACTTGCCGGCCATGACGGTCAGCAGGACGCCGGCGGTATCGTTGACGGCGTCGGCGAGTTCGGCGCGGATCGTGCCTTCGCGGATGCGGTTCGTCCAAAGGTCGGGGCGCGACTTCACCTGGCGGAACCAATATTGAAGCGCCTTGGTGGCGCGTTCCTGGTTCGCCTTCGAAAAGTCCACGATCAGCGGGTCGCGCGCGGTACGGCCGTCGGCGCCCATCGATGGCCAGGTGATGAGCAGCGGACCCGACATTTCCGCGACGCCCGCTTTGGACGCAAGCGTGCGGGCGAGCGTGAAGTCATACCATGCGATCAGGTCGTCGCAGTTGCGCTCGCTGAAGGCCTGCTTGATCTCATAGGATTCGCGAGAGCCAACGACCGGCCAATACGTGGCTAGCACTTCGGCGGGCGCGGATGAGGCGACGGCGCCGGGCGTCATGAAGTCCATCGTGGCGAGCAACGTGGTGCAGAACGTTTTCTGTGTGCGCTTGTCGTCGTCGCTGACGGCGACTTTCGTCATCAGGACGAAACCAAACGCGCGGTTCGGGTCGATCTTCGTGCGCGCCTTTTGGAAGTAGCTCAGCACCTTGCTGCCGGAGTGGCCGTTCTTCGGCGCGCCGTAACCGTTTGCTGACGCGGGCGGCGATGACCCCGGTGGTGCTGCCGCCGGGGCCGGTGCGGGGACTGGAGGCGGCGGGTCGCCAGCAGCGGCAGGCGGCATCGCACTGCCGACAGATCCCGAGTCTCCGGGAATACCCGCGCCGGGCGCGATGTCGTCGATGCTCGGCGGTTCGGGCGCCGCCACCACGGGCGCGGGCGCAGGTGTGCTGACCGGTGCGGCGGGCGCGTCCGGCGGCGCGGGCTCGGCGGTTGCGACCTCTTCGCTGGCGGGCGGCGGCGCACTCGCCGATTCTTGTTGCGAGCAAGCGGTGAGCGCAAGCGCGGTCAGCGCGGCGGCGGCGAACGCCGATGGGATCAATTTCATGATGTGTGTCAGCCGGATTTCCGGCCGGGCACGAACATGGCGAGCGCGTTGAACACCGCGAGGAAGAGAACGAAGACGAGCGCGATGCCGGCGGGGCTCAGTGTTTCCAGATACCAGGCCGTGGCGATCGTCGTCGGGATCGCACCTGCGGTTGCGACGCCGTGCTTCACAGCGAAATCGGTCGGACTTGCCATCAGCGCACCTCAAGTCTTGGACAGAGAGAATCACCCGCAAAAGATGCGGCAACGGGCGATTCGGCGCAATGATGCGAACGTACCGGTCAGCGCAATGCTTGCAATTGCTTGAGGATTTCGTCGGGGTCTTCGCGAAATCTGAAGTCGGCGGCCACATTCGCGTAGGCGATCGTCGTGTCCTTGCGCACGACGAACGTGGCGGGCGCAGGCAGCATCCACGACGGGTTGCCGTAGATGCGTTCGAGGTCGATGCCGCGGTCGAGATAGGCCCCGCGCAATTCGTCCGACACTTTGTAGACGAGGCCGCACTCGAGCGCGAGCAGGCTGTCGAGATCGCAGAGCAGTTCAAGTCCGAGGCTACGGTCGACCTTCGTGCGCAGCGCCGCGCCACCCGCCTCGGGCGTGATCGCGACGAGGCGCGCGCCGGCAGCGGCGATCGCGGGCACGACTTTGTCCAGCGCACCGAGCACGGCCGTGCAATAGGGACACCATGCGCCGCGGTCGAAGACGACGACGGCGGGTCCTTTCGCGAGGATGTCGGCGCGGGTGACAAAATTGCCCTCGGCGCTGACCAGCTGGAAATCGGGAAACGTGTCGCCGGCCTTCAACGCGCCGCTGAGCGCACCGGTTTCGTTCAGATGTTGAACCAACGCGTCGTAGAGGCGGCGCGAGCGTTCGCTGGCGCTCTCGCGGATCGCCTTCATTTCGTCAGCGAGCGTTTTGTCCGTCATCGGGCGGACAGTTTCGCCACGATCTCTGCCGGATCAAGCCGTTCGCGGAAGTCGGGGTTCACATAAGCGTGCGCGATCTTGCCGCCCTCAGCGACGATGTAGGTCGC
>JAEUML010000331.1 GCA_016792785.1 Alphaproteobacteria bacterium
GTGATTGTCATTCGGCTGCTTCCTTCACTGCCGTTTGCGATGGCTCAGTCTTCACCAAGTTCGGTGCCGAAGACAACTGCGGCGCGGTCTCGGGAAGCGCTGCCGGCGGCGGGCCGAGCAGCAACGCCAGCGCATCGGCGGCGAAATGGACATCGAACGTGAAGCCCAGCGCCTGCGCCCTTGCCGGTACGACACGCTGAGAGAAGAGAAAGATCGAACTCATTTCGCCCAATATCGTGCGCAGCAACCAGGCGGGGACTGCGAGGAACAGCGGACGGCGAAGCGTGCGCGCCAGGGTGCGTTGGAAGTCGGCGTTGCGCACTGGTTCGGGCGCGGTCGCGTTGATCGCGCCATGCCAGAGCGGATTGTCGATCGCAGCCAAGATCATGCGCAGGAGGTCGGGCCGCGCGATCCAACTCATCCACTGCGTGCCCCGTCCGAATACTGCGCCAAGGCCGAACCTTGCGGGCAAGGCCATCATGGGTAGCGCGCCTCCAGCAGCGTCCAGCACGAGGCCGATGCGCAGCGAGACGACGCGCATGCCAAGGGATTCTGCGCGGCTCGCGGCGTCTTCCCATAGGCGACACAGATCGGCGGCAAATCCATGGCCGGCGCCTTCGCTTTCGGTCACGATCGCATCGCCCCTGTCGCCGTAGAAGCCGATCGCCGAAGCGTTCACCAGCACGGCCGGCGCGTGATCGAGCGTCTTGATCCAGCGGATCAGTTCGTCCGTGAAGTCGATGCGCGAGCGCCAGAGCTGTGCGCGACGCGCGCGCGTCCATGGCAGGCCGATGACCGGTGCACCGGCAAGATTGACAGTCGCGTCGACTCGGGTCTCGCGCGGAAGCGCATCCAGGCGTTCAACATGCGTCACGCGATCGCCGAACAGCGCACGCGACTGGCGCCGATCGCGGGTAAGCACAAAGACGCGGTCGCCGCGCGCCAACAGACGTTCGACCAGGGCCGAACCGATGAAACCGGTCGCGCCGGTGACCAGCACGGTGCGGCCGCTCGGTGGCGGAAGCGTCCGGGCGGGCGCTGCTGACGCTGCCAGCATTCGAACGGCGATCGCGTTGCGCACCGCAAACGCGAGCACGCCAAATGACGCCAGCGTGAAGAACCACGAAAAGAGGCCATGGGAGGTCAGGGTCACGGCGGTCGGTGCGTTCGCCTGCACCACTAACCACGGCAGCACGAGGCCCAAGAAAGCGCCGTAGAGCACTGCGAGCACCGTGTGCAACACGCGCTCGAACGGCGGCAGGTTGCGCGTGCGATCTTCTTCGAGGAAGTCCGCGATCGTGATGGCGACCTCCGTCACGAGCAATGCGAGGACGGCGAGCGCGAACAGCCCCGCCGGTTCGATCCAAGCGAAGACGAGGAAGAGAACGCCATAGATCGTCTCGCGCGCGCTGTGCAGGGCAAGCTCGCGCCGCGCGGACGGTTTACTCGGCAGGCGTTCCGTCAATTCGTGATGCAGCACGTTGTCGAGCGCGCCGAGAAGCGTTTGAAGTGTGAGCAGGATGAGAGTGGTCAGCGTCATGACGACGGATCCTCGAACACGCCGTCCTGAAACACTGTGCGACCGAGCCCCGGATGGTCGAACGTCAGCGTGAAGCGGAAACGGCCTTCGCCGATGTCGGTGTGGCGCACCTCGGCGATGCCGGGGGTGATCCACACCGGTAACGGCACGCTCAAGCCGCGCCAGCGCCAGAAGAACTTGCGCGAGCGGAAGACGAGGCTGCCATGGTCGGCGGACACATCCAGCAGCATCGTCCATCCGCCCGCGCAGCATTCGAACAAGCCGCCGTCTGCCGACGGCCGCTTGATCGAACGCACACTGAACGCCAAGCCCAGCGGCCCGCGGTAGGTCCGCGTCCATGACATGCCGCCGTGCTTGACGCCCACTTTGACCAGCGCGTCGCTCTCGCCCGCGAAGAGCGGCAGCGGCGCGCCGAAGGGAAAGAGCGCCCATGCGAAGACACGCCCGAAGAGGCTCAGCCGCGTTTGCGTGCGGCCGCGATAGAGTGCGGGCTCGACGCGGGCGAAGCGTACGCGCACCGCCTCCGGCAGCGACATCCACGCGCGCGCGCCGATGATGCGTGCGATCGTGTCGTTGCGCTCACCATGCGCCTCGTCGAGGGCGAGGGGGCCGCTCCAAACGAGATCCGACAGAACCCGCATGGGGTTTCTCCGTTATTTGGCGACGAGACGCGCGACGCCGGAGCCGAGTTTGATGAGGCGTTGAAGCGTGGGCCGGGGCACGCGCTTCATCTGGTCGTACCAACCCATCAAGCGCTCCACGAACGAGAGCATCTCGTTCACGCGGCGGCGCACGTCGGGCGGAGTTGTGGGGTCTTCGGCAGCGAGGTCGCGCGCGGCGCGCAACACCTCGAGCGTCGGGTCGATCTCGCGCTTCTTGCGCTCCTCGACGATGTTCTCGACGACGTCCCAAGGGTCGCCCTTGGCCTCGTAGAAATTGCGGCGGTCACCGATCATGTGGATCAGGCTGACGAGGCGATAGGTCTGAAGCTCTTCGATGGAGTTCGAGACGTTCGAGCGGGCGATACCCAGCGTGTCCGCGATTTCGTCGGCGGGCATCGGCCGGCCGTGCAGCCAAAGCAGCGCGTGGATCTGGGCGACGGAGCGGTTGACGCCCCAGCGCGCTCCCATTTCCCCCCAGTGGAGCACGATCTTGGCCATTACTGGCGACAGCGGCATGACACGGGTCCTGTCAGTTCTTTCTGTCTAGACAGAAATTACTGAACCGGCGGGCAAGTTTCAAGGGCATGTTCCGCGTCGTGATGTCCTGCCTGGGAGCGCCGGCTTCAAGCCGGCACTTCTCTCAATGGCCGGCAAGATGCCGGCGCTCCCAGGCATCAGGCAGCCTTGAATGCGACACATTGAGTCCTCACCTTTCGACGGGCTGAGTCGCGCGGATGCGTGGGTCACATTGCGAGGAGAGCAAACATGGGTCGTTTTCTGGCGTTTCTGTTCACGTTCGTGGTGGGCGGCATCATCGGCTTTGCGGTTGGCGGTTTCGGCGGTGCGGCGGCGGGTAGTTATCTTGGCGCGTGCAAAGTGATCGACAGTTCCGTTGCCTCCGGCGGCATGACCCAAGAGGCGGCGAACGCGACGATCAAGTCGATCGCGACCGAAATCGGTGTGCGACCGGAAGACAAGCAGCGCATTCTCGACGGCCTGAAGCGCGCGAACCAACCGCCCTCGCCCTGCTCGACTGCGATCGAGGCGCTTTAGCGCCTCTTCGCCTATGCAGAATTGGTACGAGGGCGCCGTTTGGCGGCAATCGCCGCGCCACATCGTGAGCGCGGCGGTTGCGGCACTCGACGACCGCGGACGGTTGTTGCTCGTGCGGTCGCCGTTGCGCGGCTGGGAGATTCCCGGCGGTCAGGTCGAGATCGGCGAGTCGCTTGAAGCGGCCGCGCGCCGCGAGGCGCACGAGGAATCCGGCATCGAGGTCGACGATCTCGTCTTCTGCGGCGTCTTCCAATCGCTCGAGAAGAGCATTGTGAACGTGCTGTTCAGAGGCCGTTGCGCCGGTGGCGCGCCGCGCACGAGCGCCGAGTCGCTGGAGGTTGGGTTCTTCGAACCGGCCGAAGCGCTTGCCCTGGTGACGCACGCGAATTTCCGCGAACGGATCGCCTGCTGCCTCGACCCGTCGCGCCACCCGTTCTTTGTGGCGTGGTAGCGGCGCTCAGCAGCTCTTCTTCGGCTTGTCGCGTGTCAGGGCGCAGATCATGCGGGTGCCGCGGGAGGGGCCGTAGGTGAGGATCAGCTGTTCCTTCAGCGTTTCCCACTTGTCCTTCGAATCGGCGACGGCGGCTTCGACGGCGTTCTTGAAATTGTCGTTCAGGCGGCCGCGTTCGGTCGCGCCGTCGCCTATCGAGGGGTCGATGCGGCCTTTGTCCTTGTTCAGCGCAAGATGTTTGACCCGGGGACTCTTGGCGGGGCCGTAGTTGCAGTTCGCTTCTTCCGAGATCGCCGACTTCGCCTCAAAGCAGCCGGAGATCAGGCCGGTGGGGAACGGCCCATCCGTGCGTAAGTCAAGCCAGGGCGCTGGCCCGCGTTTGTTCAAGCCCGGTGGGTTCAGGGCCGAGAGCGGGCGCGCCTTGTCGGCGGCATCGGTCCAATTCGTGTGCGAATAGAAGTCCTGCGAGGCGTGCAACAGGATGCCGAAACTCTCCAACACATTGCACTTCGCCCTGCCCTTCATCCGGCCGCCAAAACGGCACGCGAAGTTCGTCGGGATTTGGTTGTCACGGATGTTGCCGTTGCGGTCGAGCAGATCGCCCGCCGCCTCCACGGCCTCGTCGAGTTGCTTGGCCATCCAGGCGCGGCAGGCCTCGAGCTTCGCCTGCGCCTCAGCCTTGGTTTGCGGATAACCGGCGATATCGAAGTGGTCCGCGCCGTCGCAGTGCGCCTCGGCGCGGAAGACGAGCGTGCCGCGGTCCGGCGTCCCAACGGCGCCGAACGTGCCCTTGGCGCCGGCCAGCGAATCCAGCGTCTTCTTTTGGAAGCAACCGTCGCTGGGCGCGTTCGCCGGACACGTGAAGGCATGGCGCGTGATGCGCTCGTGCTCCGCATCCTGGCCCAAGCCGTGGATCGTGCCGAACGCGAGGGCGGCGCCCGAGGTCAGCAGAAAGGCCGTGGTTGCG
>JAEUML010000349.1 GCA_016792785.1 Alphaproteobacteria bacterium
TCAGCGCCTCCGCAATCCACCCCCAAGCCGCCTCGCGCCCTTCGAGCGGATTGTGCGCCTTCACCCAACCCCACCCGTTCCAGCGCGTGTCTCTGCGATCGATCGGCATCAGCTGTTCTCCATTCGGCCAATGATGTCATGGTCCGCGAAGGCGAACCACCCACGACTTTCCTGCGCAGACAAGAAGTCGTGGATGGTCGGCCGGAGTTTATCCTCCGGCCAACGCGAAGCGTTGGACCGGGGGGGCCGACCACCACAAAAAGAGGGACGCGATGGTATCTACGCCCGGAACTTCAACGCCTTCGGCATGACTTCGAACATCGCAGGCAGGCGGCCGGGCAGTTCGCCGTCCGCCTCGATGAGGACGGGCGCGCCTTGCGTCGCCTCGACGGGTGTCGCGATCACCGACTTCGCGCGGAACACCTTCACGTTCGGATTGTTGACGTGCTGGCCGGTCGAGAATTCGCTCATCGCCTTCAGCACGTCGCGCCGCGGCGCATCGCCGATGACGATCACGTCGAGCAGTCCGTCGTCAGGCGAGGCGTTCGGCGCGACGCGCATGCCGCCGCCGAAGAACTGGCCGTTGCACACCGCACACGTCGACACCGTCACGACCTCATCGAAGCTGGCGTCGACTTTCAACCGCACGGGCCTCGCCTTGTAGCGGAAGAGGCTCATCACGCTCCCCCACGTATAGGCGAACGATCCCGCGAAGCGCTTCACGAGCGTCGACCGGTTGACGCGGTCGACGACGTCGCCGCTCATGCCGAAGCTTGCGATGTTGGCGAAGTGCCGCGTGCCGGACTGGCCGTCAGCGGTGACGAAGCTCAAGCGCCCGACATCGATCTGCCGCACGCGCCCGCCTGCGATGCGCTCCAATGAGGCCTCGAACCCCGCGTCGATATCAAACGTCTTGCGGAAGTCGCCGCCGGTTCCGAGATTGAGCAGTGCGAATTCGGCTTCCGGATTGATCGCAACCCCGTTCGAGAAGAACCCGTTCACGACCTCGTTGATCGTGCCGTCGCCCCCGACCGCGACGACCCGCCCGTACCCGTCGCGCAGCGCATGCGAGGTGATGCGCGCCGCATCCATCGGCGCGTTGGTGAGCGCGACGGTCAACGGCCCGGTCACTTCGGCGAGCTTGCGCGCGATCGTTTCCGTGTCGCGGCCGGTTTTGCCCCCCGCCGACTTCGGATTGATGACCGCGAGCGTTTTCACGAGAGCGCCTCGTAGCGCCAGGCGATCGAGGCCGCCTGCCGCGCCCGCTCGTCCTCGCTCCAGCCGAGTTCGCGCGCCATCAGTGCCGCCACCTCTTCCACCGCGCGGACCTCAAGCGGCCCCAGCGTGCCGAGCCCCGTGCGCCGGAACAAAACGTCGTCGAGCGTCATCGCCATTTCCGATCGTACGGCGAACGTCACCTGCGCCGCAATATCGGGCAGCCGTTGCGACACGGTGCGAAGCAGAGCCGGGTCCTTCCGCGCAAGCGTCAGCACCTCGCCACCTCGCGCGCCGTAGTTGCGCGCGAGGTTGCGCGCACTCGACGGCGAAAGCTCGGCCGCATCCGCGTCGATCTTATCCGCGAACGGCCGAAACCGGCCCGGGGCGCCCGGCAGCGGCGCCTCCGCCGTGTCGCACGCCTTCGCGGTCCCAAGTTTCCGCGCGATCATGTCGACGCATTTCTCCGCGTTGTCGCGCGAGGTCGTCCATTTGCCGCCGATCGCGGAGATCAGGTTTTGCGGCCCACCCTCGGCCGCGTGATCGACGAGCTCCGCGCGCCGGCTCGCGTTGTAACTGTCTTTCGACCCGTCATCGACGAGCGGACGCAAACCCGCATAGGCGTACAGCACATGATCGCGCTGTAGCTTCAACGCCGGCAGCGCCTCGTTCACATAGGCGAGGTAACCGTTGATGTCCTCCGCCGTCACCTTCAACTCGTCCGGCCGTCCCGTGAACACGGTGTCGGTCGTGCCGATGATCGTATGCTCGCGCCATGGCAGCACGAAGATATGCCCGCCTTTGTGCCCGACCGCGAGCGCACGCCCGTTCGTGAGCCGATGCGTGACGAGATGAATGCCCTTCGAGCGGATCAGCTTGTGTGACGCCTCCCCGCCCGAAATGAGTTCGAGCATCCGGTCCGCCCACGGCCCCGCCGCATTGACGAAGAGCCGGGCTTTCACCGTCGCTTCTTCGCCGCCGATCACGTCGCGCACGCGCACGGAGGAAACGCCGCCGTCCCCGCGCTCGAACGCAACCGCCTCCGCGTAGTTCGCGACGACCGCCCCGTGCGCCGCCGCGTCGATCAGGCACTCGAGCCCCAGCCGCTCCGGCGAATACATCTGACAATCGAAATAGAGCAGGGCGCCCTTCAACCCCTCGCGCTCGACCGCGGGCTCAAGCGCGCGTGCGGTCTCGGCCGAAATCGCCCGATGCCCCGCCATATGCTGATCGGGATCGTCGAGCCGGTTGCGGTCGAATGAAAGCAGGTCGTAGAGGGTCAAGCCCGCGCCCACGATCCACTTCTCCGCGCCGCTTTTCACCGGCAGCAGGAACTCGAGCGGATAGACCATGTGCGGCGCGATCTTCTCCCACACGCGCCGTTCCTTCAGTGACTCGCGGATGAGGCCGAGTTCGAACGACTTCAGATAGCGCAAGCCCCCGTGCACGAGCTTCGACGACCCCGAACTGGTGCCGCACGAAAAGTCGCGCTTCTCGATCAGCGCGACCGAAAGCCCGCGCCGCGCCGCATCCCGCGCGATGCAGGACCCGGTAATCCCGCCGCCGATGACGGCGACGTCGAACGTGGCGTTGAGCGCGCGAAAATTGCGTTGCATGACCTAAGGGGAATGGCTGCGTCGCGCCCTCTATATCCTCCCCCGCCAATGCGGGAAAGGTGAGAGACGCTTGCGCGCTTTATCCGCCCTGTTACGCTCTGATCCAACCGCCATTCACCATCCGGACGTAGCCCATGCCCCAAGTCAAAGCGAACGGCCTCTCCTTCGAGTACGAATCCTTCGGCTCGCCCACCGATCCCGCGATCATGCTCATCATGGGCTTCTCCGCGCAGATGACGATGTGGCCGGTCGAACTCTGCGAAGGCCTCGCCTCGCGCGGCTATCGCGTGATCCGTTTCGACAACCGCGACATCGGCTTCTCTTCGAAGCTTGAGTCGGCGGGCCAGGTGAACGTGATGGACGCGTTTATGAAGGCGGCCTCGGGCCAGCCCATCGATGCGCCGTACAAGTTGAACGACATGGCCGCCGACGCCGCCGGGATTCTGGACGCTCTCGGCATCGCAAACGCCCACATCGTCGGCGCCTCGATGGGCGGCATGATCGCCCAACTCGTCGCGCTCAATTATCCGCAGAAGACGCGAAGCCTGACTTCGATCATGTCGTCGACCGGCCGCCCGGGTCTGCCGCCCGCAAAGCCTGAAGCCATGGCGGTGCTGACCGAGGCCCCGCCCGCCGACCGGGACGGCCGCATCGCCGCCGCCAAAAAAGTCTGGCGCATCATCGGCAGCCAACCCGTCTACGCCGCCGGCGACGACGAACTCCACGCGCAGGCCGTGCGCGAAGTCGATCGCACGCCGTACTACGCGCCCGGCGTCGCGCGCCAACTCGTAGGCATTCTCGCTTCGCCCCCGCGCCACGACATGCTGAAGAACGTGAAGGCCCCGACCCTCGTCATCCACGGTGCCGACGACCCGCTCGTGCCCATCGAAGGCGGCAAGGACACGGCGGCAAGCATCCCCGGCGCGAGGTTGAGGATTATCCCCGGTATGGGACACGACTTCACGTCGAAACTCGTGCCCGTCTACCTGCGCGAAATCGCCGACTTCGTCGCGGAAGTGGACGCAAAGCGGAAGTGAGAAAAGCCTCACGCGAAGCCGCGAAGATCGCGAAGAAGTCTCACACAATGATACAATGGAACAATGCATGGAGCGAACCCGCACGCCGCAGGCGTGCTTCAATGGTTCGCATGGCGCTTCGCGCCGTTTGTGCGCGCGGATCATCGTCCCATTGTGTCATTGTGTGAGGCATCTCTCTTCGCGATCTTCGCGCCTTCGCGTGAGTCATTACTTCCTGAAACGAGCGACATGAGCACAATCAAAGCCAACGGCATCGACATCACCTACGAACTCGCCGGCCCCGCAACCGGCGCGCCGCTGCTCCTCATCCAGGGCTACGCCTCGCAGATGACGTCCTGGCCCGACGAGTTCCATGAAGCGCTCGCGGCGGCCGGCTTGCGCGTCATCCGCTTCGACAACCGCGACGTCGGCCTCGGCCATAAGCATCATGGCGTCATCCCGGACCTGCGCGCAGTCGCCGCCGCGATGAAGGGGGGCGCGCCCCCGCCAGTCCCCTACACGCTGAACGACATGGCCGACGACGCAGCCGCCCTGCTCGACGCGCTGAACATCCAGTCCGCCCACATCTCCGGCGCCTCGATGGGCGGCATGATCGCCCAACTCGTCGCGATCAGGCATCCCGGCAAGACGCGCAGCCTCATCTCGCTGATGTCGACAACGAGCGACCCCTCGCTCCCGCGCTCCGACCCGGCGGCGCAGGAAGCGCTGATGGCGAAACCACCAGCCGAAGACAAGGACAGCGTCGCCGATCACGCGACGAAGACGCGCCTCGTGATCGCAAGTCCCGCATACCCGGAAGACCAGGCGAAGGTCCGCGCCCGCTTCGCCGCGAACTACGACCGCAGCTACTACCCCGAAGGCGCGATCCGCCAATGGGCGGCAATCATGGCGACCCCGCCCCGCACGGAAGCCCTGAAGAAGCTCAGTGTCCGCGCGCTCGTCATCCACGGCGATGCCGACATCCTGATCAAACCCGAGGCCGGCCGTCACACGGCGGAATGCATCAAGGGCGCGGAACTGAAGATCATCAAAGGTTGGGGCCACAACATGCCGATCGCAGCCGTCCCCGACATCACGCGCCCGATGATCGACTTCATCGCGCGTGTCGAAGCCGACCGCGCAGAAGCGTTCGCGCGTCCCGTCACGCCCGGCTGCTGTGGCCGGCAGTGATACACGCAGACCGCTCTCCCGCTTTGGCGGGAGAGGATGTCGCCGCCTCTACCGCTCCGGCGTCACGATCACGCGGTAGACGTCGCTGGCCGCGCTCGATTCCGTCGCCTGCTGCTGTGCGAAATACGCCGCAACGACAACAACAATGGCGGCCAGCACCGTCCACGCGATCATATCCCGGTTGCTCAGAATACGCATGTGTTGACCTCCGTAGAATGCGCTAAACATACGAATGCGTGCGCCATCCGCATTGATTTCAATCAACTGCCGCGCGGGTGTGTGTGCGGGGCAAAAAAAGCCAAAGGGTCCAATATGAACATCTTCCTCACCGGCGCGTCCGGCTTCGTCGGCGGCGCGTTCGTCAAGGCGCATGGCAAGGCGCATACGATCACCGCCATGTCGCGCAGCGAGAAGAGCGACGCCGTGATCCGCGCGTTCGGCGCCACGCCCGTGCGCTCGGCGCTGGGCGAGGTCAAACCCGAACACTTGAAGGGCATCGACGCCGTGATCCACTGTGCCGCGCATGTGGAGGAGTGGGGCCCATGGGAAGACTATTGGCGTATGAACGTCGAGGGCACGAAGCAATTGCTTGCCGCCGCCAAACAAGCCGGTGTCAAACGCTTCGTCCACATCGGAACAGAGGCCGCGCTTTTCCACGGCCAGCACATGCGCAACGTCGACGAGACCTATCCGCTGTCGCTGAACTCGCCCTATCCCTATTCGCGCACGAAGGCGCACGCGGAAAAGGCCGTGCGCG
>JAEUML010000087.1 GCA_016792785.1 Alphaproteobacteria bacterium
AACAAAATCTCGCGCCCGATCTCCGCGCGAAGCTGCATCATGATGCGGCCCGCGATGTCGCGCACGACGCCGATCGGCGGCGAGGCGGCGCGCAAAGGCTGCGCAGCGCCGTTCGGCGCGACCGGCACGCCGCGCCGGTTCTCCGGCGTGAACAGCGTGATGCCGCCGAGGCCGGAAAGCCTGAGCACCACCTCGCCGTCGTCGCGCAGCAAGATGCGGTCGCCGCCCGCAGCGGGCTGCCAACGCAGCACAAGGATTTCTTCAGACCCGTCGAACCTGATCTTCGGCAACTCGCCCGAGCGGTCGAACACAAAGCCTATGCCGCCGAACTCCGACCCATAATGCGCGATCAGCGGCGGCTCGCGTTCATAGGCGCGCGTCACCATCGCCCCCGCGCTGGTCAGCGCGACGGCGAAGATCAACAACACGCGCACAGCAAACGGCATTGACGCTCCAACAAACGGGCCAACAGGTATGGCGCGGGGTCTCGGCCCTTTTCCTGAAGGCCGCCCACGACAACGCCACACCCCGCGAATCCCAACCGCGTCTATGACCTGTGATGATGGCAACAATGTGGTTCGATTAACGCGGAAATTCCCTTGCGTTAATCACGGGTTACTCAAGCGCGCCTGCCCGATTCGACGGGTGGATCTATTGCGCTTCAAGTGAGGCATTCTTGCCACCCGCCTGTGCCGCCAGTGCACGTGCATAGGCAGGCCGCGCCTTCAACCGCTGGTGATAGGCGACGACGTTCGCATGCGCGCCGATCAAGGCGGCATCCACGATGAAGTTCAACACCTGTCCCATCAGCACGTCCGCGCCCGAAAACGCGTCGAGAAGGAACGCGCGGCCGCCCAGCATCTGATCGAGCGCGGCAAGGCGCGCGTTTGCCTGCTCGCGCAAAACCGGCGCGCGCTCCTTCGCCCAGGCGGCGTCTTTGTTGAGCACCGTGATCATCAACTGAAACACCGGGGGCTCGACCGTATTCAATGCGGCGAAGCACCATTGGTCGTAAAGCGCGCGCTCCTGCGTGCGCGGCGCGGGGATGTGCTGACCTGCGCCGTCGCAGATGTAGTTCACGATCGCGGCCGACTCGAACAGCTTGAACGCCCCGTCCGTCATCGCAGGGACGGTCCCGAACGGATTGACGGATTTGTACGCGGCTTCCCGTTGCTCGCTCTTCGAAGCATCGAGCCAATGGATGCGATAGGGCGTGCCGCACTCCTCCGCCGCCCAAAGCCCGCGCAGATCGCGCACCCACTCGGCCCTAAGGAACGGCGGCGTGTTGCGTGTGCAGTAGAGCGTAATCATGCGTCCTCCATCTTCCCTGCAAAGGTGCCGAACCGTTCGATCAGGACGCCCTGCCATCCTTGATTGTAGTTGTCACGCACCGCTTGGGCTCTTTCGCCAGACATACGCTCCCAGTGCCGGTGCTCGAGCGTCACCCGCGTACGATGAGACCCAAGCGCCACGAAACGCAACTCCACTTCTGAAGCATGATCCGGATCGGTCGACACGTGCCAGGAATGCACGACGCGATGCGGCGCCTCCCAGGCGACGATCGTACCCCAAAGCCGCTCCGTCCCGTCGCGCCAGCGCTCGAAGATTCGCCCGCCCGGCAGACACTCCATCACGACATCGGTCACTTTTTCGCCGCCCAGCGAGTGCGTCGCATGCGGCCACCATTTGCCGAGGTCTTGCGTGTAGAGCCGGAACGCCTCCTCGACGCTGCGCGCGACGACGAGCGACTTGACGACCGGAGGAAGCAAAGGCGCGTTCATCGTTGTCCTTTCCGCCGTGCGCGCGGGCGCGGCACGTCTTTCTCCGCATAAGCCTTGAATGCGTCGAGCGCCTCGCTCCAGAACGAGTCGAGATACGTCCGAAGCGCCGTAAGCCCCCGCTTGTCGATCGCATAGAACTGCCGCCGCCCATCGCGATGCACCGTGACGAGCCGCGCGTCCTTCAGCACCTTCAAATGTTGTGACACTGCAGGCCGGCTCACCGGCAGACCGTCCGCGATGTCGCCCACCGCCCGCGGCCCCTTGCGCAACCGCTCGAACACGACCCGCCGCGTCGGATCGGCCAGCGCTGTCAATGCGTTTTCGTAAGTCATAACTTACTTATACTGACGCCAATCGCGTAAGTCAACGCTGACGCAATCTAACCGCCCTGCAAGCCGCGGAGATGGGCCTCCGCCGCCGCCTGCTTGCCGTGGATCGCCCAATCGAGCGGCGTGCCCCGCCAAAGCGTGTCCACCGCATCGGTCCGCGCACCAGCCGCGATCAACAGCTTCATGATCTCAAGATCGCCGTGAAGCGCAGCATTGTGCAGCGGCGTCGAGTGCGCGTGTACCGGCATGAACCGCGTGGCATCCGCGCCGGCCTCAAGACAAAGCCGCACCGCTTCGATCTGGTGATTGATAACGGCCATGGCGAGCGCTTCGGCCTTCTGGTCGGCTGACGCCACCTGCAGAAAACCAGGCAGTGCGTCGACCTGCCCGAGCCCCGCCGCCGCCACCGCGCCGAGCGGCCGCCCACGCGCGACAAGCCACGCAACAACGTCGCGCTGCTCATGCCCCAGCGCCATCAGGATCGCCTGGCGTGAAGCGACGGCGCCCGCATCGACCAGCGCCTCGGTCAACGCAATCTGCTGCGCCTTCGCCATCAAGCCGTTCGTCATCGTGAGCTCGAGCGCGTAGTCGAGATCGCGTTGCGCCACGCCCCGCGCGATCATCAGATTCGCGATCTCGACGATATTGGGCGGCGATTGCTGCACAAACGCCGGATTGTTCGCGACGAACCAGAACAGCATCGGGTCGCTGAAGTACCCTTTGGCCCCAAGTTCCGGCTCGATCGCCCGCTCGCTCAGCAGCGACGGCCGCGCATCGAGCAATGCGCTCAAGGCCGAAGCATCGCCAGCCTGGATCGCAGCCACTGCCGCACGAAAGCCCGCATCCTCGATCTTCGGTCCGTCGGCCGTGAGATAGAGAATGCGCTCGCGATCGATCGGCGCACCTTCGCGCGCGTAGTCGTGCGGCCGCAGCCCCTTATCGTCGCCTTGCCAGAACAAAGCGCCCCGCCGCAGCAACAACTCGACGAGCGCCGCAGGCCCGCGCCGCGCCGCCGCATGCAAAGGCGTCATACCGTTAGGCCCGCCGCCGCGCGGAAACGCACCCGCATCGAGCAGCCGCGCAGCAACCGCAAGCCGCCGCTCCGCTGACGCCTCGCTGTCGCACACAAGAAAGAGCGGCGAGGCGTCGTCATCCGGCGCACCGTCGACTGACGCACCCCCGGCGAGCAAAGCCGCGACCGCCGCCTCATCCGCCGCCGCGGCGGCGAGCGCGAGCGGCGATCGCGGCGCGCCTGCGGCGCGCACCAATGCCGCCCAATTGACGAAACCATACGACTGGGCGAGCCGATGCTGCGCGACGCTGAGCTTCAGCGTCTCGTCCTTCGCGAGCCGCTTTGCTTGCTTGCGCAGATGTTCGATCGACGGTGAGGCCGGCAACAACCGGCGCGGCGCCGCTGGCGCGGACATGAGCAAACCCTTCCCTTCAAGGGCCCGTGTCCGCAGGTTCGGGCAGGAAAAGGTCGCAAGATGATGGCGACGTAAGAGAGGCGGGCTCAGCCCTTTCCGCGGACAGGAGGCCGCCTGATCGGCCAAGCCCGACGATAACATTGCGGCCCAGAAAACAAAAACGGCGTCGGTTGACCCAACGCCGCCCCGAAAAGAAATGACGGAAATTTCTCAATACATATGCTGCCCACCGTTGATCGACATCGTCGATCCGGTGACGAAGCCGCCCTCGTCCGCCACCAAGAACAGTACGCCGCGCGCGATCTCTTCCGCTTTGCCGAGACGCCCTACCGGAATCTTCGCCACGATCTTTTCAAGCACGTTCGCCGGCACCGCCGCTACCATGTCGGTGTCGATGTAGCCGGGCGCGATCGCGTTGACGGTAATGCCCTTGGGCGCGCCTTCTTGCGCCAGCGCCTTTGTGAAGCCGTGAATGCCCGACTTCGCCGCCGCGTAGTTCACCTGACCGTATTGCCCGGCCTGCCCGTTGATCGAGCCGATATTGACGATGCGCCCAAACCCGCGGTCGAGCATGCCGTCCCACACTGCCTTGCACATGTTGAAGCAGCCGCCGAGATTGGTGTCGAGCACCTCGTCCCACTGCTTGCGCGACTGCTTCTTCAAGGTGGAGTCGCGCGTGATGCCGGCGTTGTTGACGACGATGTCGACCGGCCCAAGCTTTGCCACCACCTCGGCGACGCCCTTCATGCAGGCATCGTAGTCCGCGACGTCCCACTTGAAGACCGAGATACCGGTCTTCTGCGCGAACGCCTGCGCCCGCTCGTCGTTGCCCGCATAGTTCGCCGCGACCTTGTAGCCGGCCTTCTTCAAGCCGACCGAGATCGCCTCGCCGATCCCGCGCGTACCGCCCGTAACGATGGCCACCCGTGACATGTCTTCCTCCCGTGTCCTTTTGTTTTGTCTAGCGTTCAACGCACATGGCGATGCCCATGCCGCCGCCGATGCACAGCGTGGCGAGGCCCTTCTTTGAATTGCGCTTCTGCATCTCGTGCAAGAGGGTCACGAGCACGCGCCCGCCCGAAGCGCCGATTGGGTGCCCGATTGCGATCGCCCCGCCGTTGACGTTCACCTTCGCCGTGTCCCAACCCATATCCTTGTTCACCGCGCAGGCCTGCGCCGCGAACGCTTCGTTCGCCTCGATGAGGTCGAGGTCGGAGGCCGACCAACCCGCCTTCTTGAGCGCCGCGCGCGACGCCGGGATCGGCCCTGTGCCCATGATCTTTGGATCGACGCCAGCTTGCGCCCACGATTTGATGACGGCGAGCGGCTTCAAGCCGCGCTTGTCGGCTTCTTTGAGAGACATGAGAACGACCGCCGCCGCGCCATCGTTGATGCCGCTCGCGTTCGCCGCCGTCACCGTTCCGCCGTCCTTCAAGAAGGCTGCGCGCAGATCCTTGATCGAATCATAGGTCACGCCGTCGCGGATGTACTCGTCGGTGTCGACAACCTTCTCGCCCTTCTTTTCCTTGATCGTCACCGCCACGATCTCGTCCTTGAAGCGCCCGGCCTTGCGCGCGGCTTCGGCCTTGTTCTGCGAGGCGACGGCGAACTTGTCCTGTTGCTCGCGCGTGATTTGCCATTCCTTGGCGACGTTCTCGGCCGTGTTGCCCATGTGATAGCCGTTGAACACGTCCATCAGGCCGTCCTTGATCATCGTGTCGACGAACTCCAGACCGCCCATCTTTTGCCCCGCGCGCAAGTAAGCGGCGTGCGGCGCCATAGACATGGACTCTTGTCCGCCCGCGACCACGATCGTGGAGTCGCCGTTGACGATCGCCTGAAACCCAAGCGCGACCGCGCGCAGACCCGAACCGCAGAGTTGATTGACGCCCCACGCCGGCACTTCGACCGGAATGCCGGAGTTGATCGACGCCTGGCGCGCCGGGTTCTGTCCCTGCGCCGCGGACAGGATTTGCCCCAGGATGACTTCGCTCACCTCTTTGGCGTCCACCTTGGCGCGCTTCAGAACTTCCTTGATCGCAACCTTGCCCAAATCATGCGCGGGCAAATTGGCGAAGGCTCCGTTGAACGAGCCCACGGGCGTGCGTGCAGCTGCAACAATGGCGACATCAGTCATGGCAGGCATTCTCCTCGAGAAGGGCGGAATTTCAGTTCTGTTAACGCTGACATTGGCACGGGCGGCACCGCCCGGCCAAGGCGGTTTCAGGGGTTTTGCGCCGGAATTGATCGCGCCGTGAGCGGCCCCTTAACGCATCTGCGGTAGGAAACCCCGCCGCTCTGGCGTACTATGCTGCGCAGCAAAGACGCCACTGCGGCGCAATATCGCCCGCGACCAGAGGCCTTTCGATGACGATGCCGAACCACGATCCGGTCACCATCAAGAAGTACGCGAACCGGCGTCTCTACAACACAGCGACGTCGAGCTACGTCACGCTCGACCACCTGGCCGACATGGTCAAGCGCGGTCAGGAGTTCAACGTCTACGACGCCAAAACCGGCGAAGATATCACGCGCTCGGTGCTGACCCAGATCATCTTCGAGGAAGAGGGCAAGGGCGGCCAGCAATTGCTGCCGATCCAATTCCTGCGCCAGCTGATCCGCTTCTACGGCGACAGCATGCAGGCGCTTGTGCCGGGTTATCTGAATCTCAGCATGGATTCGTTCTCGCGCAATCACGAGCGCATCCGCGACCAGGTGCAATCTGCGTTCGGCGGCAAGAACATGCTGAAGGAGTTCGAGTCGATCGCGCGCCAGAACATGCAGATGTTCGAACGCGCGATGCGCATGTTCACGCCGTTTGGCGCGCTCGTCAAAACCCGCGAAGACGAGCATCGCGGCGAGGCCCCGGCAAACGGCGCCGAACCGCCGGCCGAAAGCCCGCGCGACGAAGAGATCGCCGACCTCAAGGCGCAGCTCGAAACGATGCGCCGCCAGTTGGACGACTTGGTCCGCAAGCAAAGCTGACGTTCCGGCGGGGGACTTCGATGAAGCGCTGTCTGCGGTTCGTCGCTCTCTCGCTCTGGAGTCTCTTAACCCTACCCACACACGCCGCAACGCCGCCGGACTTCACCGCCGACCGCTGCCCGTTGGTCGACGAACTCACGCCGGCCGATAAGGCGCGCGTGCGGTGCGGCATGTTGCGCGTGCGGGAAAATCCGGCGAACCCGAAAAGCCGCACGATCGAACTCGCCGTCGCAATCGTCGAGCCGAAATTGGGCAAAGGCATTGATCCCGTCGTGATGATCCACGGCGGCCCCGGCGGCGGCGACTTCAAGTCCTATCGCTTCCGCCTGGGCGAGCCATTCGGGCCGCGCACGCTCGTGATCTTCGATCAGCGCGGCGTAGGAAACTCGCGACCAAGCTTCTGTCCAGAACTCGGCGACGCGATTTTCGAAGCGAGCGTACGCGGCCTCAGCGCTGACGCCGAAACCGCCGAACTCGTGCTGGCCCACCGTCGCTGCCACGACCGGCTCATCGCCGAAGGCGTCGACCTCGAACACTACAACACCGACGCAACGGTGGCCGACATCGAAGCCATCCGCACCGCGCTCGGCTTTGAGACCTGGAAGGTCTACGGCATCTCTTACGGAACGGCGGTCGGCCTTGCCTATCTGCGCGACCACCCGAAACGCATCAAGGCGCTGGTGCTGGACTCGGTTTACCCACTCGACGCCCCACCGGCGAGCGACATCGTTCCGAGAATGATGCAGTCTCTGGCGCAGCTGTCGGCGTCCTGCGCCCGCGACCCCGCCTGCAAGGCGCGCTTCGGCAACCTCGAAACGCAATTTCAAGAGGCGCTCGAAGGCCTCGTCCGCGAACCCCTTCCGGTTCCACCCTTAGGCGCGACTGCTGACTGGAGCGAGCCGGTGCGCGTCTCTGCGCCAGCCTTTCTCACCGTCGTGCAACAACTGCTCTACGACGCAAGTGCCTATCCGATCCTGCCCTTTCTGATCGAGCGCATCGCCGCGCGCGACGGCGAGGCTTTTGCCCTGCTTGTCGACAATTTCCGCGAGCGCGCGAACGGCATCACCCACGGCGCTTACGCGGCCGTCGAGTGCTACGAACGCTTCCCCTTCGACTCGCGCGACGCGTTCGACATCGCGGCCGCCCCTTGGCCGCTCGTTCACGACAATATGACGCTGATCGCGCGCCATTTCGACATCTGCGCCAACTGGAGCGAAAAGGCGCGCGAGCCGATGCGCATGCCGGGCCGCACGGCGGTGCCGACGCTCGTGACCGCTGGAAGTTGGGACCCGATCACACCTGCCTCGACATCGAAGCGCGTCGCCGAAGAACTCGGCGCACACTACGTCGAGCTCCCGTTCCACGGTCACGGCGTGCGCGGCGACAAAGCCTGCGGCCAACCGATCATCCGCGCGTTCTTGGACGACCCCAGCCGCGCACCCAACGCCGCATGCACCCGCAGCGTCCGCGCCCCCGTCTTCGCAACGTCGCTCGTGCGCGCCCCGCGCGTTGCGCAGGAGGTGGCAGCACTCGCCGCGAACCCGGCGCCGGCGGCCGCCCCGGCGGGTGTCACGCTGGCCGGTTCGCTCGCCTTCATGGCGGTGTCGATGCTGATCTGGAGTTTCGTGGGCCTCACCCGCGCGCTTCGCCTGGGACAGCCCGCGTGGGCGGGACTCTGGTCACGGCCCGGTGCGCCGTTTGGCCTAGCGGCACTTGCGCTTTGTGCTGCGTTCGGCGGCTTCGTCTGGAGCTTCCTCGCCGCAGCCGGGACCGTATCGCCGATCCTGCTGATGATCGGCCTGCCCGCGACAGTGATGCCCGCCTTCGTGTTGTCTGTGGCAGGCGCGGCGCTCCTCATCTGGGGCGCGGTGACGCTACTGCGAGGCCGCGAAGTGGCAGACCGTCCCCTGCCCTACAGCATCCATCTCTGGCTGTTCCTTGCCGCCGGGCTGATTGCCCTGTTCTTCTTCTGGTGGTTCGGGCTCATGATCCCAGACCTGATCTGAAGCGTATCAATCGCAGCCAGACCCTGTAACGTGAGCCCGCCATGACACGATCGACCCGCCTCGCCGCCGCCCTTCTCATCGCATCGGTCGCCGCGGGCGCAGCCCACGCCGCCAACCCGAAAGACGTCGCGCGCGCAAAGAACACGCGCCAGATCGCCGAGTGCGTCCGCTGCGACCTCTCGAACGCGGACCTGCGCGGTGGATTTTTCCAACTCGCGAACATGATCGATTCCAACTTGTCGGGCGGCAAGTTCGACGGCGCCAACATGGCGGGCGCGCAACTGAACGGCGCGAACTTATCGGGCGCCTCGTTCGTCTACACGAATTTCTCCGGCGCGCAGTTCCAAGGCGCCGACTTGCGGAACGCGGATTTCGCGAACGCCTGGTTCAATTGGGCGTGGTTCACGGGCGCCAAACTCGACGGCGCCGACTTCACAGGCGCAAAAATGATCGGCGCCCAGTTGCAGGGCGCCGACCTGTCGAAGGTCAAGGGGCTGACGTCGATCCAACTGCGCAACGCCTGCGCCGACGGCGGAACGAAACTACCGCCGGGCATCGAGCGGCCCTGGTGTCCGTACTGAGCGCTTACTTCTTCGGCACCATGCAGAACGCAACGAACTTGTTGCCGTCGAGATCGCGGAAATAGCCGCCGTAGAATCCGGCATTGGCGTCCGCCGGTCGGAACCCGGGTGCGCCCTCGTCCTTGCCGCCGAGCGCGGTCGCCTTCGCGTGCACCTTCTTCACTTCGTCGGGCGAAGCCACCGCGAGCGCAACCATCGTGCCGTTGCCGGCAGTTGCAGGCTTTCCGTCGTGCGGCTTGATGACCATGACCTGCGGCCCCTTGCCATTCGTCCACCCGGTCATCCGCTCATTGTCCCAGCCGCGTTTGCCGCCGATTTCGCCGAAGACGCCGTCATAGAATTTGCGCGCCCGCTCGATGTCGTTCGTGCCCACCGTCAAATACCCGATCATCTGCTTCTCCTTGTCCGATAGGGATGGCGGTGTTTTAGCGGCCTGAGCCGCCGCCGCAAACAGGCTCATGTTGACAACGGCACACCGCCAAGCGTTTCTCGGCCCCCATGCCGTAGCGGAGTGCTCTCGTGTCTCATGCCACCGTCAAGGAAATCTGGCGCTACCCAGTCAAGTCGATGGGCGGGGAACGCCTGAACGAGACGCACTTAGCCAAAGGCGGCATTCCTTACGATCGCGGTTGGGCCTTACGCGACGAAGCCGACAAGACGATCCGCGGCGCGAAACACTTCGCCCAATTGATGAGCTGCAGCGCGCGATATCTGACCGACACACCCGCGAACCCCGTCCCGAAGGCCGAGATCACGCTGCCCGACGGCCGCCGCATCGTGAGCGACGACGCCAAGGTTGATGCCGTGCTCTCCGACCTCTGCGGCCGCGCCGTCACGCTGTGGCCGTTGCAACCGCGCGAGCGCGAAGAACACTACCGCGCCGCCCCACCCGCCGACATCGAAGCTTATCTGCGCACGATCTTTGCCCTAGAACCGAACGAGCCGCTGCCGAATCTGGCCGCCTTCCCGCCCGACGTGCTGCAGGAGATTTCGGTCTATGCCTCGCCGCGCGGCACATATTTTGACGCCTTCCCGGTGAACGTGCTGACCGAAGCGTCGCTCCGCTACATGAAGTCGCTTCTGCCCGACTCCGCGATCGACGTCCGTCGCTTCCGGCCGAACTTCCTGATCGCCGACGGCGGCACTCAAGCAAAACCAGTCGAGTTCGACTGGGTCGGCCGCGAAGTCCGCTTGGGAACCGCACGCATCGCCGCCGTCATGCCCTGCCCGCGCTGCATCATGACAACGCGCGCCCAAGAAGGCGTCGGCGTGAACCTGCCGCGCGACAGCGCGATCATGCGCACGCTCGTGCGCGAGACGTCTCAGAACCTATCGATCTATGCGACGGTGTCGGCCGAAGGCCGCGTCGCGGTGGGGGATGCTGCGGGCTTAGCTTGAGCGCGGCCGGTCGCCGACCGCCCACTGCACGCCGACGAAGGCACCTTTGACCCGCGGCAGCAGCGTCAGCGTCAGCGCGACGATCGTCGGGATCACGACGGCCAGCACCCAACCGACCGGCCACGTGCGTACGAACTCGAGAAAGAGCAGCGGCGCAATCACGATGTGGCCCACAATGAGGATCGTGAAATAAGCAGGCCCGTCATCCGCGCGATAGACGCCGGTGTCGTGCGCGCACGACGCGCAACGCGGCGCGATCTTGAGATAGCTCGAGAACAGCTGCCCCTCGCCGCAGTGCGGACACTTGCCCGAAAGCCCGCGCTGAAAGCCGGACCAAATCGAACGTTGTTGAAATGGCGTGCTCATCAAGAGCAATCATGTAGTCTGCGGCCGGCCGAAATGCACGTGCGGCCAGATGCCCCGCGTCAGGCGGTCCAGGGCTCTTTCACTTCGGGCTTGCCGAAGTAGAAGCCCTGCAAATAGTCGACGCCGAAAGCGCGCAGGATGTCGGCCTCGCGTGCGTCCGCAACCCATTCGGCGACAGTCGCTAAATTGAAGTTCTTCGCAAGGTCAACGAGCGTTCGCACGAAGATCTGATTGTCGCGGCTGTCGGCCAATCCTTTGACGAACGTGCCATCGACCTTGACCATGTCGACCTTCAGCGACTGCAGATTGCGGAACGACGTATAGCCCGCGCCGAAATCGTCGATCGCGACCTTCGCGCCGAGCGCGCGGATGCGACTGACGAAACGCATGCTTTCTTCAATGTCGATCAGCGCCGCCGTCTCGGTCAGTTCGACGATCATCCGCGGCGCCACATCCGCATGATTTTCGAGATACGACACAAACGCTTCGAGCGTGGGCCGGTCGCTGGCCGTCATGCCCGAGACGTTGAGCGACAGCCGCGCCCCGCGATGCTTCATCAGCGCCGCGACGGTAAGCTCCAGCACCCGCCGGTCGAGCTGGCGAATGAGGCCCAACTGCTCAGCCACCGGAACGAAATCGCCGGCCGCGATGATCTGGCCCTCGGGCCGCGCGATGCGCACCAGACACTCGTGCATCGCGGGTTCGCCCGTCTTCGCGTCGACGATCGCCTGATAGGCGAGCACGACGCGGTTCTCGGACATCGCCGTCACGATCTGATCGCCGATCTGCACCGTGCGCTTGCGCAACGACTCGCGCTGCGGCGAGTGGGCATAAGTCGTGAAGTGATCGCGCCCGTGCGCCTTCGCACGGTCGAGCGCTTCTTCCGCGCGCGCCATCGCCTCTTGGCTGTTGCGTGCGTCCTGCGGTAGTGCGATCGCGCCGATCGACGCGGTGACCGACACCGCTCCGCCGCGCGTCGGGATCACGCGCGAGCGCGCCGCCGCGCGCAACGACGCTGCGCATTCGGAAATCTGGGTGGCCGTGCAGCCGGGCACGATCAACCCGAACTTGTTGCCCGCCGTGCGCCCGATCACGGCTTGAGAGCCCGCGGCCTCTGCAAGTCGCCGGCCGACGGCGACGATCACCTCGTCCGCCGTATCGAAGCCGTAGGTCTCGTTGATGACGGCCAAATCGTCGATCGCCGCCACGAAATAGGCGGCCGGTTTGCGGTCGGCGGTCGGCACGTGTTCGAGATGTTGGGCAAGCTGCTCGCGCAGGCGCAGACGGTTCAAATGCCCCGTCATTTCGTCGTAGCTCGCGGCCCACGACAATGTCTCTTCGCGAAGCTTGCGTTCCGTGATGTTGCGGACCGTGCCCACGACGCGCTCGGCCTGGCCGTTCGCACCGGGAAGGCAGACGCCGCATTCTTCGACCCAAACGGGCGCGCCTTCGGTTTTGAGCGCATATTCGAAGCGGAACGGCTGGCCTTCGGCCGGCGGCGTCAGCACCAAGCGAAGCCGCGCTTCGACTGCGGCGTCGTCGATCAGGCCGTGAAAACCTTTGTCGCTTGCGTAAAGCGAGGCGTCACCGTGACCGAGGTGCGCGCTCGGATCACCCGACCACGCCATCCGCCCGTCGCCCGGCGTCCAGTCGTAGACGACATCGCCTGATGCAGCGAGCGCCAAACGAAGTCGTTCCGCCTCGCTGAGCTCGGCGAGCTTCTGGATCGACGCATTTTGCCGGCGACCGAACACGCTGAATTGCCCCACCAAATTGGCGCGCGGAGGGTTTGTCCCTTTCTCGCAAACGCGAGCATGACTGTATCGATCCAACGTTTAAGAAAAGCGGAATGGAACCTGTGACGGCTGTAGGGTCCTTATGGCGAAGTCGTTGTTAAGCTTAAAAAATCTGCATCCCCGATGGCACGCCTGCTGCGTCGTTTCCCTTCGTGATGCTGAGCCTGAACCCGATCTGTTCCATTTCGACGCGTCCGGCGTATTTCGGAGCGCGTCGAATAGCGCCGGCCGCAGCCACCTCCCGTTCTGAGGCTTGGGGAGCGCGGCCTGCGGTTGAGGAGTTGCGGCCGGCGCGCCGCCCCTCCGCATCGCAGCCCGCAGCCGACAATACTCAGCGCCTGCCTGTCGCCGCCTTCGCCGCGCAGGTGATCGGACAGTTCGATCTTGAGCACGGTGACATGCGCGCAGCCGCCCGCGCCTACGCGGCGATCGACAACCTCATGTATCAGCTGCCGAAAGTCGCGGTCGCCTCGCTTTAGGAGCGCGGCGTCAGGATCAGCGTCTTGAGCTCGACGATCATGCGCTCGATCCGCGTCAACCGTTCGTTCATCTCCGATAACATCGCCTGAACGCCGCCGGGCTCCTCCGGCACCGGCGTCGAGATCCCGGCGTGCTTGGCGACATCGGCGGCGCTCGCGCCCAAGAACCGCGCCAAGACCGCAACCTCACTCGCCCGCAGTTCCCGTTGATCCTTCCAAAGCTCGGCCACTTGTTCGCGCGAAAGCTTCAAGAGCACCGCCACGTCGTCGCGCGTCGCACCCCGCTCGGCGAGCCGGGCGTCGAACCACGCCTGATCGAAGAACAGTGCCATGGATCAGCGCCCCTTGAACTGCGGTGCGCGCTTGTCGAGGAAACTCGCGACACCCTCGCGATGATCCTCCGTCTGGAACAGCCGCCCAAGCGCACCGGACACCCAACTGCCGAACTCGTGAGCGTCCCGCGCCGACGCCCGCCTTAACCCTTCCTTCATGTGACGAAGCGCGAGCGGCGCATTCGCCGCAATCCGCGTCGCCAAACCCAACGCGCGATCGAGTAGCTCGTGATGCGGAACGACATCGGCGACAAGCCCGATCTTCAGCGCCTCGCGCGCATCGATCACGTCGCCCGTGTAGAGCAACTCCGCCGCCTTCTGCGGCCCGACGAGCCGCGGCAGGATCATCATGCCGCCCACGTCGGTCACAAGCCCGCGCTTGATGAAAATCTCGCCGAACTGCGCGCGCTCGGACGCGATGCGAATGTCCGCGAAGAGAGAAAGCTCCATCCCCCACCCGACCGCGACGCCATTAACCGCCGCAATGATCGGCCGGTCGCAATCCAGCACAGCCGCAGCAGCCGGTGTCAGCCGCGGCCGGACTGCGGTGAGACGCGACTGGCTCTGCTCGCGCGCCGGTCCCGTCATCATCTGTTTGACGTCCTCGCCCGAACAGAAGGCCGGATCGGCGCCGGTCACCACGACGGCGCGAACCTCGTTGTCGTTCTGGACATGGCGGAACACGGCATCGAGATCGCCGTAGGCGCGCGCGTTCAACGCATTGCGCACCTCGGGACGATTGAGTGTCACAAGCGCGACGTGGCCGCGCAGTTCATACGTCAGATGAGCGAGATCGGGCGGTGACATGATAGCTCCGGCGGGGACGAGTGCTTCGCCGGTCACTTTAGCGCGATTTGCCGCCTTTGCAGCTTCTCGCGCGCTTTGGCATGGTGCGCGCCAATGAACCCGCAAGACGTCAAATCCCCGCTGTTCCTGCGAAACCTCTGGTACTTCGCGCTCCACGCGCGCGACCTGAAGGCGGGCAAGATCAGGCACAAGACGCTGCTCGGCGAGCCGATCCTGCTCGGCCGCACGAAAGAGGGCGAAGCCTTCGCGCTGCGCGATCTCTGTCCGCATCGCGGCGTGCCCTTGTCGGCCGGGCAATTGCTCGACGGCACCGTCGAGTGTCCCTATCACGGTTGGCGCTTTAAGCCCTCGGGCCAGTGCTCGCACATCCCCTCACTCGTCGGCGAAGAAGGCGTCGAGGCATCGAAGATCGCCGTGCGCAAATACCCGCTCGCCGAGCGCAACGGTCTCATCTGGATCTACATGGCCGAAGACGCGCAAGCGCGAGAGCCCTCAACACCCGCGCCGGAACTGCCGTTGCAGCCCGGAGCGAGACCGACGCTGATCGAGGGCCAACTCTTTCCCTGCGCGATCGACCACGCGGTCGTAGGCCTCATGGACCCGGCGCACGGCCCCTTCGTGCACAAAGCGTGGTGGTGGCGCTCGAAGAAATCGATCCACGCGAAGGCGAAGAAATACGCGCCTTCGCATCTCGGCTTCACGATGGTCACCCACAAGCCGTCGAGCAATTCGACGCTCTACAAGATTCTGGGCGGCGACATAACGACCGAGATTTCTTTCCAACTGCCCGGCATCCGGGTCGAGCATATCAAGGCCGGCCGCAACGAGGTCCTGGGCCTGACCACCTGCACGCCGTTGAACGACAACGAAACCGAGGTGATCCAAACATTCTACTGGAACATCGGCTGGATCGCGCCGTTCAAGCCGATCGCACAGCGCGTCGCCCGAACGTTCTTGGGCCAAGACCGCAACATGGTCACGATTCAGCAGCAAGGGTTAAAGTTCAACCCGCGCATGATGCTGATCCAAGACGCGGACGTGCCGGCCATGTGGTACTACCGGCTCAAGAAGGAATGGGCCGAGGCGACGGCGGCCAAGACGCCGTTCGTCAATCCGGTCCCCGAGACGACGCTGCGTTGGCGCAGTTAACGCCCGCCCGCTAGCGGGCACATCCCTTGCGACACCGACCTTGAACCGGCTGCCTCTGTCCCGAACGGACACAAAGAGCGGGGCCGACATCAGGGGTGATCGCCATGGCCGCGCCGTCCGTCGGAGAAATGCGTTTCGCGCAGCTCGTGCTTCAGACCGAGAGGCGTCCACGCCGCCGCCGCCTCGATCCCACCTATCGCCGCCTGTTCGACGGCGCGGTGATCGTGACGTTCGTGTTCTTCCTGTTCATGTAACGAAAACGGCGCGCCCCGACGAACGGGACGCGCCGCAAAAGAGGCCTGCTAGGCGAACGTCACTGCGTGCCGGCAATGCCGGAGCCGGAGCCGAAGTCGCGCTTGGCCGCCACGATCGTAACCGTGAAGCCGGCAACGACGTCCAGGATCGTCATCAGCGTCAGCATGAAGAAGACCGAGTTCGAGAACCCTTGAACCGTGATGAACTGGATCACGCAAACAACGCTGAGCAGCATCGACAATCCGTGATTGATGATCGACATCGCGTCCGTGCGTGTCGCCTTCACGATTTCGACGAACAGCAGCACCAGGCTCAGACCCATGAACACGTCGGCGAAGGACACGCCCCACCTGTCGCCGGAGAACATGCTGACCGTGAAGATCGGGTCATGCATCCAGAAATCGACGTTGCCAGGCGTCGCGATCCCGGTCAGGACGACGAAGTTGTAAAGAGCCAGCGGAAACACAAGCAACGGGATGATGTTCAACGCCGACAACGACCTACCCATAGAGTTCCCTCATACTTCTGTTGAGTGCCCTTGATCAGGCGCACGGATAACGGACGACCTTAACAGCCCTGCTAAGCCTGGCCAAGTTCACGGGCTTCCGTGGCGATTTTGTGGCGGGCCCTCGCCGTCTTCCCGTCCCGCGGCAGAACGTTCAGCGAATATGAGGTAAAGGTTGCGTGCGTACACAATCAAACCCAACGCCTGGCCCGAGATGAAAACGGGGTCCTTCTTGTAGATCGCATAGATAAGGAGGATCACGCCGCCGCCGACGCTGAAGTACCAAAATGCAACGGGCACGACGCTGCGCCCCGCGCGCTCGCTGGCCCACCATTGCACGAGAAAGCGCGACATGAAGAGCGCCTGGCCGCCAAACCCGATCAGCACCCACACGTGTTCCCAGGTCAGCCAGTCGAACATGTCAAACCTCGTCGACGCGCAGGGGATTGCGTGCCCGCCGCCTGAGCCACCGAACGCCCATCAGATCGGACAGCGAAACCAGAAGCCGGTCGAGCGTCCCATACTTCGAGCGCCCATGCGCCCGTGGACGATGATGCACGTCGACATGCGTGATGCGATAGCCCTCGCGCAGCATCAGCGCCGGGATAAAGCGGTGCAAGTGGTCGAAATAGGGTAGCGTCAGAAACGCCTCGCGCGAAAACAGTTTGAGCCCGCAGCCCGTGTCGCGCGTGCCGTCCTGCAACAGCCACTGCCGCGTCCCGTTGCCGACGCGCGACGCCAGCCGCTTCATGAAATTGTCCTCGCGCTTGCGCCGTTGGCCAGCGACGAGGCCGAGTGGCGGCGCGCCCGCCTCTTCCTTCTTCCACATGGCAAGCAGGTTCGGGATGTCGGCCGGGTCGTTTTGCCCGTCGCCATCGAGCGTTGCGATCAGCCGCCCCCGCGCCGCGATCACGCCCGTGCGCACCGCCCGGCTCTGACCGGAGTTCTTGGCATGGCGCAGCACGCGCAGTTCCGGGTTCTGCGCACGCGCGGCAACGAGCGTCTCGACAGTCTTGTCGCTGCTGCCGTCGTCGACGAACAGAACCTCGAACGCCGCCTTGCCGCGTAGCGCCGCACAAATCTCGTTCAACAGGGGAACGGCGTTCTCGGCCTCGTCCTTGACCGGCACGACGACAGAAACTTCGGGCGCGCCCGTCACGCAAGCCTCTCCTCGGATAGTCCATTGCGCCGCAGCAAGCGACCGCGCGGCTTATACAAGTGCAAGCCAGCCCCCGCCAGAGGGCGGACCCGAGACGGCGCGCCCAGTAGACGAGGCGCCCCGCGCAATGTCATAGCGAGCGGGTCTGCGCCGCGCTGTGCTCTTCCGGGCATTGCGCCGCATGCCCCATCGATGGTTAACCCTTGAGCCATGCCGACACGCCGCTCCGCCGCCTCCTACGATTCCTCGAGTCCCTGGTCCCTGGCGCTCGCACATCCGCGCGTCGTCCTCGTCGTTCTTTGCTTGCTGATGTTCGTGCCGGGGATCGCTTCGGTCCCGCCGCTCGACCGCGACGAATCGCGCTTCACGCAAGCGACGAAGCAAATGATCGAAACCGGCGACTTCATCGAGATCCGCTTTCAGGACGAGGCCAGGAACAAGAAACCGATCGGCATCTACTGGATGCAGGCCGTGACGGCGGGCTGGCTGACGGCCGAACCTCACAACGACATCTGGGCTTACCGCCTGCCCTCGGTTCTTGCCGGCATACTGGCCGTGCTCTTCGTATTCGGTCTTGGGCGAAAGCTCTTCGACGATGAAGTGGGACTGATCAGTGCCGGCATACTCGCCTCATCGCTTTTGGTGATTGGGGAGTCGCACATCGCCAAGACCGACGCGGTGCTGTTTGCTTGCGTCGCCGCGGCGCAGCTTCTGGTCGCGGAGTTCTTTCTCGCGGCCCGGCAAGGCGCGCCGCAGCCTAAGGTCCGCTACTCCGCGCTCCTAGGCCTCGCGATCGGCATCGGCATCCTGGTGAAGGGGCCGATGATTCTGTTCTTCATCGGCCTGACGGTTCTGGCCCTTTCGATGTGGGAAGGCCGCTGGGGCTGGATCGGATCGATGCGCCCGATCTTCGGCTTGGGCATCGTCATCCTGATCAACGTGCCCTGGCTGGTCGCGATCGGTCTCGTCACCAAGGGCGAGTACTTCGCTGAGGCGTTGGGCAAAGACTTCTTCGGCAAGGCGATGTCCTCGCAAGAGACCCATTGGGGCCCGCCCGGCTATTATCTCCTGTCGCTGCTCGTCGGTTTCTGGCCGGGGTGGTTGTTCCTGGCGCCGGGCATCGTCTACGCGATCGCGCGCGCTCGCGAAGGCGCCGTGCGCTTCCTTCTTGCCTGGATCGTACCGGCCTGGATCATCCTCGAACTCGCGCCGACGAAGCTGCCGCACTATCCGCTGCCGATCTATCCGGCGCTGGCGCTGCTCTGCGGCGCAGCGGTTATGGCGGGCGTGCGCGAAAGCCGCAGCTTCCTCGACAACACACCGGTCAAGATCGGCGCCGCGTTTTGGCTGATGATTACGATCGCACTCGTCGGCGCCGCACTCTTTTATGTGCCGAGCGCCTATGGGAGCGGTGAGAGCGTTATCTTGTGGTTCCTGGCGATCCCCGTGCTGGGCGCAGCCGGTATCGCCGTTCTCTTTCTGTTGCGTGGCGAAGGTGAGAACGCCTCCGCCGCGGCGATCGCCGCGGGTGCGCTGTTTGCGGCGATCACGTTTGCCGCCATCATGCCGCGCCTCGATCAGCTGACGATCAGCGCCAAAGCGGCCGGTCTCATCGCGCGCTCCGGCGCGCAGCCGAGCGCCGTCACGATCGCGGGCTTTCACGAACCCTCGATCGTCTTCCAGGTCGGCACGGCGATGAAACTGTCCCAGTCGCCGGAAGAGGCCGCGGACTTCCTGACCAAGACGCCGAACGGCGTTGCAATGATCGAAAGTCGCCTCGAACAGGCGTTCCAACAGAGTCTGGCGAAGCTGAACTTCGTGGCCGAGCCGCTCGGCAACGTGAAGGGCCTCAACTACTCGAACGGCAAACAAGTGTCGTTGACGCTCTACCGGCTGCGCAAGACCGGCCCGTGACCGCGTTAACGGCGCGTCTCGCGAACGCATCGCCGCTGACACTTCTCGCTGCGGTGGTCCTTGCTCTCACCGCCGCACGCGTCGCGGTCCTGATCGCGACGCCGCTCAACCTAGGTCCCGACGAAGCACAATACTGGTCGTGGAGCCTCACGCCGGCCTTCGGTTATTTCTCGAAGCCGCCAATGATAGCCTGGGTCATCGGCGCCTCAACCGCGATCTGCGGCGACGGTGAAGCCTGCATCCGGCTGGGCGCACCGCTGCTTCACGCGGCAACCACAATCGCCGTCTTCTTCGCTGCGCGCGCGCTCTATGATGGGACCGTCGGCCTTTGGGCCGCGATCGGCTATGCGCTGATGCCGGGCACGAGCTTTTCCTCGCTGCTGATCACGACCGACGTGCCGCTCTTGTTCTTTTGGGCACTTGCGCTCTTCGCCGTCGCCGAACTGCGGCGAAGCAATGAGGCGAGGTGGGCGCTGCTGCTCGGCGTGTCGATCGGCTTCGGCCTGCTCTCGAAATACGCGATGCTCTATTTCGTGCTGGGACTAGGTCTCGCGTGCCTGCCAACGCCGCGGGGCAGAGCACTACTCCTCGGCCGCGCGGGCCTCGTCGCGGCGCTGGCAGCGCTCGCCGTCTTCGCGCCCAACATCGTTTGGAACGCGCTGAACAGCTTCGCAACCGTCGGGCACACCGCGTCGAACGCGAATTGGAATGCGGCGAACTTGTTCAATTTCACCGGCGCCTTGAACTTTCTCGGCGCCCAGATCGGCATCGCAGGCCCGATCGCCGCCGGCATCTTGATCTGGGGCCTCGTTCGCAAGTGGCGCGGGCAAGGCTTCGACCATCCCGATGTTCTTCTCCTGGCGCTCTCGCTGCCGATCTTCGCCGTCGTGACGACACAGGCCTTCATCTCGCGCGCGAACGCGAACTGGGCCGCGCCCGCCTTCATCGCCGTCATCATTCTCGTCAGCGCGTGGGCCGTGCGCAATCGTCGCACCCGCCTCTTGATCGCGAACGCCGGCCTGAACCTCGCGCTCGCCGTCGTCTTGGCGCTTCTCGCGGTCAGTCCGGCGTTCGTCGCGGCGATTGGACAGGAAAATTCCGTCAAACGCCTGCGCGGATGGGCCGACGCGGGCCGTTCGATCGAAACGATGGCCGCCTCGGCGCCGTTTCAAGCGATCGTGAGCGACGATCGCGAGGACATGGCGTCGCTCTTTTATTACACGCGCGCGCGCAAGGTGCCTTTGCGCATGTGGCCGAAGGAAGTTGCCGGCAACGAGTACGAAGCGGCGCATGCTTTGCGCGCCGATGAGACCTCGAACGTGCTGTTCGTGACGCGCAGAGCGGCGCCGGACGACGTCGTCGGCGCGTTCGCGCGCGCCGAACGCATCGCGACGCTCGAAACGCGACTCGATTCGAAACGAAAGCGCGTTTTTTTCCTCTACGCGCTCGTCGGACCCGTCGATGAAGACGTTTTCCGAAGATTTTTTAATCGTCCGTCTACGGAATAACTGAGATTCGTCGCAAATCATCGTTGCGTGCGATTACATGATGCACGCACTCTTCGCGCGAAGATGACAAGTGTTAAGCGTCACCCGATTCGCAATCGAAAGATTCACGCGCGGAATAAAGTGAATATCAGACGCGAGAGGCCTTTGGCGGAACCCCGCGATTACGGGTATTCGCTTCGTGAAGAACTGCGCGATTAGATTCACGCTATGCATGTCAATATGCGATTACTGCACAAACACGCACATCGAATACACCGACGACCATGCGATCGTCCTTCGCTAATCCATCGTTTACTCGTGTGATCTATTTGACGCTTCACGAATCGTGCTGCATGATTCGCGAGTTGGGGAAAGCGCGGGCTGCGCGCGGACTTTTCGGGGATGCAGTCGGACAAAACTCTTTGAGGGGCGTCAGACCTAACTCATGACAGTGCACACCTTCGTAAAGGGCGCCAACACGGCCGCGCACTTGAGATCGCCGACAAGACGTAAATTGGTCGAACGAAGTCCCAGTGCCGACGCTGAAGCCGGCACGCAGACGACGACCCGCCTGATTACGCCTTCTCCCGCCGCCTCTCCCTCCGCCCTTCCCCTTCCTGGGCATCCGGCCCGAAAAGCCAACCGCTTCCCCGTCTCGGCTCAGGCGCGCGATTTCTACAAGCGCAACTTCCCTGGAACGACAGCAGACGATTGGAACGACTGGCGCTGGCAAGCCAGAAGCCGTGTCCGCTCGCTCGAGCAGCTTGAGCGGATGTTCGACCTTTCGAAGGACGAACGCTCGGCTACGCTGAGCCACAAAGGATCGCTGCCCGTCGGCATCACACCTTATTATGCAAGCTTGATGGCCTATGCGGACGCATCCGAACCGCTGCGCCGCACGCACATCATGGTCAACGACGAATACGTGCGCCTTCCCGGGGAACAGGACGATCCCCTGGGCGAAGACCACGACACCGTCGTTCCGGGCCTGGTCCATCGCTATCCCGATCGCGTTTTGTTCCTAACGACGGGCTTCTGCTCGACCTATTGCCGCTATTGCACGCGCTCGCGCATGGTCGGCAATCCGGGCGGCGAGTACAATTTTTCCACAAGCCAGTGGGAGAAGGCGCTCGCCTACCTTGAGAAGCACACCGAGGTCCGCGACGTCCTGCTCTCAGGCGGCGATCCGCTCTCGATCGGCGACGATAAGCTCGATTGGCTCCTGACCCGCCTGCGAAAAATCAAGCACATCGAGTTCGTGCGCATCGGGACCAAGATCCCTGCCGTGCTGCCCATGCGCATCACGCGCGACCTCGTGAAGATGCTGCGCAAGCACCATCCCTTGTGGATGAGCGTCCACTACACGCACCCGACCGAAATCACGCCGGAAACGCGAGAAGCGGCCGCCCGTCTTGCCGACGCCGGCATTCCGCTCGGCTCGCAGACGGTGCTGCTCAAGGACATCAACGACGACGTCGCGACGATGAAGCAGCTGATGCACCAGCTGCTGACCATGCGCATCAAGCCCTATTACCTCTACCAGTGCGATCCCATCAAAGGGTCGGGCCACTTCCGAACGCCCGTCCACAAGGGGATCGAGATCATTCAAGCCCTGCGCGGCCACACGACGGGTTATGCCTGCCCGATGTTCGTGGTCGATGCGCCGGGCGGCGGCGGAAAAATCCTCTTGGCGCCTGACGCGGTGGCGGGCCGCGACGGCGACGACCTGCTGCTCAGGAACTTCGAAGGCAAGATTTATCGCTACCCGGACCCGCAAGGCACGCTCGGCCGCAACAAACCGCGCGCGATCGCCGCGGAATAGAGGCAGCTCACCGACCAGAGCTGCCTCGTTTCGAAGAACGTCGGGTTCGGCGCGAACGAAAGTGAGGCGAAGCCGATGCGAAACACCTCGCATGTCCTGATTGTCGTGCCCGACCTCAAAGAGGTCGAGCCCGACGACAATCTGGCCACGATCTCGACCGCGCGCGAAGTCGCCAAACACTACGACCGGCTCGGCTGTTCGAACGTGATCCGTCACTTCGACTACCAGCCGTCGGCCTTCAAGACATTGATCGACAACGAGAAACCCGACTGCGTCTTCAATCTGGTCGAATCCGTTTCTGGCACCAGCCGCCTGATCCACGTGCCACCGATCTATCTCGAAGAACTGCGCGTGCCCTACACGGGCAGCCCCGCCCATGCGATCGAGCTTTCGAACGACAAGGTCCTCGCAAAGCGCATTCTTTCGCTCCTGAACGTGCCGACCCCGCGCTGGGGAACGCCCAAGACGCTCGCCCGCGGCGACGGCGGCACGTGGATCGTCAAGGCGCAGCACGAACACGCCTCGTTCGGGATGAGCCAAGCAAACGTCGTCGAGGGCACGTCCGCCGCCGTCGATCTCGCACTGAAGCTCGAGCAGGAACACAAAATCGACTGGATGATCGAGGAATTCGTCGATGGCCGAGAATTCAACGTCTCCATGATCGAAAGCCTGGGCGGCCCGCGCCCGCTGCCGATCGCCGAAATCGTGTTCGAGAACTACTCGGGCAACATGCACAAGATCATCGACTACAAGGCCAAGTGGGACGAACAGAGCTTCGAATACCGCAACACCACGCGCCGCTACGACTTCACGTCCGCCGACGGCCCGCTGTTGAAGGCGCTGAGCGACATCAGCCTCAAGGTCTGGACGGGTTTCGATTTGCGCGGCTGGGCCCGCGTCGACTTTCGCGTCGACAAGAACGGCGCCCCTTTCGTGGTCGACGTGAACGCGAATCCGGACCTGTCGCTCGACGCGGGCTTCATGGCTGCGGCTGCCCGAGCCCACATCGCACCGCATGAGGCGATCGGCATGATCACGGACGCCGCCATGGCGGCCGCGTGACCGCGCCGTTTCGCACGACACCCCGCCCCGGCGACCGCGCGGCCGTCCGGCGCCTCGTCGCCGACGCCGGCGTATTCTCCGAAACCGAAGTCGGTTGGGCGGTCGAAGTCGTCGATACCGCGCTCGACCGCGGGGCGGCCGCCGGTTACCACTTCTTGTTTGCCGAAGGCGAGGACTGCCTCGAAGGCTTCGCGTGTTTCGGGCCGATCGACGGCACGGCGAACCGCTTCGACCTCTACTGGATCGCCGTCGCGCGTACGGCGCAGGGCAGGGGTTTGGGCCGCCGACTGCTGGAATCGAGCATGGACGCCGCCCGCGCACTCAACGGCACGCACATGTTCATCGACACATCCACACGCGCGGACTATGCGCCTGCGCACGCGCTCTATCGAACATTGGGGTTCGAACAGATGGGAACCCTCATCGACTTCTACGCCGACGGCGACGGCAAGGCGCTTTTCGGCCGGAAGCTCTAAACCCCGCCGGCGTCGCCCGCAGCGCGCTCAAGCCCCAGTTTGCGCTCGCGCCAAACGATGAAAAGCCCCGATGCGATCACGACCACCGCCCCGACATAAACGGCAGGCGCAGGCAATTCCGCAAAGAACAACCAGCCGAACAAGATCGCCCAAATCATCGCCACATAGTCGAAATTGGCGAGCGTCGAGGCCTGCGCGAAGCGATAGCCATTCGTCATGAACAACTGGCCGATCCCGCCCAAAACGCCAAGCGCGATCAATAGCCCAAGCTGCCCCAAACTCGGCGTCACCCAGGCGAACGGCAACGTCACTAGGCTCACGACCGTACACGTCAGCTGAAAGTAGAAAGTGATCGCGAGCGCCGACTCGCTGCCCGACATCAGCCGGATGAAGATCATCGTGCAGGCGACGAAGACCGTGTTGGCGACCGCGAGCGCGATGCCGATCGCAGCTGACCCTTCCGCGCCCCCTTGGCCCAGATGCGGCGAGATCATGATCAAAACGCCGACGAACCCCGCCGCAACCGCGCTCCAACGATAGAGCCGCACAGCCTCGCCCAAAAACAAAGCCGCAAACACGACAACCATCAGCGGCGAGGCGAAACTGATCGCGGTGACGTCGGCGAGCGGCAGGTACGTCAAAGCGCCGAAATAAGTGAACATCGCGACCACGCCCGTGAATGCGCGCCGCGCATGTGAAAGCGGCCGCTTCGTGGCGAGCGCGGAGAGACCCTGCCCCGCCGCCGCCATGAAAACGACGATGGGCAGGAACGCGAACGCCGAACGGAAGAACACCAACTGCCCGACCGGAATCGCATCGCCCAGGTAGCGCGCAATCGCGGCCATCGCCATAAAGACGAACGTTGCTGCGACCTTGAGCCCGATCCCAAGCAGCGGCCGCGACGAGGAGGTGAGATCGAAGGCCGGCCGCGTCGGCTCGTTCACAGCCACTTGCGCCAGCGGAAGATCAGGTAAGGCACGATCGCCGAAAGCAGGATCACGCCCCACGCGAACGCATAACCGTAGGGCGATTCGAGCTCCGGCATGTACTTGAAGTTCATGCCCCAGATGCTGGCGAACAACGTCGGCGGCAGGAACACAGTCGCTGCGACCGACAGGATGCGGATGATCCGGCTCTGCGAGATGTTGACGATGCCGAGCACGGCATCGAGCAAGAACGTGATTTTGTTCGAGAGATAGGTCGTGTGGTCGGCCAGCGACTGCACGTCGCGGGTCATGATCTTGATGTGACCCTTCATGTCTTTGGTCGTTTTCAGATCGATTGCCTGCGACAGGAACGCCAGCATGCGCCCCATGCTGATCAGGCTCTCGCGCGCCTTCGACGTGAGATCGTTCCGTCCGCCGAGTTTGAGAAGAATTTTCCGATAGTCGCGTGCAGGATCGTCGCCGTTCGTGCCGAACACCTGCTTGGACACTTCGTCGACGTCGGCACCGACCTTTTCGAGCACGTCCGCCGTCCGATCGATGATCGCCTCGAGCAGCCCCGCCAGGATCATGTCGCCCCGGGGCCAGAGATTCATCTGGCGCTCCGCGCGGTTGGCGAACGTATTGAACGGCTGCGGCTCGGAATAACGCACCGTCAAAAGCCGGTCGGCCGCAAGCACGAAGCTGACGCCCTGGCACTCGGGATCGGCCGTTTCGGTCTTGGACAGCACGAAGACCGTCATGAAGATCGCGCCGTCCTCATGATAGAGGCGGCTTGAGATCTCGATTTCGTCCATGTCGTCTTTTGTCGGCGGATCGAAGCCGAACAGCGCCTTGACCGCCTCGCGCTCCTGCGGCGTCGGATCGTAGAGGTCGATCCAAAGCGATTCCGGCGGCACCGTGATGGGATCGAGCGACTCGCCCGAACACGTCAGGTTGCGGCGCAGACAGTTTTCTCGCAGGCCGAAGGAGCGAAGCATGGGCTGGCTCTTGGGGGCAGATCGCGGCGGAATTCGGCCCTTTATAATCATGGCCCCGCAGCGCCCGCCAGCACCATTGTCTTTAGGGTAAGCAACAAGAGTGCGGCATTCGAGCAACCGGCGACGGTCAGACGGGCATTGCGTTTACGTGTCGAAAACGCTTTACGCATTAGAGGATTAGGCAAGCGGGCGGCTTGAGGGGACGTTCGAACCCGGCGGCTCAACAACGAGGTTTCAAATGGAATTCGGCGATCTTTTCAGCTTCGACAAGAGAGTCGCACCGACGATCATCAAGCCGATCTACTGGCTGTTCCTGGTGCTGATCGTCGTGGGCGGCGTGATCTATTTCTTCTCGGGCTTCTTCGACCTGTTTAAGGTCGGCTTCTTCGCCGGTCTTTGGACGATGGTCACGACCGTGATCTTCGTGCCGCTCAGCGTCCTCGGCCTCAGGATCGCCGCCGAACTCTGCCTCGCCGTGTTCGAGATCCACGACCGCGTCAGCGGCGCCTCGCCGCCGCAGGTCTGATGGACGCGGGGAGCGTCACCGCACGGCGACGCCCTCGATCTCGATCAGGTACTTCGCTTCGACGAGTTGCGGCACATAAATGAAGGTGCTCGCCGGCCGGATCTCGCCCAGATGCTTGCGCCGCGCCTCGCGTACCGGCGCCGCAGGCAACCCCTGCGCCAGATAGAGATTGAGCTTCACCAAATTCGCCGGCGAAAGCCCGTTCGCGGCAAGGATGCGCGCGATGTTGGCGAACGCCTCGTCGGCCTGTTCGACCAAGGTCTCGGGCAATGTGCCGTTCGGTCGAAGGCCGACTTGACCTGCGATGAAGAGAACGTCGGACCCCGCCTTCGCCCAACCGGCGTGTGAGTAGGCGCCGACCGGCGGCGCCACGGTCTCGGGATTGTTGAACTCAGGCGCGCTCATCGGTCGTCCTCTCGCTGACAGTGGGTGCCGCATCAGGCAGGGCGCCCACCGCATCGCCACGCCGGTGGAAGTAGAGCCGCTGCGCGAACGCACGGAACGGCGTCGTTCCGAATGCCAAGTTCCAAACCCAATTCGGCGGCGCGAGGTCAAGCGCACGCCGCAGCCAGAGCTTGGTCGCAAAGCGCGGCGTCTCGCGCGCGAGCGCCTGCGCCGGATGTTCCGCGCCCGCCTTGATCCAATCGGCCGCAAGCTGCGCCGTGCGCCGCCCGAGCCGCAGCGTCTGCACGATCCCGCCGCCGGTCAGCGGCGACACATGCCCCGCCGCATCGCCGATCAGCATCACGCGTCCGTCGAACGTCCGCTTCAGCGTCGCGCCCGCCGGAATCAAGCCGCTGCGCCGCCCGACGATCCTGGGCGCACGCAGACCCAACCGCGTCGTGAAGACGTCCAGAAAGGCCCGCGCATCTGGCCGCTTGCCGAGGCTCGCCGCAAGCCCGACTTGCGTCACGCCCACGCCGGGCACCGCCCACGCGATGTAGCCGGGTGCGAGTTTGCTGTCCAAGAAGCAGTGCAAGAAGCGCCCGTCGAGATCGTCGTCGGGTGCGAGCTCGAACTCGACCCCGGCGAGAAACCGCTGGTTCGCATCAAGCCCGAACGCACGCGCGACGGTCGAGGTCGGCCCGTCCGCGCCGATCAAGAGCCGTGCCGAGATGTTGAGATCCGGCAACCGCACGCCGTCGGCGCCCTGCACACCACCCTTGAACGCCGTATCGAACATCAACGCGGCGCCGGCGCGCGCAGCCTCCTCGGCCATCCAGCGCAAGAGGTTCGGCGTGTCGGTCGCGAGAAAATAGTACCCCGGCGCAGAGTGGTCGGTGAATCGACCGTTCGGCGCATAAAGCCGAACGCCGCGGATGAGCCGCGTGAGCTGCGACGGAAAATCCGTTTCCTCCGCAGCCTCTTTGACGAGGATGCCCGTCGTGCGCACCGCCTCACCCGCGTCGCGCTTGCGCTCGATCACGCCGACCTTGAGTCCGCGCAACGCCGCCGTCCGCGCACACGCAAGTCCCGCAAAACTCGCCCCGACGATAATGAGATCGTAGTGCCGCAAATCGCACCTCTTGGCTGAACGGCATTCAAGCCGAAGCCACGCGCTGCACCAACCACCGCCCGCGTGCACCGGTCACACTGCAGGCGGATTGCGAAGAAAAAAGGGCGCCAATGCGGCGCCCCCAAACCTTACTTGCCCTTCGCTTTCTTCTTCGCCGGCGCCTTCTTCGGCTTCGGCAGGGGCGCGCCGAACTGCCAGGAATGTCCGTAGGGATCGCTGATCACGCCAAACCGGTCACCCCAGAACTGATCGGACGCGGGCATCGTGACCGTCGCACCGGCCTTTGCCGCGCGCGCGATCCATTGATCGACTTCCTTCGGCGCCTTCAACTGAATGAACATGCCGACCGGCGTAACCCCACCCGGCTTCGGCGCGCGATGGCTTCCGTTCGCATACTCAGGAAAATCGTCCGACAGATAGATTGCATGCCCATTGATCTCGATCTGCGCGTGCATCAGGCGCTTTCCGTCCTCCGCTGGCATGCGCATCACTTCCTTCGCAGCCAAACCCTTCTTATAGAACGCGATCGCGCCCTTCGCGTCGCTGACGGTGAGATAAGGCACGACATTTTTCTGGACCGCAGGCATCGCAAGTCTCCTCCTCAAGCGGAGGAGCGTTCTACGCTCACCGCCGCGCGTTCGCCACCAAATCCTGCACAACTGCAGGGTCCGCGAGCGTCGTCGTATCACCGAGATTTGAAGTGTCGCCCTCGGCGATCTTACGGAGGATGCGCCGCATGATCTTGCCCGAGCGCGTCTTGGGCAGACCCGGTGCCCATTGGATCACATCCGGCTTGGCGATCGCGCCGATCTCCTTGGCCACCCACGCGACGAGTTCCTTGCGCAGTTCCTCCGTCGGCGCCTCGCCGGAGACGAGCGTGACATAGGCATAGATGCCCTGCCCTTTGATGTCGTGCGGATAGCCGACCACGGCCGACTCTGCGACCTTCGGGTGAGCGACGAGTGCGCTCTCGACCTCCGCCGTGCCGAGTCGGTGCCCCGACACGTTGATCACGTCGTCGACGCGCCCCGTGATCCAGTAGTACCCATCCCCGTCGCGCCGGCAGCCGTCGCCGGTGAAGTACTTGCCTGGGTAGGTCTTGAAATACGTGTCGATGAAACGCTGGTGGTCGCCATAAACGGTCCGCATCTGGCCTGGCCATGAATCGGCCAGAACCAAATTCCCGGTCGTCTCGCCCTCGAGCACCTTGCCCTCGGCATCGACCACCTGCGGCACCACGCCGAAGAACGGGCGCGTTGCCGACCCGGGTTTCAGCGCCGTCGCCCCCGGCAGCGGCGTGATCAGAATGCCGCCCGTCTCCGTCTGCCACCACGTGTCGACGATCGGGCAGCGGCTGTCGCCCACCACCCGGTGATACCAAAGCCAAGCCTCCGGATTGATCGGCTCGCCGACTGACCCGAGCAACCGCAAAGACGCGCGGCTCGTCCGTTTCACCGGCCCCTCGCCGTCGCGCATCAACGCGCGGATCGCGGTCGGCGCCGTGTAGAAGATGTTGACCTTGTGCTTGTCGATCACCTCCCAGAAGCGGGAAACGGTCGGATAATTCGGCACACCCTCAAACATCAACGTCGTGGCGCCATTCGCGAGCGGCCCATAGACGATGTAGCTGTGCCCCGTCACCCAACCGACATCGGCCGTGCACCAATAGATGTCGCCGTCGTGGTAGTCGAACACGTATTGATGCGTCATCGACGCGAACACGAGATAGCCGCCCGTCGTGTGCAACACGCCCTTGGGCTTCCCCGTCGAACCCGACGTGTAGAGGATGAACAGCGGATCCTCCGCGCTCATCGCCTCCGCCGGACAATCGGCGGGCACGCGCGCCGCTTCTTCGTGGTACCAGACGTCTCGCCCGGCATGCATCAGCACCTTGTTGCCCGTGCGCTTGACGACGACGACGCGCTTGACGTCAGGGCACTGCGTCAGCGCCACGTCCGTGTTCTGCTTCAACGGCACCGTCTTGCCGCCGCGCAACCCCTCATCCGCCGTCACGACGACCGTCGACGCGCAATCGAGAATGCGACCCGCAAGGCTGTCCGGCGAGAACCCGCCGAACACGACCGAATGCACCGCCCCGATCCGCGCGCAAGCAAGCATCGCGTAAGCGGCCTCCGGGATCATCGGCAGATAGATCGTGACACGGTCGCCCTTCTTCACCCCGTTCGCCTTCAGCACGTTCGCGAAGCGGCAAACGCCTTCGTGCAGTTCGCGATAGGAAATGTGCTTGGAGTCCTTCGGATCGTCGCCTTCCCAAATGATCGCCGTCTGATCGCCGCGCTTCGCCAAATGCCGGTCGATGCAATTCGTACTGACGTTCAGAACCCCGTCCTCGTACCAGCGGATGAACAGGTTCTTCGCGTCATAGGAGACGTTCTTGATCTTCGTGTAAGGCTTGATCCAATCGACCCGCTTCCCCTGCTCGCGCCAAAACGCAACGGGATCGGCGACCGACGCCTTGTAGAGATCGAGATACTTGCCGTTGTCGACAAACGCGCGCTTCGCCCAATCGGAGGGAACCGGCAGCAATTGATCGGACATAGAACGTCTCCTCGCGAGGCTATTTTCCAAGACTATGCGCGGCCTGACGACACGACGGCAAGCGTTACGTTTTCGCCTTCAGCCCCGTCATGACCTCATCCGTATGCTCCCCCACCGTCGGCGGATCGAGCCGAATGGAGCATGGCGATTTCGAGAATTTCAGCCCCGGCCGCATCGCACGGTACCTCCCCTCCGACTTGATCTCCCGTTCCTCAAAGAAGCCGACCGCCTTGAAGTGCGGGTCCTCGAACAAAGTCGTCATCTCGTTTGCGCGCATCGCCGGAATGTGATGCTCCGCGCACAGCCGCATCCACTCCTCGGTCGTGCGCGTCGCCGCCGCGTCTCGCATCATCTCGTAGTACGCATTCACGCGCGCCTTGCCGCCTTCGGCCGAAAGGAACCGCTCGCTATTGTAGGCGTCGGGAATGCCGCCGAGTTCCAAGAACTTGACCGACCCTTCGCGGCTCGCGGGCAAGACCGCGATGTAACCGTCCTTCGTCTTATAGGGTTTGCGGTGCGGCGTGATCGTCGAGGGATGTCCGAATTTGCCCTCGGCATCGACATAGGTCTTGCCCCAAATGTGTTCGGCCTGAATGAACCCCGTAAACGTCTCGAGCATCGGCACTTCGACGAACTGCCCCTCGCCCGTGCGCGAGCGGTGCTGAAGCGCCGCCAGTGTCGCGATCGCCGCGAACAGGCCGCACGTCTTGTCGGCGATGATCGAAGGAAACGGCCGCAGGTCCTCGCCACCGTCATACATGCGAAGCAAATCGCAGCCGCCCGACGCGCTCTGGATCAAATCGTCGAACGCCTGCCGTCCGTTGTAGGGCCCGCCCGACCCATACCCGACCGCCTCGACATAGATGATGTCGCCCTTGATCGCCGCCACGTCGTCATAGCCAAAGCCCAAACGCTGAATGGCCTCAGGCCGCATGTTGTGAATGAAGACGTCGCCGGTCGCGATCAATGCGCGCAGCGCGGCCTTGCCTTCCTCCTCTTTCAGATCGATCGCCACCGACCGCTTGTTGCGGTTCAACGCGACGAACAGTGGCCCCATCTTCTCCGACTTCGGCGCCTTGCCGTTGCCCCGTTGACGGTCGCCAGACGGCTCCTCAACCTTGATCACATCGGCGCCAAGGTCACCCAAGGTCTGCGTGGCATACGGCCCCAGCACGAACTGCGTCAGATCGATCACCCTGATCCCGTGCAACGGCCCAGGCCTGGGCTCAGTTTTCGCTGTCATTTTCCTCGGACTCTTTGCTTCGATGGCGGAACGGGCTAACCCTAGCCGCGACGTCGCAGGGAATTCCAGAGGTCCTGACCCGAATGCAGCTGCATCAATCCGCCTGGCCGGAAATCGAGGAATACCTGAAGTCGTCGACCGGCCTCATCGTGCCGATCGGCTCGACCGAACAGCACGGGCCGAATGGCCTTCTCGGCACCGACGCGATCTGCCCCGAAGTGATCGCAAAGGCCGCGGGCGACGAAAGCGGCATCCTGATCGGCCCGACCTTCAATGTCGGCTCCGCACAGCACCACCTGGGCTTTCCCGGCACGATCACGCTGCGCCCCTCGACAATGATCGCGGCGATGCAGGATTGGACGACCTCGCTCACGCGCCACGGCTTCGACCGCATCTATTGGTTCAACGGCCACGGCGGCAACGTCGCGCCGGTCAACTCGGCCTTTAGCGAAATCTACTCGGAGTTCTCGTTCGGCCGCGCCGGCTCGAACCGCAAACCGATCCGCCTCTTCCTGCGCAATTGGTGGGAACTTCCCGGCGTCGGCGACCTCTGCCGCGAACTCTTCCCGGTCGGCGAAGGCAGCCATGCGACGGCGTCGGAAGTCTCCGTCACGTACTTCGCCTATCCCGAGGCGCAAAAGAAGGTCGAGATGCATCCGAAGATCGCGCCCATGGGCTCGATCCGCGACGCCGACGACTACCGCCGCCAATTCCCCGACGGCCGCATCGGCTCCGACCCCAGCCAAGCGACACCGGAAAAAGGCAAACGCCTCGTCGAAGCAGCAACGAAGGCGCTAATCGCCGACTACAA
>JAEUML010000097.1 GCA_016792785.1 Alphaproteobacteria bacterium
CCCGGCGAAGGCGAGATCCGCACCGTTGAACGCCTTCTGGCCGCGGAGGACCTGCGCGGCGCAACGCTGATGCCGCTCTACGGCGCCATGCCGGCCGAAGCCCAAGACCGCGCGATCCGTCCCATGCCGGGGACACGAAAAGTCGTGCTTAGCTCCGCAATCGCCGAAACCAGCCTCACGATCGAAGACGTCCGCATCGTCGTGGATGCGGGGCTCCAGCGCTCCGCCCGCTACGACCCCGCCACCGGCATGACGCGGCTCGTCACAGGGCGCCTCAGCCTCGCGTCCGCCGACCAACGCCGCGGCCGCGCCGGCCGCGTAGCCCCGGGCGTCTGCTACCGCCTCTGGGAAGAAGCCGAAACCCGTTCGCTGGCCCCCTACACGCCACCCGAAATCGCAACGAGCGACCTCAGCCCCTTCGCGCTCGATCTCGCCCAATGGGGCGAACGCGACGCAAGCCGCCTGAAGTTGCTCGACCCGCCGCCCGCCGCAACATTCGCCGAAGCGCAAGACCTGCTCCGCGAACTCGACGCGCTCGACGCGGAGAACCGCATCACGCCGCACGGCCGCGCGATGCTCGCCTTCGGCGCTCACCCGCGCCTCGCCCACATGATGCTGCGCGCGAAGGACGCAACCGCCTGCGCCCTCGCCGCGATCCTGAACGAACGCGACGTCATCCGCGGAAAGGACGCAGACCTCCGCACGCGGCTGGAGGCCTTCGCGGGCGAAGCGGCAAACGCCGACAAAGGCGCCGTCGCCCGCGCCCGCGAACAGGCCCGCGCTTGGGCGCGCACGCTCGACGTGAAGGAAACCAAGATCGACGCCGGCGCCGCCGGCCGCCTCGCCGCCTTGGCCTATCCCGAACGCATCGCCAAACGCCGCGGCCCCGCGAGCTTCCGCCTCGCCAACGGCCGCGGCGCGACGCTCCCCGAAACCGACGCCCTCGCCCGCGAAGACTACCTCGCAATCGCAGCGCTCGACGGCGCCGGCGCGAACGCAAAAATCCATCAAGCGGCCCCCATCAGCCTTGCCGACATCGAAGACCTGTTCGCAGCTCACATTGAAACCCGCGAGATCTGCGAATGGAATTCGAGAGACCGCACCGTCACCGCCCGCGAGGAAGAACGCCTCCACGCCATCACCCTCGCCGAGCGCCCGCTGAAGAAACCAGACCCCGCGAAACTCACGGCCGCCGTCATGACCGGCATCCGCGAACTGGGGTTGGCGAGCCTTCCGTGGACGGACGAACTCCGAACCCTGCGCGCCCGCGCGGCGTTCGTCCGCAAACTCGAACCCGACGCAGGCTGGCCCGACCTCTCCGACGAAGCGCTCCTCGCGACGCTCGAAACCTGGCTCAGCCCCTTCCTCGCCGGTATCACCCGCGCCGCCGACTTCCCCCGCATCGACCTCTCGAGCGCCCTCCACGCCCTCTTCGATTGGGAGAAGAAAAAGCGCCTCGACACCCTCGCCCCCACCCACATCGAAGTCCCCTCGGGCTCACGCATCGCGATCGACTACAGCGGCGATACCCCGTTCCTGGCCGTCCGCCTGCAGGAAATGTTCGGCCTCGCCGACACGCCCACGATCGGAAACGGCAAGGTCCCGCTGACGCTCCACCTGCTCTCCCCCGCCCGCCGCCCCGTGCAAGTCACACGCGACCTGAAGAGTTTCTGGCAACGCGGCTACCCCGAGGTGAAACGCGACCTCAAAGGCCGCTACCCGAAGCACCACTGGCCCGACGACCCGTGGACCGCGATCCCAACCGCCCGCGCCAAACCGCGCGGCACTTAAAGCCCCATCGCCTCGGCGATCAGCGCATCGCTCGCATCCGCCAGCAGAGCTTCGTTCGCATCCGTACCGACAGGCACCTTGCCGATGTCGAGCAGCGCGGGCACGGCGAGCGGCGACACCCGGTCCAGCTTCTTCAAAACGATGTGCCCCTTGATCCGCTTCAACAGCGCGCCCAGCCGCTGAATATCGAGCGCCCCCGTCGCCGCGTCATCGTAAGCCGCTCGCAGCAAAATGTGATCCGGTTCATGACTGCGCAACACGTCGTAGATGAGGTCCGACGAAAACGTCACCTGCCGCCCCGATTTCTCCTCCCGCGGATTGCGCCGCTCAATCAACCCCGCGATCACCGCACAGGTGCGAAAGCTGCGCTTGAGCAACGCCGATTCCGCAAGCCACGCATCGAGGTCGTCGCCCATCATGTCTTCGTCGAACAACCGGTTCATATCGAGCGTGTGCAAGGCCCCGAGCGCCCAAATCGCCAGCGAGTACTCGCTCGCGACAAACCCGAGCGGCTTCATGCCCATCCGCTCAAGCCGCCGCGTCAGCAACATGCCGAGCGACTGATGGCAAAGCCGGCCGTCGAACGGATAGCAGACGAGGAAATGCCGCGACCCACGCGGAAACGTCTCAACCAATATCTCGTTCGCCTTGGGCAGCACGGACCGCAGCCGCTGAATGCCGAGCCACTCCTTCACCTGATCGGGCAGGAACTGCCAGCGCTTCGGATCGGCGATCATCTCCCGCACGCGCTGAGCGAGGAACGTCGACAGCGGAAACTTGCCGCCTTCGAACGACGGGATCTTCGGATTGCCCGGCGGCCCGGGCGTCACGATCGCCTCCATCTCGACGATCGACTCGAAGCGCAGCACCTGCCCCGCGAACAGAAACGTATCGCCCGGCATCAGCTGTTGCAGAAACCACTCCTCCACCTGCCCCAAGATGCGCCCGGCATAGGTCGCGCGCGGCCCGCGATAGTTGCGCACCACGCGCACCTTCAGCATCGGCACCTCGACGATCGTGCCGCAGTTCAAGCGATAGCGCTGTGCCACTTGCGGGCTGGCGACCCGCCAAAGCCCCTCGACCGTCTTCTTCAACTTCGCATAACGCTCATACGCACGCAGCGCATAGCCGCCGGTCGCGACATAATCGACGACACGATCGAAATCCGCCCGCGAGAGTTTCGCATACGGCGCAGCCGTCACCACTTCCGCGTAAAGCGCATCCGCATCGAACGGCGCCGCCACCGCACTGCCCAGCACATGCTGCGCCAGCACGTCGAGCGCCCCGGCCCGTGGCTTCTCGCCGTCGAGTTCGCCGTGCATCAGCGCGTCGCGCGCGGCCTCGCATTCCAGCACCTCGAAGCGGTTCGCAGGCACGAGCAGCGCACGGCTCGGCTCGTTCATCCGGTGGTTCGAGCGCCCGATGCGCTGTGCGATGCGGCTCGCCCCCTTTGGCGCGCCCACGTTGATCACAAGATCGACCGCGCCCCAATCGATGCCGAGATCGAGCGTCGACGTGCACACGACGGCGCGCAAAACGCCCTTCGCCATCGCCGCCTCGACCTTGCGCCGCTGCTCCGGCGCAAGCGACCCGTGATGCAGCGCAATCGGCAAATTCTCCGCATTGATGTTCCACAGCTCCTGGAACAAAAACTCCGCCTGCATGCGCGTATTGACGAAGACCAGCGCCGTCTTCGCACTGCGGATCGCACTCATGATCTCGCCGAACGCATGACGCGCCAGATGCCCGGCCCACGGCACATGCTCGGCCGACGCCAAGATCGAAAGATCAGGCTGCGCCCCGGGCGCGCCACGCACCACCCGCGCCCCTCGCCCTTCGCCGGGCACTTGCGGCACGAGATATCGCGCCAGCAATTCCGGATCATCGACCGTCGCAGACAACCCGACACGCCGATGCGAAGGCGCAAGCGTCGACAACCGCGCCAGATCGAGCGCCAGCAAATCGCCCCGCTTCGACGGCGCCAACGCATGCAATTCGTCAAGCACCACGCAGCGCAAATCGCCGAACAACATCGGCGCCTCGCGCGTCGCGAGCAGCAACGCAACCTGCTCCGGCGTGGTCAGCAGAATGTCGGGCGGCAGATGCTTCTGCCGCTGCCGCCGATGCGCGGAGGTGTCGCCCGTGCGCGTCTCGATGCGGAGCTTCAACGCCATCTCCTTCACCGGCATCTCAAGATTGCGCGCAATGTCGACGGCCAGCGCCTTCAGCGGCGACACATAGAGCGTATGAATCCCACGCGGCCGTTTGGCGGCACGCGCCTTCAAACGCTCAATGATCGGATTGCCTGCAGCGCTTGTTTCCTCCCCCGCTTTCTTGTCCACCGTAGCTCTTGCGAAGGCGGAAGCGGGGGAGGGGGGCCACTGCCCCGACAACTCAATCAACGACGGCAAGAACCCCGCCAGCGTCTTGCCACCACCCGTCGGCGCAGTGAGCAACACGCTCTCCCCCGCCCGCGCCGCCTCGATCAACGCCAGTTGAAACGGCCGCGGGCTCCACCCGCGCGAGGCAAACCACGCGGCAAACGCAGGGGGCAACGCCTGCGCCGCCTCATCGCGTGCTGTCGATCTCGACTCCATGCGCTATGTAGACCATCCCCAGATCGAAGAGGAACGCCATGATCGAGTACATTTCATCGCCGGCCCTCAAGGCCGCCAAAGTCCCGTTCTCCGCCGCTGTCCGCGTCGGCGACGTGCTCTATCTGTCGGGGCAACTCGGAAACGTGCCGGGCAAACTGGAACTCGTGCCCGGCGGCATGGAGGCCGAAGCGCGCCAAACGATGGAAAACATCAAGACCGTCCTCGCCGAAAACGGACTGACCTTCGACGACGTCGTCAAAGCGACCGTCATGCTGGCCGACATGTCGAAGTGGGCCGACTTCAACAAAGTCTACGTCACCTATTTCAAGCCCGATCGCTTGCC
>JAEUML010000104.1 GCA_016792785.1 Alphaproteobacteria bacterium
CGAAACATCGGAAACACATAGTCGCGCACGAACTCTTCGCGCAGGTCTTCGATGAAGATGTTGGCGGGCTTGATGCCCAGCATCTCCGCTTTCTTGCGCGCCGGCCCCAGTTCCTCGCCTTGGCCGAGATCGGCCGTGAACGTCACGACCTCGCAGCCATAGGCCGTCTGCAACCACTTCAAGATGACCGACGTGTCGAGCCCGCCTGAATAGGCAAGCACGACCTTTTTGACCTGACCTTTGCTCATGGAAAGTCCTTCAATGCGGCATGCGTGCCAGTTCTTTGGAGCGCATCTCGGCGAGCCGCTCGCTCGCGCGCGCCTTCACGCTTTCGCTCTTCAGCTGACCGCACGCCGCCATGATGTCGCGCCCGCGCGGCGTGCGGATCGGCGAGGCATAGCCCGCGCGGTTGACGATCTCGCCGAATTCCTCGATGCGCTCCCAATCGGAACACTCGTAGGGCGCGCCCGGCCACGGGTTGAACGGGATCAGATTGATCTTGGCCGGAATGCCGCGAATGACCTTCACGAGCTCGCGCGCATCCGCGTTCGAGTCGTTCACGCCCTTCAGCATCACGTATTCGAACGTGATCCGCCGCGCATTCGACAAGCCCGGATAGGCGCGGCAAGCCTCGAGCAGTTCCTTGATCGGGTACTTCTTGTTGAGCGGCACGATCACGTCGCGCACGTCGTCGCGCGGCGCGTGAAGCGAGATCGCCAGCATCGACCCGATCTCTTCGCCCGCGCGCGGGATCATCGGAACGACGCCTGCGGTCGAGAGCGTTATCCGCCGCTTCGAGACCGACAGCCCTTCGCCGTCGGCAATCACGTTGATCGCGTCGCGCACGTTCTCGAAATTGTAGAGCGGCTCGCCCATGCCCATCATCACGATGTTCGTGATCAAGCGCTCGTCGGAGTTCCGCCCCGCACGCGGCCATTCCTTAAGATCGTCGCGCGCGACCAGAACTTGGGAGACGATTTCTTCGGCCGTCAGATTGCGCACCAGCTTCTGCGTTCCCGTATGGCAGAACCGGCACGTCAGCGTGCACCCGACTTGGGACGAGATGCACAGCGTCCCGCGATCCTCGTCCGGAATGAACACGGTCTCGATCTCGACGCCGGGCGCAAAGCGGATCAGCCATTTGCGTGTGCCGTCAGAAGACACTTGGGCGGCCACGACCTCCGGCCGCTTCAGTGAGAACGTGTCCGCGAACTCACCGCGCAACGGCTTGGCAAGCGTCGTGATTGCGTCAAACCCGGTCGCGCCCTGCACATACATCGCGTTCCACAACTGGCTCACGCGCATGGAGAGTTGCTTCGTCTCGACGCCGGCGGCGCCGAGCGCGGCCTTTAAGCCGTCCCGCGTCAAGCCGATCAGACGTGGTTTCACCGAACTGTTCATCTCAACCAAAACAACAAAGGGCGGCTCGCGCCGCCCTTTAGCCAGGCAATGGCCCAAAGCTACGGCAAACGCCGCCGAAGCTGTTATTTGCAGCCTTCCGTCACTTTGTCGAGTGCGGCCGAAAGGCCCTTCAGCGAATACGTGTCGGTGGTCAGCGTGCCGCGCTTGGAAAAGCCCTTAACCGTCATTTCCGAGTTCCCGCGCATCGCCGTGATCAGCCGTTGCTCGTCGTTCTTATCCGGCAGCCACGCCCCGTCGGCCTTGGTGAAGAAGTTGAACTTGTCGGAGCCCACTTCCACGGTCGCCTGGCTCGCGTCCTTGAACTGATAGCCGATGACGATGGAGGGCTCGTTCGCGATCTTCTGCTTCGGCCAGGTCGTGATGATGAAATAGATCGGATCGCGCTTGGCGGTCGCCGGCTCCTTCGACTGCGGCTGGGTCACCGCCCAGCACACCGCGCCGCGCGCGTCGGAGTTCTTGTAGGCCTCCCAGGCATCGTGGGTGCCCAGCAGCGAAGGACCCGCTTGAGCGAAAGCCGTGGCGGCGCTGGCGCAAAACGCAAGTGTCGCGAACGCGATTCGGCCGAAATGAAACGACATCGATGGAACCCTTAGTTTGGACGACACAAGGTCACCTGGGCGAGGCCGCGAACAGGGGCCTCGGGCACCCCAATGTGTCGCCTATGTTGGGCCGTTTTGTGAAGCCCCCTTCGCCCATTGCTGCGGCGCAAAGGCGATTCCCTCCACCTTGTCAGGTTTGCTAGGGTCCGCCCCATGCAAACCGCATCGGCCGCCGAGGCATCCACCCTGGACCGAGACGCACAGGCGGCGCTCGTCGAGGCGATTGCGGCCAGCGCCGACCGAGCCGCGTTTGCGGCGCTGTTCCGCCACTTTGCGCCCAAGGTGAAGGGTTATCTGATCAAACTTGGCGCCGACCGCGGTTTGGCCGAGGAACTCACGCAGGAGGTCATGCTCACCGTTTGGCGCAAGGCGGCGACGTTCGACAAGAGGCAAGCCTCCGTCGCGACCTGGTTGTTTACGATTGCCAGGAACCGCCGCATCGATGCGATCCGCCGCGAAAAGCGGCCGGAACTCGATCCGAGCGATCCGATGCTCGTGCCCGACGAACCGATGGCCGCCGACGATCGCTTGGATGCGATGGACCGCGAAGCCCGCGTCGCGCGCGCGATCAAGTCGCTGCCGCGCGATCAGGCCGATCTGGTGCACGAGGCTTTCTATCTCGCCAAGTCGCACAGCCAAATCGCTGAGGAAACGAAGATCCCGTTGGGAACCGTGAAGTCGCGTTTGCGCCTGGCCTTTGGCCGCCTGCGCAAGGCGATGGAGGGACGCGAAGAATGACCGCAAGCCCGTTCCACCACCCGAACGCAGCACTGCTGCAAGCGGCCGCCGCCGGGCAGCTGTCGCCGGCCGTCAGCCGCATCATCGACGCGCACGCGCGCCTTTGCTCGCGCTGCGACGCGATGATGTCGAAGGTCGAAGCCGTGACCGCGACGGCATTCGAAGACGAGGCGGGCGACGCGTTGGCGGCCGACGCGCTCGAACGCGCTCTCGCAAGCCTGGACGCGCCTTCGCCGCGAGAGCCAGCGCTGCACGACACGCTGTCGGCCTTGCCGCAGGAAGTGCATGACGTCGTCGCGCCGGCGCAAGGCAAGATCGCCTGGTACACCGGCGGCCCAGGCTTGAAGATCCTCGACCTCGCGCTCCCCGCGACGGCGAAGGGCGAGACATTCCAGGTCTTCCGCATCGAACCCGGCTACGGCCCGCCGCGCCACACGCACGGCGGTCAGGAATTCACGCTCGTTCTGACCGGCGCCTTCAAGGATGAGACTGGCGTCTACAAGGCAGGCGACATTGCAATCGGCGATGAGAGCGTCACGCACCGCCCGGTCGCCGAACCCGGCGAGGTCTGTTACGCGCTCGCCGTCACGACCGCGCCGCTGAAATTCAAAGGCCCGCTTGGCGTGCTGCAACGTGTGCTGAATTTCGGCCGCGCCTGATGAACCCTGTCCTCGTCGAGATCACACGCGGCAACATCGTCGAAAGCCGTCACAGGGGCGCAATCGCGGTCGCCGACGCTGAGGGCAAGCTCGTGGCAGCCTGGGGCGACGTCGAGGCCGCCGTCTATCCCCGCTCCGCCTTCAAGTCGTTGCAGGCCCTGCCACTGATCGAATCGGGAGCTGCCGCTGCATGGCGAGTGACCGAGGACGAACTGGCGCTGGCCTGCGCGTCCCATTCGGGCGAGACGATACATGTCGAGCGAGTCGGTGCCTGGCTCGGCCGCATCGATTGCCGCGAAGGCGACCTCGCCTGCGGCCCGCATCTGCCGATGTACGAACCCGCAGCGCACGCGATGCTGCGCGCGGGCGATCGCCCTTGTCGACTGCACAACAACTGCTCCGGCAAGCACACGGGCTTCTTGACGCTCGCGCGCCACCTTCGGATCGCCGTCGAAGGCTACGAACGCCCCGACCATCCCGTGCAGGTGCTCGTGCGCCAGGCGATCGCCGAGATGTGCAACGTCAGAGGCGACGCATTGCCCATCGGCATCGACGGCTGTGCAGCGCCCAACTACGCGATCCCGCTCAAGAACTTGGCCCAAGGCATGGCGCGCCTTGGCGATCCTGCAAAGCTGCCACCCGCGCGGCGAGAGGCAGCGAGCCGCCTCGTCGCAGCTTGGAAAGCGCATCCCGTGTTGGTGTCAGGCACCGGCCGCGCCTGCGCCGACTTGATCGAAGCGGCCACCGGCGCCACCGTCGTCAAGACCGGCGCCGAAGGCGTGTTCACCGCGGTACTGCCGGACCAGGGCTTCGGCGTCGCGCTCAAGATCGACGACGGCGCAACGCGCGCCGCCGAAACCGCGATGGCAAGAATTCTCGTGTTGCTGAAAGCGGCGCGCGAGGACGAACCGAAGCTCGCCAAACACCTGCACCCGAAAGTGCGCAACTGGCGCGGCGAAGAAGTGGGCGAGCGCCGCCCGTCAGCAGCGCTCGCCGAACGGTCTCAGTAAGGGGCCGACGTCGGTACGGCGCGCGCCATGGGCGGCAACGCCTCGACGGAGCGGATGAAACAGCGGTCGTAAAACCCGTGTCGCCCGACGATGATTTTGTCGCCGGCGCCGAGACAAATTCCCGGCCGTGCTTCGACCCGGGCGAAATGCGCCCAGCGCAGTTCGCGGCAGCTGTTCGCGAACGTCACCTTGAAGCGGCGCGACGGCGACGTTTCGATGATCGCGCTGTAGTCGTCGATCTCCTTGAAATTGTCGATCTGGCGCACGAACGCGCACGACGAACGCGGCTTGGCCGGTTGCTGGTCGGCGAGCACGGGGCTGATCGTCAGCGCGGCGGCTGCAACCACCGCCGCAGCGCCTGCAATCCTCGCGCGAAGCAAATTTGACATGTGAAAATCTCCTCGGGGGCGAAGGGATGAAATTGCCAACAGCTCAACGTGGGGGCGGATCACTGAACCATCTATGAACAATCGATCACGAACCCGGGAGGTACGCCCCTCTCTTGGCCTTTCTGTGACAGTCGCCTAACGTCCCGCCGCATTCGCTATTGCCCGCATCCGCTATTGAGGAGAAATCCCATGAAAGCCGTCCTCTGCAAAGCCTATGGCCCGCCCGACAGCCTGGTCGTGGAAGACGTGCCGAGCCCGAAACCCGACAAGGGCCAAGTGCTGATTTCGGTGAAGGCCGCCGGCGTGAATTTCCCGGACGTGCTCATCATCCAGAACAAGTATCAGTTCCGTCCGCCACTCCCGTTCTCGCCGGGCGGCGAGGTCGCAGGCATCGTCAAGGAACTGGGCGAGGGCGTGACGAACGTGAAGGTCGGTGACCGCGTGATCGGCTCGACCGGCTGGGGCGGCTTCGCGGAAGAGGCGCTGGCACCCGCCGCGCGCTGCATCCCGTTCCCGCAGAACATCGGCTTCGTCGAAGCCTCGGCCTTCGTGATGACCTATGGCACATCGCACCACGCGCTGAAGGACCGCGCGCACCTGAAACCGGGCGAGACGCTGCTCGTGCTCGGCGCCGCCGGCGGCGTCGGCATCGCGGCCGTCGAGATCGGCAAGATCATGGGCGCACGCGTCATTGCGGCCGCCTCCAGCCAAGACAAGGTCGACTTCTGCATGGCGCGCGGCGCGGATGCCGGCATCGTCTATCCCGAAAACCCGCTCGACCGCGACGCGCAGAAGAAGCTCTCGGAAGACCTGAAAAAACTCATCGGTGGCGACGGTGCGAACGTGATCTATGACGGCGTCGGCGGCGACTATGCCGAACCGGCGCTGCGTGCGATCGCTTGGGAAGGCCGCTATCTGGTCGTGGGCTTCCCAGCCGGCATCCCCGCGATCCCGTTGAACCTGACGCTGCTCAAGGGCTGCCAGATCGTGGGTGTGTTCTGGGGCGCCTTCACCGCCCGCGAGCCGAAGCGCAATCAGGAGAACCTGCAAGAACTCATGGGCTGGATCGCCAGCGGCAAGCTCAAGCCCTCGGTCTCCAAGACCTACCCCCTGGCCAAGGCCGCCGAAGCCCTAAACGACATGGCCGCCCGCAAAGTGAAGGGCAAAGTCGTCCTGACGACCTGACGCCCCACGAAACAAAAAAGGGGCCCTCGATGGGGCCCCGTTTTGCTGCGCCGCGCTACCGGCGCAACTTTCTTTCGCTGGTTCAGCGCATGCCGAACAGAAAGCCAAAGAAGTTGGCGATAAACCCGCGGTTCGATGAGCCACGCTCATTCCGGGGAGCCATATACAGCGGATATGCCTTAAACATTGGAAGCCTCGCTTTTCTCGTTCAGTGACTTGTATGAGCCAAAATATGTCGATCCACCCTCGTTAATTCAAACGAGGACTTTTCATCGACATCATGAGAATAATTCATATAATACGCGAATGCAGCGTCGGCTTCCCCCCTTGAATTCGCTTCGGGCCTTCGAATCCGCGGCCCGGCTCCTTAGTTTTACAAAAGCAGCCGATGAATTATCCGTCACCCAGAGCGCCGTAAGCCACCAGGTCAAGGGGCTGGAGGATTGGGC
>JAEUML010000345.1 GCA_016792785.1 Alphaproteobacteria bacterium
TCGTAAACGCGAACGCGAAGGGAGGAGCGAAGGACGCCACAGGCGATAGCAGACAACGAAATCAGTCTTAGAGGCCCGGCTTACGCCGGGCTTTTCGTTTTGCGCACCTCTCAAGTCCGGGCGAAGATCGCTTCCAGGCTCGTCAGGTTCATGCCGTGCTTGACGTAATTGTAGGGCGTCAGGTTCACGGTTTTGATCAGTTTGCGCGCAATTTCGGTGCCCACCGTTCCGTCCTCGCGCGGCACCATGTCGAAGTCGAGCACGTTGATACAGGCAAGGTCCTGCTCGAACGATTGCACGCCCGAGAGGCCGTTCCCGGTCATCCAGCTCAGGATCAGCCGATTGATCCCCTCATGCGCCACCACGAGCGACGTGTGCCAGCCAGGCTCGGCCAACAGCCGCAGAAGCGCACCAACCGAGCGCGCTTGAACCTCGGCAAAGACGTCGCCGCCCATCATGCGCGCGCCAGGCGTTGCCGCCTGATCGAACTCGAACGTCATGCGGGCCGCGAGTTCCTCGCGGCTCTTGGCGCGCGCGAGACCGCCGCCGCCCTTGATTTCGACGAGATCGCGGTCGACGACGAGCGTCAGGTGCGCAGCATCTTCGTTCGCCGCGATGACGAGTTCTGCCGTCTGAACCGTGCGCGGCAAACCCGAACACAGCGCCCGGTCGAAGCGCACATGAGCAAGCGCCAACCCGCCCGCTCTTGCCTGCTCGCGCCCTAGCGGCGTCAACGGCACAAGATCGGTATGCCCCGCCTCCCGCACCTCGCGCGCGAAGTAATCAACATGGCCGTGGCGCATCAGATAGACGCGCCGCCGGCCTGTGGTTCCGGGTAGTGCGCTCAAATCGCCCCCGCCGATTTCAGCGCCGCGATGTCACCGCCCGAGAAACCCCAATCGCTGAGCACCTGATCGTTGTGCTGGCCGGCGCCTGGCGCGGCACCTTGCACCTCCGGCTTCGTCCGGCTGAAGCGCGGCGCGGGTGCCGGCTGCACAACGCCGTCGATCTCAATGAACGTCGCGCGCGCTTTGTTGTGCGGATGGTTCGGCGCCTCGCTGAGCGACAACACCGGCGCGTAGCAGACGTCGGTACCCTCCATCAGTTTGTCCCAGTCGCTGCGCGTCTTCGTCTTCATCACGCGCGCGATCTTCTCCTTCAGGCTCGGCCACTTCGACCGATCCATCTGTGCTTGAAACTCCGGATCGCTGAGTCCCGCCTTCTCGAGCAGCAGCGCATAGAATTGCGGCTCGATCGAACCGATCGACACCCACTTGCCGTCCGCTGTTTCGTACGTGTCATAGAAGTGCGCACCACCGTCGAGCAGGTTCTCGCCCTTGGCGTCCGTCCACATGCCCATCGCCCTGAAGCCGTAGAACATCGACATCAGCGACGCGGCGCCGTCCGTCATCGCGCAGTCGATCACCTGACCCTTGCCCGAGCCGCGCGCTTCGAACAACGCGCACGCCATGCCGAACGCGAGATACAAGGCGCCGCCGCCGAAATCCCCGACGAGATTGAGCGGCGGCACCGGCGTCGCGCCCTTCCGGCCGATCGCGTGCAATGCGCCGATCAGCGCGATGTAGTTGATGTCGTGACCCGCAGCTTGCGAAAGCGGACCCGTTTGTCCCCATCCGGTCATGCGCCCATAGACAAGTTTCGGATTGCGCTTTAGCGCGACGTCGGGCCCTAGACCCAGCTTCTCCATTACTCCTGGTCGAAACCCTTCAAGCAATGCGTCCGCCTGGGCGATCAACTTCAGCGCGGTCTCGACCGCTTCCGGCTTCTTCAGGTCGAGCGCCAGAGATCGCCGTCCGCGGCTTGTTATGTCGAATTTGTTGGCGCCGCGCCCGCCCTTGCGGTCGATACGTACAACTTCTGCGCCCATATCGCTGAGCAGCATCGCGCAGAACGGGCCAGGCCCGATACCCGCGAACTCGATGACCTTCACACCGTGAAGCGGCCCCATGACATTTCCTCCGAAGTTCAATAGGTAAAGAGCAGTTCGAAGGGTTTAGTTCATCAAGAACGGACCCGCAAATAAGGGACGTGGAGCGGTGGGATGACGTTGCGTATCGTTGCGGCTTCGGCCGTGTGTGTTGCGTTTCTGGTGGCGGCGACGTTTGCGGTGGCGGACGGAATGCCAGAGCCCGAGGATGAGAACTTCAATCCCGTACCGTCCATTCCCGGCAAGCCCGCGCCCGGCGTCACGCAGCCGCCGCCGATCAAACCGACAAAGCCTGCACCTGCAGCCGAGGCACCGAAGCCCGCCGCACCTGTGGTGGCACAACCGGCTCCAACACCGGCAACGCAGCCGCCCGCGCCGCCGGAGCCTACGCCAGCTGCCGCACCAGTGTCCGCACCAGTGACACCACCCGCTGCTTCGACACCCCCACCGGCACCCGCGCCAACACCTGCACAGCCCGCCGCACCGCAGAAGAAACAGATTTTCGAGATTCGCGGCGTCGAAATTCAGATCCTGGAACGCCAGCCGCCAGCCGCCACGATCACTGTAAGGGGTACGGCGCGCACCGGCGGTTGGACGAACATAGAGCTATCGCCGCTGCAGACCTTTGCGCCTGAAGTCGGCATGAAG
>JAEUML010000138.1 GCA_016792785.1 Alphaproteobacteria bacterium
TTCGATGATCGCATTTTGGCGGAGCGCGAGCCTTGCCGCCGCGCTGACGCTCTCGCTCGCGCCGCTTGCGCACGCTGAAGACGTCGACGAACTCGCCGACAAGATGGAGCGTATCGAGCGTGACCTGCGCCAGCTCGAATACGACGTCTACAAGGGCAACCCGCCGGCGCCCGGCGAGGGTGCTCTGGCGGGCGGAGCCATGGCGGCCGGCGGCGGCACGCGCCTGAACGACGTCGAGAGCTCGCTGCGCGATCTACGTGGCCAGGTCGAGACGCTCACCTATCAGGTGCGCCAACTGACCGAGCAACTCGACATCGCGCGCAAGGAAGCCAACTACCGCTTGGGCGCACTCGAAGGCGGCGCGCCGGCCGGCGCGTTCCCGGCAGGCGCCGCCCCTGCGGCCGCCGCAAAAGGTCCCGCCGTCGGCGGCCCGATGGTTGCCCCGGCGCCGAAACCGCAAGCCTCAAACTCCTACGGCGCGCCGATCAACCTGACACCTGGCTCCGGCAGCGATGGCCAGGGCCAGCGCCCCGGCACGTTGGGATCGGTGCCCGCAGACGCGTTACCCGACGAAGTCGCGGGTGGCTTGTCGCCCCGCCAGCAATACGACGCCGCTATGGAACTCTTGAGCCGCGCCCAATACGCCGAAGCGCAAAGCGCCTTCCGTGGCTTCGTTGCGGCCAATCCTGCCAACGAACTCGCCGGCCCCGCGCAATACTGGGTCGGCGACATAGCCTTCACGCAAAAGGACTATGGCGGCGCCGCGAAGTCCTTTGCCGATTTGCTGAAGCGCTACGCCAAGACCGCGCGCGCGCCCGACGCTATGCTGAAGCTCGGGCTCTCGCTCATGGAACTCGGGCAGAAGAAAGAAGGCTGCACCACGCTTGGCGCGATCAAGTCGAAATACCCGAACGCGAACAAAGCGATCCTCGATCGCGCCGCCAAACGCGCGTCCGAAGCGCAGTGCAAGTGACGCCCTAGCGCCCGTCTCGGCCGAAGAATTCGCCGCCGCCGCCGAACGCGTTGGCCTTCGCAGCCCGTTCGCGATCGCCGTCTCCGGCGGCGCCGACTCGCTTGCTCTCATGTTCCTGGCGAGGGACTGGTGCAAGGCGCAAAGTTTACCCGTGCCGCTCGCAATCACCGTCGATCACGGCCTGCGTCCTGAATCCGCGAAGGAAGCGGCAATCGTTGCGAAGTGGGCCAAGGCCGCAAAGGTACCGCACAAGGTGCTCGCCTGGGCAGGAGACAAGCCCACACAGAACTTGCAAGCCGCAGCACGCGAAGCCCGCTATCGCCTGATCGGTGAGTATCTATGCGCGAAGGGCACCGCCGTTCTGCTGACGGGCCACACCCAAGACGACCAGGCCGAGACGTTCCTGCTGCGCCTCGCCCGCGGCAGCGGTCTTGACGGCCTCGCCGGCATGGCGCCGCGCACATCCTTTCCGCTGGCAAAGTATCCCGAGTTGACGCTCGCCCGTCCGCTTCTCGACGTACCGCACGCGCGGCTCGTCGCGACGCTGAAGGCGATGGACCATCCGTGGATCGCCGACCCGTCGAATGAAAACGACCGCTTCGCGCGCGTGCAGATGCGCAACCTCATGCCCTCACTCGAAGCCGCGGGTTTGACGCCTCAACGCCTCGCCGCCGCTGCTGCCAATCTGCGGCGCGCGCGAGAGGCAGTTGATGCCGCCGTTGCGGAACTCGTCGCGTCCAGCACGGAACTTTCCCCCTACGGCTACGCGCTCGTCGATGCCACGCGCCTCGCAACAGCGCCCGCGGAAGTTGCCTTGCGCGCGCTCGCCCGTCTGATCGAAGCGTTGGGCGGCGGCGACTACCCGCCGCGCTTCGAACAAACCGAAGCCGCACTCGCCTGGGCAAAAGGGGGAAAAGGCCCCCGCGGCCGGACGTTGGGCGGCTGCCGTCTCGAACGCCGAACAGCTGGGCGCATCCTGATCGCGCGCGAAGAGGCGGCGCTGACCCGCGAAACGTCACCCCAGACGATCTCGGCCGGCGAGACCGTCCTTTGGGACCGCAGATTCGTGATTGCGTTGGCGACAGCCCCCGGCGCTCTGGAACTGCGTCATCTGGGGCTCAAGGGCGTAAAGGCGCTAGGGCAGGGCGCGCGCCTGCCCCCAGTGGAACCGCACTTGATCGCAGCGACGACGCCCAGCCTTTGGCGCTCGGGGCGCCTCCTCGCCGCACCCGCGCTTGGTGTTTGCCGGGCCGAGGTCGCCGTTTCCGCGCGTTTCTTGGGCCTCGATCGCCTTAAGTCTTCGTAACCGCAAGCACCTATGAACCAAACCCTGTTAGTTTTGCGCTGGCGAAAGGCCCTTCGGGCCCCTATCTGAAGTCATCGGCCGCGCCGGATCGGGCGCCCCCTAAACGGCGGAACTGGAAAAGAAAACGAGTATGAACGGCAACCCGAACAACCTGCGCAACATCGTCGTGTGGATCATTGTCGGCCTTCTGGTGTTGGCGATGATCAACCTGATCAGCCAGCCCGGCCAGCAGGCGGCGGCCCCCGGCGAAATAACCTACGCGCAGCTGGTCGACGACGCGAAGGCGGGCAAGATCGAATCCGTCGATTTCAAAGGCTCGAAGATCGTCGGCAAGTACCGCGACTCGGGCAAGGAATTCGTCTCCAAGGGCCCCGCCGACAACGACGTGCTCGCATCCGAGCTGAAGCAGAACGGCGTCAACGTGAAGTTCGCCGACGCGGAAGGCGAAACGACGACGCTGTTCACAGTGCTGATCAACTGGTTGCCGATGCTGCTCTTGATCGGCGTGTGGATCTTCTTCATGCGCCAGATGCAGGGCGGAGGCGGCCGCGCCATGGGCTTCGGCAAGAGCCGCGCGAAGCTGCTCACCGAACGCCACGGCCGCGTCACATTCGAGGACGTCGCCGGCATCGATGAAGCGAAAGAAGACCTGCAGGAGATTGTCGAATTCCTGCGCGACCCGCAAAAGTTCCAGCGTCTCGGCGGCAAGATCCCAAAGGGCGCATTGCTCGTGGGTCCCCCGGGGACCGGCAAAACGCTACTCGCGCGCGCCATCGCGGGTGAAGCGAACGTGCCGTTCTTCACGATCTCAGGCTCCGACTTCGTCGAGATGTTCGTGGGCGTCGGCGCCAGCCGCGTGCGCGACATGTTCGAACAAGCCAAGAAGAACGCACCTTGCATCATCTTCATCGACGAAATCGACGCCGTCGGCCGTCACCGCGGTGCGGGCCTCGGCGGAGGCAACGACGAACGCGAGCAAACGCTGAACCAGCTGCTCGTCGAAATGGATGGCTTCGACACGAACGAAGGCGTGATACTGATTGCCGCCACAAACCGCCCCGACGTGCTCGACCCCGCGTTGCTACGCCCCGGCCGCTTCGACCGCCAGATCGTGGTGCCGAACCCGGACGTCCTCGGCCGCGAGAAGATTCTCAAAGTGCACATGAAGAAAGTGCCCATCGCACCCGACGTGAACGCGAACGTCGTCGCACGCGGCACGCCGGGCTTCTCCGGCGCCGATCTCGCGAACCTCGTGAACGAGGCTGCCTTGCTCGCCGCGCGCCGCAACAAGCGCATGGTCACGATGCGCGAGTTCGAAGAGGCGAAGGACAAGGTCATGATGGGCGCCGAACGCCGCTCCATGGTCATGACGGATGAGGAGAAAAAGCTCACGGCCTATCACGAAGCCGGCCACGCGATCGTGGGCCTGCACATGCCGAACCACGACCCGCTGCACAAGGTGACAATCATTCCGCGCGGCCGTGCACTCGGCGTGACGATGAACCTGCCGGAGCGCGATCGCCTCTCGTACAACAAGCAGTTCTGCCTTTCGAAACTCGCCTCCGTGTTCGGCGGGCGTGAAGCGGAACTCGCGATCTTCGGCGAGAACAACGTCACGAACGGCGCGACCTCCGACATCCAGCAAGCGACGCGCCTCGCCCGCGCGATGGTCATGGAATGGGGCATGAGCGAAAAGCTCGGGCGCGTGCGCTACGCGGCGAACGAGCAGGAAGTGTTCCTCGGCCACTCGGTCGCGCAAACGACGAACATGTCGGAGGAAACCGCGCGCTTGGTCGACAGCGAGATTCGCGAGTTGATCGAAGGCGGCGAAAAGGCTGCGCGCCGCATCCTGCACGAACACATCGACGAGCTGCATGCGCTGGCCAAGGCGTTGCTCGAGCATGAAACGCTCTCGGGCGATGAGGTCCAGCAGGTCTTGCGCGGCGAGAAGATCGTGCGCGAAGCGCCGCCGGAAGAGCCGACGCCGCGCCCGCCGGCGTCCTCTGTGCCGTCTGCTGGCCGCCCGCGGGGCCCGGACCTCGCGCCCGAGCCGCAACCCTCGACACGCGACATGAATTGAGCCTGAGCCCCCGCCCGAAACGGCGGGGGTTTTGCTTTGCAGGAAGGGGTATGCTGGAAACGATTATCGAAGGAGAGTTCCGATGCGCACAGCCGCCATCCTCGCCGCACTCGTCGTCCTGACCGGCGCCTCAGGTGCCGCCGCCGCGCCGTTCTCGTGCCCCGCGACGCTCGACGCCGGCGGCCAACCGCACAAGTTCAAATACGTCTCGTTCTTCGACGGCGACCCCGCCGACCTCGCCGATCTCGCGCCCGACGATCGCAGCACCTCGCCAAAGCTCGACCAAACGTGGCGCTTCGAACGCCAACAAGGCCGCCCCATCGTCATGGTCTGCCGCTACCACGGCACGCAGGAAACGGTCCGCAAAGATGTCCCCGCGAGCATCAAGGAATGCCGTCTCGAAGGCACGATCGACGACAAAGGCGAAATCCAAGGCTCGCCGAAACTGACGTGCAAGTGACGCTTCAACGCGACCACGAAGTGCCATGACCCGCATCTTTGGCATCGTCAACGCGACCGCCGACTCGTTCTCCGACGGCGGCAAGTATCTGGCGCCTGAAGCTGCGATTGCCCGCGCGCGCGAGTTGATCGCGGCGGGCGCGGACGTCATCGATCTCGGCGCGGCCGCCTCGAACCCCGACGCTTTGCACGTGCCGCCCGAAGAAGAAATCCGCCGCCTCACCCCCATCGTCGCGGCGCTGAGAGGCGAGGCCGATATCTCGATCGACAGCTTCGCCCCCGAGACGCACGCCTGGGCGCTGACCCAAAACGTCGCCTGGCTGAACGACGTTGCAGGCTTCCCCGAACCCGCGCTCTATCCGGCAATCGCCCGCACGGACGTACGCCTCGTCGTCATGCACAACGTAGCTCTGCGCGGCCAGGCTGAGCGCATCGCGACCGCGCCGAACACGATCTTCGAACGCCTGTTCGCGTTCTTCGACGATCGCCTCGCCGCGCTCGAAGGTGCCGGCATCGCGCGAGAGCGCATCGTGATCGATCCGGGCATGGGCTTCTTCCTGGGCACCGACCCTGAAGTGTCGCTGACCGTGCTACGCCGGCTCGGCGAACTCAAAGCCCGCTACCGCCTGCCGGTCCTCGTCTCCGTCAGCCGCAAGTCGTTCATCCGCCGCCTCGCGAACGTGGAGGTCAGGGATTCGGGCTCCGCTACCCTCGCCGCCGAACTCTTCGCCGCCGCCCAGGGTGCCGATTGGCTGCGCACACACGATGTAGCGGCCCTCAAACGCGCGTTGGCCGTGTGGTCCCGGTTGCAAAGCGGCCGCAAACCTTAACGATTCATTGCTGTCCATCTGATCATCTCCCTTCTTCAGCAATCCGTGGTATGGAGCCGGTCCAGAACAAAGACCTCGGGTGGGGCGATCAAATGAGCCGGAAATACTTCGGAACCGATGGCATTCGTGGGCGCGCAAACACGACGCCGATGACCGCACAGACGGCGCTGCGTGTCGGCATGGCGGCGGGCCGTTACTTCACGCGCGGCGACCATCGCCACCGCGTCGTCATCGGCAAGGACACGCGCCTCTCGGGCTACATGATCGAAACCGCACTCGTTGCAGGTTTCACGTCGGTCGGCATGGACGTGCTGCAGTTCGGGCCGCTGCCGACGCCGGCTGTGGCCATGCTCACGCGCTCGCTGCGCGCCGACTTGGGCGTGATGATCTCGGCCTCGCATAACGCCTATCAGGACAACGGCATCAAACTGTTCGGCCCCGACGGCTACAAACTCTCTGACCAAGTTGAGGCCGAGATCGAAGCCTTGATGGACAACGGCCTCGAAGACCACTTGGCCGAGCCCGCGAAACTCGGCCGAGCCAAACGCATCGAAGACGCGCAAGCCCGCTACATCGAATTCGCCAAACGCACGTTCCCGCAGCATCTGCGCCTTGACGGTCTGCGCGTCGTTCTCGACTGCGCAAACGGCGCGGCCTATCGCGTGGCGCAGGATGCGCTCTGGGAACTGGGCGCCGACGTCGTCGCGATCGGCGTCAGCCCCGACGGCTTCAACATCAACCGCGACTGCGGCTCGACCTCGACCGCCGCGATGCAGGCAAAGGTGAAAGAAGCGCGCGCCGACCTTGGCATTGCGCTCGACGGCGACGCCGACCGTGTGATGCTTGCGGACGAACGCGGCCACATCATCGACGGCGACCAGATCCTGGCGCTGATCGCGCGCTCGTGGTCGAAGGCCGGAACGCTCAAAGGCGGCGGCGTCGTCGCGACGGTCATGTCGAACCTGAGCCTTGAGCGTTACCTGAACGCTATGGGCCTGAAGCTCGAACGCACGGCCGTCGGCGATCGCTACGTCGTCGAACACATGCGCGAACACGGCTTCAACGTCGGCGGCGAGCAGTCGGGCCACCTCGTGCTGAACGATTTCTCGACCACGGGCGACGGCTTGATCGCGGCGTTGCAGGTGCTGGCGGTGCTCGCCGAGTCGAAACAACGCGCTAGCGAAGCAACGCATCTCTTCGAGCCGCTGCCGCAAATCCTGAAAAACGTCCGCTTCCGCGCGGGAACCAAGCCGCTCGAAAACCAAGAGGTCGCAACCGCGATCAAGGACGGCGAAGCGCGCCTGACGAACAAGGGCCGCCTCCTGATCCGCAAATCAGGCACCGAACCCTTGATCCGCGTGATGGCCGAAGGCGACGATGAAAAACTCGTCAACACGGTCGTCGGCGACATCGTCAAAGTCCTCGAAAAAGCGAGCTGAGGAGCCGAAGGCCCTCATCCGTCTCGCGGCTTCGCCGCGATCCACCTTCCCCCGCACGCGGGAGAAGGGCAAAGCAAGAATCTAGCCCTTCTCCCTCTGGGAGAAGGTGGCGCGGCGCGTAGCGCCGTGACGGATGAGGGGACGCTGCCACCCAAGCGTCCTTCCTTGGCAGCCCCACCCCCACCACCTACATTCCCTCCATGCAACCCACCCTCATGCGCGGTCGCGTGCTGATCGTCGCGGGCTCCGACTCAAGCGGCGGCGCCGGCATTCAAGCCGACATCAAATCGGTCACGGCGCTCGGCGCCTACGCCGCGACCGCGGTCACGGCCGTCACAGTGCAAAACACTCAAGGCGTGACCGGCATCCACCCGATCCCCACCACGACCGTCGTCGCCCAAATCCGCGCCGTGCTCACCGACATCGGCGCCGACGTCATCAAGACCGGGATGCTCGCGACGGGCGACCTCATCGACACCGTCCACGCGCTCCTCAAACGCGAAGCCCCGGACGTGCCGCTCGTGGTCGATCCCGTGATGGTCGCCAAAGGCGGCGCGGCCCTGATCGACCGCGACGCCGTGCACGCGATGAAGGCCCGCCTCATCCCGCGCGCAACGCTCATCACGCCGAACCTGCCCGAAGCCGAGGCGCTGACCGGTCGCAAGATCGGCACGCTGCAAGCGATGCGCGAGGCAGTGAAACCGCTGCTCGATCTGGGCGCGAAAGCGGTGCTGCTCAAAGGCGGCCATTTGCCGGGCGACGACCTCATCGACATTTACGCAGGCCCCGACGGCACGCAGGAGTGGAGCGCCACACGCATCCAGACGCGTCACACGCACGGCACCGGCTGCACGCTTGCCTCCGCCATCGCAACCGGGTTGGCTCAGGGCATGAGCGCGGTCGATTCGATCGCGCGCGCCCGCGCCTATGTCCGCCGCGCGATCGAAACCGCGCCGGGCTTAGGCCGCGGGCACGGGCCCTTGAACCACGCGCACACGGTACGTCCGTACACGCAGGAGTGAGCTATGGAACTGAAGCTCTGGCAGGTCGACGCCTTCGCCGAAAAGCCGTTCGAAGGAAATCCGGCGGCGGTCGTGCCGCTCGCGTCCTGGCTCGCCGACGACGTGATGCAAGCGATCGCGGCCGAGAACAACCTCTCCGAAACAGCGTTCTTCGTGCCCGACGCGGCGAAGGGTGCGGGCCACTACCGCTTGCGCTGGTTCACGCCCGAGGTCGAGGTGCCGCTCTGCGGGCATGCGACGCTCGCAAGCGCGCACGTGGTTTTCACCCATCTCGCGCCGCAGCTCGCGCGTGTCGCCTTCGATACGCAAAGCGGCCTCCTGACGGTCGAGCGCGCGGAGAACGGCCTGCTCGCAATGGCGTTGCCCGCCTTTCCCGCGAAACCGCATCCCGACGCCGACGACTTCCGCGAGGCGATCGACGAAGCGCTGGGTTATGAGCCCAAGGACGTGTTCGCCGCGAACTACGCGCTCGCGGTGTTCTCATCGCCCGACGAAATCCTGGAAGCCGACCCGGACCTCATCGCCGACATCCTCGATGAATTCGAAGAGGATGGCCTGATCATCACGGCACCCGGCGCCGACTTAGGCTTCGACTTCGTCTCCCGCTTCTTTGTGCCGGGCTTAGGCATCGCCGAAGACCCCGTCACTGGCGCGGCGCACGCCGCCCTGGTGCCGCTCTGGGCCAAGCGCCTAGGCAAAGCGAAACTCACCGCCCGCCAACTCAGTGCCCGCGGCGGCACGCTCCACTGCGAAGAGCAAGGCGAACGCGTGCTGCTCAAAGGCAAAGTCGCGCCGTATCTCGAGGGCGCGATCAAAATCTGATCGGCTCACAAGTACGCCACCGCAATGAAGCCGCTGACGAGGATCACGACGAACGCGGTTGTGACCAGCGTTAGGTGCTTCTCGATGAAACCGCGGATCGGCTCGCCGAAGAGGTAGAGCAACGCAGCCACGAGATAGAACCGCGTCCCACGCGTGGCGATGGACGCGAGCCCGAACACGAGCAAGTCGAAATGCGCGGCCCCGCTCGCGATCGTGACCAGCTTGTAGGGTATCGGCGTCAGACCCTTGATCAAAATGATCCAAAGACCCCACTCGTTGAATTGCTGCTGATACTCCGCAAAACCACCTTGCAGGCCATAGGCGTCGATCACCCACTTGCCCGCCGTCTCAAAGAAGAAGTACCCGATCGCATAGCCCAGAAAGCCGCCCGCGACGGACGCGATCGTGCACACGGCTGCGATCAACCACGCCTTCGCCCGTTGCGCCACGATCATCGGGATCAGCATCGCGTCAGGCGGGATTGGAAAGAACGAGCTTTCGGCGAACGACACGCCCGCAAGCGCCCAAAGCGACTTCGGGTGCTCCGACATCCGGATCACCCAGTCGTACAGATTGCGAAGCATAGATCCCTCTGGGCACGCGAAAGGCCGCGATGGTTAGCCGATGCGGCCGCCGTCGGCAACCGATAGCCGCGCCGCATCGAAAACGAAGAAGACCGGCATTGGCGGGATCGGCCCAGACCGGCGCACTCTGGCGGTGAGGAAAGGAGACCCAGCCATGCCTACGATTCGTGATTGGACCTACGTTGCCGTCGTCGCCGTCCTGCTCGTGACCTATGCCGCCGGCCTTGTCTCGAAGACGGTCTCAGCCAGCACCACCGAGCACGGCAGCATCTGCATGATCACCGGCCACACGCCGGGCTGACGCGAGTTCACTGCGCGGCGCTGGCGACCACAGATGCCGCCGCCTCGCCGCGGATCAATCCGCGTAGCGAGTTGCCGAACCAAACGCGGCCCAATGCCAAATCTGATTTTGTGAGCACGCCTTCGACCGCCCGACCACTTGCGATCAGCGAGCGTCTCAAACAACCGTCGAGCAAGCCCGAGCTGAGCGGCGGTGTCACCAAAACGCCGTCGCGCTCGACGAAGACGTTGCTGCGGCTTCCCTCCGTCACTTCGCCGCGTTCGTTCACGAACACGACCTCGTCCGCGCCCGAAGCGGCAAGCGCACGGTCGTAGAAATCCCGCGCCGTCGTTTTGTGCCGCACACGCCAATCGTTGCCGTCGACAGCGGCCGCCGCCCACGCATAGCGCCACACCGCATCCGCCGCCGGTGCGAACGCCGCCGTTTCGACCTCGACGTCACCGCGCTCGCCGAGCGTCAGCCGCACGCGCTGCAAGTCGCTCCCGCGCGCGACCGCCTTGTCGAGCGCACGCCGCACACGCGCCTCATCGCAAACGAAACCGAAATAGCGGCTCGATGCGGAAAGCCGCGCCATGTGCAGATCGATCAGGTGAAACCCTTCGCCCGGCGTCCAGCGCATCGTCTCGATCAGGCGGATGGGCTCCGGGGCCTCTGTCAGGAAGCGCGCCTTCAGCAGACACTCGTCGTATTCGGCCGCCGCCTGCGAGTCCCAAACGATGCCGCCACCGACGCCCAGTTCGGCCTGGCCATCGCGCAAGACCAGTGTGCGGATCGCCACGTTGAACGAAGCCGCGCCGCGCCCAACGAACCCGACCGCGCCGCAATAGACGCCGCGTGGCGCCTCTTCGACTTCGCGGATGATCTCCATCGCACGGATCTTCGGCGCGCCGGTTACTGAACCGCAAGGGAACAACGCCCTCAACATCCGCTCGAACGAAACGTCGCCGTCGAGCGTCGCCGAAATACCGGAGGTCAGCGTATGGAACCGCGGGTAAGTCTCGACCGTGAAGAGATCGTCGACGGTGACGGTGCCCGGCGTCGACAACCGCGCGAGATCGTTGCGCAAGAGGTCGACGATCATCAGATTCTCCGCACGCTGCTTTTCGTCGGCGAGAAGCGCCGCGCGCTCGGCCGCATCCTCCGC
>JAEUML010000139.1 GCA_016792785.1 Alphaproteobacteria bacterium
GCGCCGCCCGCGCCGATGAGGCGATCGAGCGTTTCGACGGCAGGCCCCACATGCCCCGTCACCTTCTCCGCTTGACCCGCAGCCTTCCAATAACCGCGCGCGCGGCCCATGTATTCCTCGCTGATGTCGAGTGCATCGACATGCCCCTCGGCAGGCAGCGCCAGCGCGACGGCGAGTGCGCTGTAGCCCGTGAACGTGCCGACCTCGATATAGCGCCGCGCGTTCATCAATTGCGCGGTCAGCGCCATGAACGCGCCCTGCTCGGGTGCGATCTGCATGATCGAAACCCCGCCGAGCTTGGCGGTCTCCTCGCGGCAGGTTTTGAGCACCGGATGCTCGCGCACGCCGACGTCGACCGCATAGTCGAAAACCGCCTCGCTGAAACTGCCTTTGCGCATGGTGACCCTCGTTTGGTGAACGTCCCACGCTAACGGCCGCCCGGCATCGAAGCCAGCTTGCATTCAGGCCCTTTGCGCGCCATGTGAATCCGCATGTCGCTGACGGCCTACCCGCATGATCGGCCTTTGGGCGCCGCTTACGGCGCCGCAAAGGACATCGCGAGCTTCATCGCCTGCACGGTGCGTCCGCCATGCGCGCCCGCGGCCGACAGCGTGCCGCGCGGCGACGGTGCGGCGGTTGTCGTGTTTCCAGGCTTCCTGACAGGCGACTGGGCGACCGCTCGGCTGATCGAGTGGCTGCGCACGCTCGGCCATGACGCCAAAGGCTGGGGCCCGGGTTCGAACTGGGGCCCCTCTGCATCCGCAATCGAACGCTGCCGCGACCTGCTGGACGAGGCGCTGACCAAAAGCGGGCGCAAGGTCACGCTGATCGGCCGCAGCCTCGGCGGCCTCTACGCACGCGAGCTCGCGAAGGACACGCCCGAGAAGGTCGCTCGCGTCATCACGCTGGGCACGCCCGTGCGCTTTCCCGTCGCGACGCCGCTGTCGCCGTTCGCAGCCGCCTTGTCCGGCAGCTTCGACGCCACGTTCGTCGGCCGCGCGCCGTCGCTGCCGGAGAACCCACCGGTGCCGGTCACTGCGATCTACTCGCGCAAGGACGGCATCGTGCCCTGGCAGGCCTGCTTGATCGCCGAGAGCGCGACGTCCGAGAACATCGAAGTTGACAGCGCTCACACAATCATGGGTTCGCACCCCAAGGCGATGCGCGTGATCGCCGAACGGCTCGTTTCGGCCTGATTTTCAGCCGTCTGAATCGCCGTTCATCTTCGCCTCTCAAAGGCGTGAATCCGGGGCCACAGTGCAGCCTCATTTCGGCCCTGGACACGCCGCTTTGCGACGCCATCTTCATGCGTACCGGTTGGCTCGTTGGTACGGCGAAGGCCTCGGACCATCAGCCCCCAGCCCCCCTCGCGGCTTTATCCTGCCAGCGAGCCAACCGCCTAGCTCCCCATTTCGCACTGTGAAACACTCCCTCGAACGCCAAGGCGAGGGAGTGTTTTTTTCATGCGCTTGAAAGACAAGGTCGCGATCGTGACGGGCTCAGCCTCCGGCATCGGCCGCGCCACCGCTCAGCTCTTCGCAAAAGAAGGCGCGCGCGTGCTCGCCGTCGACCTGCCCGGCAAGTCGCTCGCCGACACGCACAAGGCGCACCCGGCGATCGCAGCTCTTGAGATCGACATCACTGCCGACGGTGCGCCCAAACGCATCGTGGACGAGGCCGTGGCGCGCTTCGGCAAGCTCGACATCGTCATGAACAACGCAGGCATCGGCGCGAATGCGCTCGCCGAAGCGATGACGCGCGAAGCCTGGGACCGCGTGCTGGCCGTCAACCTCACGGCCCCGTTCCTGATCTGCCAGCAGGCGATCCCCTACCTGCGCGCCAGCGGCGCCGGCCGCATCATCAACGTCGCCTCGGTGATGGCCGAAGGCACGGACTACGGTTTGTCCGCCTACTGCGCATCCAAGGCGGGTGTTGCGGGTTTCACCCGCACGCTGGCGCTTGAGCTGGGCAAGTTCGCCGTCACGGCGAATTACCTCCTGCCCGGCGCTATCCGCACGGGCATGACAAGCCCCCTTTGGGACGCCCGCCCCGAGGTTGCCGACGTCTGGTCCAAGAAGTCGGCGCTGCGCCGCCTCGGCCAGCCTGAGGATCTGGCAAAGGCCGCCCTGTTCCTGGCCTCTGACGACGGCGCGTTCGTCACCGGCCACGGCTTGACGGTTGACGGCGGATTGATGCTGCGCGTGTAGGGCTTTAACAACTCGACACTTGCGGTTGCGGAGCCTTTTGCGTATTGGCTTGGCCCCGCGCAATTCATTCGCTTTTTCAGCTGAGATTGCCCCCCGTTCCGATGATTGAAATCGAAGGTTTGGTCCGCCGGTTTGGCACCCTGACGGCCGTGGGCGGCGTTTCTCTCAAGGTCGCCAAGGGCGAGGTGTTGGGCTTCTTGGGGCCGAACGGCGCCGGCAAGTCCACGACCATGAAGATGATCACGGGCTACCTCGCGCCCAGCGAAGGCCGCATCACGGTTTGCGGCCACGACGTGGTCGAACAGCCGTTCGAAGCCCAAAGCGCGATCGGCTATCTGCCCGAGGGCGCACCGGCCTATCCCGACATGACGCCGGTGCAGTTCCTGTCGTTCATCGCGCGCGTGCGCGGCCTGAGCGACGAAGCGGCGAAGAAGGCGATCGACACCGCCGTCGCGCGCACGGGGCTGCAGGGCGTGCTCGATCAGCGCATCGAAACGCTGTCCAAGGGCTTCAAACGCCGCGTGGGCCTTGCCCAGGCGATCCTGCACGACCCGCCGGTCCTGATCATGGACGAGCCGACCGACGGCCTCGATCCGAACCAGAAACAGGCCGTGCGCAAACTCATCCGCGCCATGAGTGCCGAGAAGGCGATCATCATCTCGACCCATATCCTGGAAGAAGTCGACGCGGTTTGCACCCGCGCCGTGATCATCGACAAAGGCAAGATCGTCGCCGACGGCACGCCGGCCGAACTGCTCGCGAAGTCGCCGACCAAGCGCCTCGACGATGTCTTCCGCGCGCTGACCACCGCCGACGCCGAGATCAAGGTGGAGGCGGGCTCGTGAACCTGAACGCCGTACGCGCCGTCTTCCGCCGCGAGTTCGACGGGTATTTTGCGACCCCGCTCGCTTACGTATTCATCGTGATCTTCCTGCTCGCGATGGGCTCGTTCACGTTCTACTTCGGCCAGTTCTATGATGCCGGCCGCGCCGAGCTGAACACGTTTTTCGGCTTCCATCCCTGGCTCTATCTCTTCCTGATCCCGGCCATTTCGATGCGGCTGTGGGCCGAGGAGCAAAAGACCGGCACGCTCGAGCTGCTGATGACGTTGCCGATTTCGATCGCCTCGGCCGTCGTGGGCAAGTTTCTGGCGGCCTGGGCGTTCGCAGGCCTCGCTTTGGGCTTGACGTTCCCGATGTGGCTGACCGTCAACTACCTGGGCTCGCCCGACAACGGCGTGATCTTGACGAGCTATTTCGGCAGCTGGCTCATGGCCGGCGGTTATCTCGCGATCGGCTCGTGCATCTCGGCACTCACGAACAACCAGGTCATCGCCTTCGTCGTCACCGTCGTTGTCTGCTTCCTGTTCACGATCTCTGGCCACAACATCGTGCTCGACTTCTTCCAGGGCTGGGCGCCGCTCGTCCTCGTCGACGCGATCTCCTCGTTCAGCTTCCTGACGCACTTCTCGGCGATCATGAACGGCGTCATCGACCTGCGCGACGTGATCTTCTTCGGCTCGCTGATCGCGCTGTTCCTGTTCGCGAACGTCGTCGTTCTCGATCTGAAGCGGGCGGGTTAGAACCATGCGCTGGACCAGATCGACCATCGCCGCCGCCTCGATCGCGCTTGCCGTCGTGCTGTTCTTCGCCGTCAACATGATGTCGGCCGTGTGGTTCTCATCCGCCAAGCTCGACCTCACGTCTGGCAGCCTCTACACGGTAAGCGAAGGCACGAAGGCGACACTCCGTTCGATCCCCGAGCCCATCACGCTGCGCTTCTTCTTCTCTGAGCGCGTCTCGGTGAAGCACGCGGGCGTGCGCGCCTACGGTGCGCGCGTGCGCGATCTGTTGCGCGAGTACGAGGCGATCGCCGGCGGCAAGCTGAAGCTCGAAATCGTCGACCCCGAGCCGCTGACCGAGCAGGAAGACCTGGCCGTCGCCCAAGGCGTAACGGGCGCACCCACGCCGGGCGGCGAGAAGATCTATTTCGGTCTCGTCGGCACGAACATGATCAACGGCCGCGAGGTGATCCCATTCTTCCTCGACGACCGTGAGGAATATCTCGAATACGACATCACGAACCTGATCTACAAACTGATCCGCGAGAAGAAGCCGAAGATCGGCGTCGTCTCGAACCTGCCGTTCGACACCGGCCTCGGCGGGATGGCGGCGGCGATGCAAGGCCGCTCGCGCCCGTTCATGATCTACGAGCAGATTCGCGAGTCCTTCGACGTCGAGTTCCTGGAGCAGGACTTCGACCGCGTCCCCGCCGACATCGACGTCGTGATGATCGCCCACCCGAAGCCGCTGAACGACAAGACGCAATACGCGCTCGACCAGTTCATCATGCGCGGCGGCCGCGCCCTCGTGTTCCTCGACCCTTATTCCGAACTGTCGCTGATGAGCGCCGAACCCCAAGGCGCGCCGCTCGAAGGCTCGACGAATTCGTCCGCCGCAAGCATCGACAAGTTGATGAAGAGCTGGGGCGTCTCCGTCGATGCGAAGCACGTGATCGGCGTGCGCGACCGCGCCCAGCGCGTGCAGTTCGCGGGCGACGTTACCGACTATGTCGCCTGGGTCAGCTTCACGGTCTACGACATGGACCGCAAAGACCTCGTCACGGGCCAGCTCACCGACCTCAATCTGGCGACCATCGGCGCCATCACGCACGCCAAGGACGCCACGACGACGATGCAGCCGCTGCTGCAGACGACCGACGACACGATGCAGCTCGATATCCGTCAGGTCAGCGGCAGCCCGAATCCCGACGCGCTGTTGCGCGACTTTGCGAGGTCTGGCGACCGCTTTGTGGTCGCCGCGCGCGTGCAAGGTCCGGTGAAGTCGGCGTTCGCGGCTCCCCCGCCCGTCGAAGGCGAAGCGCCGAAGACGCCGCTGCCCGCGCATCTGAAGGAAACGAAGGGCCCGGCCAACATCGTCCTCGTCGCCGACTCCGACATCTTCAACGACAGTTTCTGGGTCCAGGCGCAGGAGCTTCAGGGTCAGCGCGTCGCCGTGCCGATTGCCGACAACGCGACGTTCGTCCTGAACGCGATCGAGAACCTGACCGGCTCGAACGATCTGATTTCGCTCCGTTCGCGCGGCTCGTCGAACCGGCCGTTCACGGTCGTCAACAATTTGCGCCGCCGCGCCGAGCAGCAGTTCCTGCGCCAGGAACAGCAACTGCAGGACAAGCTGACCGCCGCCCAGAACCGCCTTGCCGAACTCGAGGGCCGCCGCGCGGCCAAACCCGGCGGCCAAAGCGAACTGCTCACGCCCGAACAAGAGGCCGAGATCGAGAAATTCCGCGGCGAACTCGTCGAAACGCGCTCGGCGTTGCGCGACGTTCAGCGCCGTCTGCGCAGCGACATCGACCGGCTCGGCAGTTGGCTCGCAGCCATCAACATTCTGTTGGTGCCGTTGATGCTGGGCGGCACGGCACTGGTGCTCGCGTTCTTGCGCCGCAGGTCAAAGACGAAGCAAGGCGGAGGCGCGTGATGGCCGAGGCTCAAGCAAAACCCGCACTCGTTCCCGTGCTGCACCGCCGCCTCGGCGCGCTCACCAGGCTCGCCGGCGTCACCGGCATCGCCGTGCTGCTCGCGGCGCTCGCGCTCTGGCAGCGCGCCTCGACCGGCCAACCCGACTTCAAGCCCGAACGGCTGGTTCCAGCACTCCGCGAGAACCTACAGAACGTGACGTTGATCCAGATCGAAACGAAAACGGCGTCGTTCAACGTGACGCGCACCGCCGAAGGCCGCTGGATCGTGCCGGACAAGGCGAACTATCCGGCCGACTCCGCGACAGTGTTGAAGACGATCTTGGGGCTCGCCGAATTCGATCTGATCGAGCGCCGCACCGCGCGCGCCGACTGGCACGAAAAACTCGGCCTCAGCCTGCCGAAATCGGGCGGCGCCGGCACACTGGTCAGCATGAAGAACGCCAAGGGCGAGATGCTGGCAAGCGTCATCGTCGGCAACACCGCCGAAGGTGCGGCGGCCGCGGGCGAAACGGCGCGCTATGTGCGCCGGGCAAACGAGCCGCAAACCTATGTCGGCCGCGGAAACTTCGATCCGCCGACCGAGCAGGCGCGCTGGCTCGACAAGAGGTTCTTCGAGTTCGCGCGCGACCGCATCAAGACGGGCTCGGTCAAACCGTTCAAAGGCAAGCCTTACAGCGTCACCCGCGCCAAGCCGCAGGACGAGAATTTTACCGTCGTGGAACGCCTTCCCGCGGGCCGCATGCTGCGCACGGAGAACGAGGCGAACGCCATCGGCAACGCGCTTCTGGGCCTGACATTCGACGACGTGAAGCCGCTCGCGTCCGTCAATTTCGCGAACGCCGCGCGCGCGGACTTCGTCACGTTCGACGGATTGAGTTTGAGCTTCAGCCTGATCGAACAGGATCGCGATTTCTGGATGTCCGTCACGGCGGCCGCCGATACGTCCCCAGCCCAGCCGGCCCCGGCGCCCGCGGGTGCGGCGGCGCTGAAGCCGGACGTCGCCAAGGAAGCGCAGGAGATCAATCGGATCGTGAGCGGCTGGGCCTACAAGGTCCCGCGCTACAAGGGCGTCCTGCTGTCCACCCCGCTGGAAGATCTGCTGAAGCCCGTCGGCTCGCCGTAGCGTCGGCTATTTCACGCGTGCTTGTGCGGCGCCCAGCACCGCACCGTTGCCGCCGATCTGAACCCAGACCGCGACGCCGTCGGTGATCTCGCCCTGCGTGCCGCGCGCGGGCAACTCCAGCGTCACCGCCTGCCCCGACCATTTGCCGACCGCCGAGAAGCTGCGGACGACGTTGTGATAGGTGATGACGCGCCCGCTGTTCTCGCCCTTGGCGATGTTGACGGTGCGCGACGACAGCGTGTGCGCCAGCCACACGGTGGCCGATTGCGCGGGCGCGGGGCCGGCGGCGATGCGCACCTGCACCGTGTCGCCCGTCTGCGCGATGCCGACCGCCACCCGCTTGTCGCGCGTCATGCGCACGCGGTTGTCGATCGTCTCGGTCACGTCGCGCCGTTGGTTGCCCACGACGTCCGTGACGCCGTCGACCACCATCTGCGGCGTGTACACGCGATGCGACGGCAGAGACTTCTCATACGCCTGTTGGCGCAGCGTGTTTTCGCGCGTGGCCAGCGTGTCGCGCCAGCCGATATAGTCCCAATAGTCGATGCTGAACGACAGCGCGACCACGTCGCTGCGCTTCGTGAGATCGCCAAGGATCTGATCGGCCGGCGGACAGGACGAACAGCCCTGGCTCGTGAAGAGCTCGACCAGCACCGGATGTTTGGCTGGCTCGCCCGCGAACGCCACCGGCCACAAAAACAGAGCGCCGAATGCGGCAAGGCATCCGGCGCGCCGAAGAATGGGGAAGACCTGACCCGTCATGCGCCCAAGACTAATGCGGGCGCACCCTCACTGCCTAGTCACGATGCGGTGTGCTTGAGCGCCATGGTTTATGCCGCTTTCGCCAGCCCCCGCAGCACGTAGTGAAGGATGCCGCCGTTCCGGAAATACTCGATTTCGTCGAGCGTATCGATGCGCAGCATGACCGGCACATCCTGGCGGCGGCCATCACTGTGCGTGATCTGCAGGTGCAGCGTCTGGCGCGGTTTCAGGCTGTGTTCGAGGCCTGGAATGTCCACGACCTCGGACCCCGTAAGCCCCAGCCCCTTCCAGGTCTTGCCGTCGACGAACTGCAGCGGCAGCACGCCCATGCCGACCAGGTTCGAGCGGTGAATGCGTTCGAACGATTCCACGATCACCGCCCGCACGCCGAGCAGCCGCGTCCCCTTCGCCGCCCAGTCGCGCGACGAGCCCGTGCCGTATTCCTTGCCCGCGAAGATGACGAGCGGCACGCCTTCCTTCTGATAGCGCATCGCCGCGTCGTAGATCGGCATCTGCTCGCCCGACGGCTGGTGCTTCGTCACGCCGCCTTCGACACCGGCCACCATCTGGTTCTTGATGCGGATGTTGGCGAACGTGCCGCGCATCATCACCTCGTGATTGCCGCGCCGCGCGCCGTAGGAGTTGAAGTCCGTCTGACGAACCTGACGCTCCTGCAGGAACGTGCCGGCCGGGCTCGACGCCTTGATGTCGCCCGCCGGGCTGATGTGGTCGGTCGTGATCGAATCGCCGAAGAGGCCAAGAATGCGAGCGCCCTTCACGTCCTTGATCGGCAAAGGCTCCTGCGTGATGCCGTCGAAGTACGGCGGCTGCTGAACATAGGTCGACCCGATGTCCCACGGATAGGTCAGCGACTTCTTCACGCCGATCTTCTTCCAGGCGGCCGGTCCCGCAAACACGTCGGCATAACGCTCGCGGAAGAGCTTCGTGGTGACCGCTTTGCGCACCGTCGCCGCGACATCCGCTGCGCTCGGCCAGATGTCTTTCAGATAGACGGGCTTGCCCTTCTTGTCGTGCCCGACCGGATCGCGCGTCAGATCGACCTTCATCGAACCCGCGAGCGCGTAGGCGACGACGAGCGGCGGCGAAGCCAAGTAGTTCGCGCGCGTCTGCGGATTGACCCGGCCCTCGAAGTTGCGGTTGCCCGACAGCACAGCCGCCGCCACCAAATCGCCCTTCGTGATCGCGTCCGACACGTTCTCCGGCAGCGGACCCGAATTGCCGATGCACGTCGTGCAGCCGAAGCCCACGACGTTGAAGCCGAGCTTGTCGAGGTCCTTCTGCAAACCCGCCTTCGCAAGGTACTCGCCCACCACTTGGCTTCCCGGCGCAAGCGACGTCTTGACCCACGGCTGGACCTTTAGCCCCTTCTTCAGCGCGTTGCGCGCGACAAGGCCCGCGGCCACCATGACGAACGGGTTCGACGTGTTCGTGCACGACGTGATCGCCGCGATCACGACCGCGCCGTGGCCGATGCTGTGATCCGTGCCGGGCACCTGGGCGGTGTCGCCTTCCTTGCCCGCCTTGCCGAACGTCTTGGCGAGCGACTCGGCGAACCCTTGCGCCGCATTCGACAGCGGCACGCGATCCTGCGGGCGCGCAGGGCCCGCGAGGCTGGGCTCGACGTCGTTGAGGTCGAGCGACAGCGTGTCCGTGAACTCGGGGTCGGCGTCCTTGGGCGAGCGCCACATGCCTTGCGCTTTGGCATAGGCCGCGACCAGGTCGACGCGCGCCTTGGCGCGCCCCGTCGACTTCAGATAGCGGATCGTCTCGTCGTCGATCGGAAAGAAGCCGCAGGTCGCGCCGTATTCCGGCGCCATGTTCGCGATCGTCGCGCGGTCTTCAAGCGGCAACTCGTCGAGGCCGGGCCCGTAGAACTCGACGAATTTGTTGACCACGCCCTTCTTGCGCAGCATCTGCGTGACGGTCAGCACGAGGTCGGTGGCCGTCACGCCTTCGCGCACTTTGCCGGTGAGCTTGAAGCCGACGACTTCGGGGATCAGCATCGATTGCGGCTGGCCCAGCATCGCCGCTTCCGCCTCGATCCCGCCGACGCCCCAGCCGAGCACCGCAAGCCCGTTCACCATCACCGTGTGACTGTCCGTGCCGACCAGCGTGTCGGGATAGGCGACTTCGACGGACTTCTTTCCGTCCTTCACCTTCGACGTCCACACTGTTTGCGCCAGATACTCCAGGTTCACCTGATGACAGATGCCCGTGCCCGGCGGCACGACGCGGAAATTGTTGAACGCCGACTGGCCCCAGCGCAGGAACGAATAGCGCTCGCCGTTGCGCTCGAACTCGCGCGTCACGTTCTTCTTGAACGCGTCCTTCGTGCCGAAATAATCGACCATGACCGAGTGGTCGATGACGAGATCGACGGGCGCGAGCGGATTGATCTTCTCAGGGTTCCCGCCCAGCGTCTTCATCGCATCGCGCATCGCGGCAAGGTCGACGACGGCAGGCACGCCGGTAAAGTCCTGCATCAACACGCGCGCCGGACGGAATGCGATCTCGCGGTCGGAGGATTTCGTCTTCAGCCAATCGGCACAGGCTTGAATATCTTCCTTCGTGACGCTGCGCCCGTCTTCGTGGCGAAGCAGGTTCTCGAGCAGCACCTTCATCGAATAGGGCAGCTTCGAGATTCCGGTGAGCCCGTTCTTCTCCGCCGCCTTCAGGCTGTAATAGGTGTAGGTCTTGGCGCCGACTTTGAGCGTCTTTTTGGACTTGAAACTGTCGATGGCGGTCACGGGAGAGAGGCTCCTGCAGATCTTGGAAGCTTGAAGGAAAGGCCCGCGCGGGCGGGGCGGCGCGAAACCTAGTCACATTAGGGTGCGGACGCCAACCGAAACGTTAAAGGCCGAACCGAACGCAACGTGGACAACACCTGAGCGTAGCAGAGACCGCGACTACAACTGAGCAGAGTCGTGATAGGGTGACGCTATGAAAAGTTGAGGGTGACGCCGCATGTCGACGCCTGCCGTACGTTCCGAGCGCAATGGGCCGGTCACGACCGTGATCCTCTCACGCCCGGATCGGCGCAACGCCGTCGATCGCCCGACGGCCGAGGCATTGGCCGAGGCTTTCCTCGCCTTCGACCGCGATCCTGAAGCTTCCGTTGCGGTTTTCTTCGGCGAGCACGGCGCGTTCTGCGCCGGCGCCGACCTGAAGGCGATCTCTGAGAACAAAGGCAATCGCGTCGAAACCCCCAAGGCTGGATTGGACATTCGCACCGACCCAGGCCCGATGGGTCCAAGCCGCTTCTTGCTGTCGAAGCCGGTCGTCGCCGCGATCGCGGGGCCGGCGGTCGCGGGCGGTCTCGAACTCGCGCTCTGGTGCGACATGCGCGTGGCCGAGGAGGACGCGGTTCTGGGCGTCTTCTGCCGGCGCTGGGGCGTGCCGCTGATCGACGGCGGCACGGTGCGCCTGCCGCGTCTGATCGGCATGGGTCACGCGATGGACATGATCCTGACCGGCCGCGCGGTCGGCGCAGCGGAGGCGCTGCGCATGGGCCTCGTCAACCGCGTCGTGGCCAACGGCACGGTGCGGGCGGAGGCCGAAAAACTCGCCGCCGAACTGAGCGCCCTGCCGCAAACCTGCCTGCGCCACGACCGCCTGTCCGCGTATCAGCAATGGGATCTGGCTTACGCCGAGGCGATGGCGAACGAATTCGCGCACGGGCTTGCCTCGATGGCAGGCGGCGGCGCAACCGCAGGCGCCTCGCGCTTCGCCTCGGGCCGCGGGCGCGGCGGCTCGTTCACGGACATCTGATTGATGCGGCTTCTCGCGGAAGGTCTTTCGGCGGTACGGGGCGAGCGCGTCGTCTTTCGCGATATCGATTTCGAACTGGCGTCGGGTCAGGCGCTCGTGCTGCATGGCCCGAACGGCAGCGGCAAGACGACGCTCTTGCGCGTGATCGCAGGTTTGATCGGCACGCTCGCCGGTCGTCTGCGCCTCATCGACAAGGACGGCAAGACGCTCGCCGACGAAGAGCGCGATCAGGCGCAGCACTTCGTCGGTCATCAGGACGCGATCCGCTCGCAGTTGCGCGTCATCGAAACGCTGCGCTTTCACGCCGCCCTGCTGGGCGCCGAGCCGAAGCACATCGATGAGGCTGTCGCCACCTGGGGATTGCAGGCGCTCGTCGATCTCAGCGGCGGGCTGTTGTCGGCCGGACAACGGCGGCGCGTTTCGCTCGCGCGCCTGTCGTTGCAGCGGCGCCAGCTCTGGCTGCTCGACGAGCCGCTGGTCGCGCTCGACGCGCCGACGCGCGCGCGCCTGAACGACGTGTGCTCGAAGCACCTGACCCAAGGCGGCATGATCGTCGCGGCGAGCCACGAGCCGTTCCTGGGCGACCGCCGCACGCTGACATTGGGTTTCGCCGAATGAGGACGTTCTGGGCCCTGATCCGGCGCGACGTGATGCTGGGCGTGCGCGCCAGCGGCGGCGCGGCGCTGGCGGCGGCGTTCTTCGCGCTCATCGTCGTGCTGGTGCCGTTCGGCCTCGGGCCCGAGACCGGCACGCTGCGTGCGGTGGCGCCTGGCATCTTCTGGATCGCCGCACTGCTCGCGACGCTTCTGGGTCTTGAGCGCATGCTGCAGCCCGACGCCGAAGACGGCACGCTCGATCTCTTGCGCTTGTCGCCCTTGCCGCTCGAACTCGCCGCGCTGGCGAAGATCGCAGCCCACTGGCTGACGTCGGGCTTCATCATCAGCTTGCTGGCCCCCGCACTCGCGCCGCTCTTGAGCCTCGCGACGTCGGCGATTCCGATCCTCGCCCTCTCGCTGCTTCTCGGCACGCCGGGTTTGAGCGCGATCGGCGCTGTCGGGGCGGCCCTCGGCACGAGCGTTCAGCGCGGCGGCATGGTGCTCGCGATCCTGGTTCTGCCGCTCAACATCCCGTTCCTGATCTTTGGCGCCAGCGCCGTCGCCGCCGCGCAGAACGGCGACAACCCGGCCCAAGCCTTGATCTTCCTCACCGCCTGCTCGCTGCTCGCCCTCGTCGTCGGCCCCATCGCGGCGGCCGCGGCATTGCGTCTCAACGAGGAGTAGGAATGGCGGTCGGCGGACGCCAGCCTTATTCGTCATGGCCGGGCTTGACCCGGCCACCCAGTTGCCGCGCGGCAGCGCGGCTCCAAGACTCAAGAGACGCCAAAATTTGCTGACGATTTGAGTGGGTCTCCCGCGCGCACGGACGTGCGCGCACTGGGTGGCCGGGTCAAGCCCGGCCATGACGAGCTTTTTTGGTGTGGGTTAAGCTCGACCATGACAACACATGGGACCGAGTGGTGCGGACAAATGGCGCGGCTGCAAACCATGCGCGACCTGCTTTAGATTGCGCCCATGCAACGCTACGCAAACCCGCAGCGCTTCGTCGCCATCGCCAAGAGGCTCACGCCCTGGCTCATGGGCGCGACGCTCGCCACCCTGCTCGCCGGTCTCTATCTCGCGCTGTTCGTCGCCCCGCCCGACTATCAGCAGGGCGAGGCCGCGCGCATCATGTACGTCCACGTGCCGGCCGCATGGATGGCGCTGTTCGTCTATGCCGCGATGGCCGTGGCGAGTGCGGTGGCCTTCATCTGGAAACACCCGCTGGCCGACGTCGCGGCAAAGGCCTCAGCGCCCATCGGCTGCGTCTTCACCGCGCTCGCACTCGTCACCGGCAGCCTCTGGGG
>JAEUML010000157.1 GCA_016792785.1 Alphaproteobacteria bacterium
ACGCCTTCGGTGAGGATCGCGAAGAAGCGGGACATGATGCGTGAGAACGCTTCGGGGTCGAGGCTCTCCGCCAGCTCCATCGAACCCTTCACGTCGGCGAAGAGCACCGTCACCTGCTTGCGCTCCCCCTCCACCGCCGCCTTCGTCTGGCGGATTTTGTCGGCGAGGTGTTTTGGGGTTTCGCGGACGGGCGCTGATGGTGCGGGCGTCGGCGCGACCACCTTTGTTCCGCACTCCAGGCAGAATTTCGCCCCGGCCGGCAGTTCGACGTGGCAGGCTTTGCAGCGGGCGACAAGTGCGCCGCCGCACTCGACGCAAAACTTCGCGCGATCGAGGTTGTCGCTACCGCACGTGACGCACTTCAAATTTAGACCCCTGGGTAGTGCCGCGGTTCGACTTCCGCGCCATGCTACCCTTGGGTGCCGACCATTTCCAGGCTGCGGAGTGCGCCTACCGCCCCAGTTCTCTGTTCAGTTGGTCGACGAAGCCCGGGGGGACGTTCATGCGTTGGGCGAGCATGGCGAGGTAGTTGCGCTCCTGCTCGTTCTGTTGGTCGACGATGATGACGGAGGCGGTGTAGAGCTGGGCTGCGACTTCGGGCGTCGTCGCGTGTTTCGCGACGTCTTCGATGTTCAAGGGCTTTGCGAGTTCGCCGAGAAGGAATGCTTTTTCCTCGCCCGTGAGTCCCGCCTGTTCCATTTGGCCGAATATCTTTTGGCTTTCCGCCTGATCGACGTGGCCGTCGGATTTGGCGGCCGCGATCATTGCGACGAGCACGCCGGTGCCGAGTTGGTTCTGTTGCTGCGCGGGCGCGGCCGTCGTGCCAAAGCCAGAGTCCGCGGGCGCCTGGTTGCCCTGGATGTTCTTCATCAGGTCGCCGACGCCGGGCAGGTTCTGCAGCACGCCGGTCACCGTGTTCTGGATACCGCCTTGCGCGCGCTGACCGGGCGGAAGCTGCGCCTGCTGTTCCTTGTATTTGCTGTACGCCTGGTAGGCGAGCGTGCCGACGAGTGCGAGGCCGCCGACCTTCAGCAGATCGCGCCCGAGGCCGGAGCGGCCCAAAACCGCCGTCGCCAGACCGCCCGCGATCACGCCGCCCGCGGCGCCGCTGTTCAGAAATTGGTCCAACATCTTCTTCGCGTCGATCATCGGTGGTCTCCAGTGGGGCGCATGGAAGCGCGGCTCACCTCAAATTGTGCATTTCGGCGGAAGGTCAATAGGCGTCAGGCGCCGAAACGGTCCAGAATCCAGGGCACGACCACGTCCATGACTTTTTCGACATCCGGGGCCTCGCGGGCGCCGAATTCGGGTTCGAAATAGTGCCGGGCGTTCGGGAAGTCGACGTAGGTTTTGTCCTTGGCGGCGATCGCGTTGAACATCGGGATCGCGTCGGTCTTGGGGAAGATTTCCTGATCCTTCCCGGCGTTGATGAAGAGTGAGGGTTCGGTGATCTGGGGCAGGTCGTGAAGTTGGTTCGCCTGGCTTGAGACGCCCGACCAGGTCGACAGCCACGCGTGCGGCGTCGCGTAGCGGCCGAAGCCGAAGAACTTCCAGTTCATGAGATCGGGCCGCGGCGAGAAGATCGAACCGTAGTCGCGCGCCGACGGGTCGAGATAATTGTCGACGTAGTGCGGGTTCGCCATCGTGCGATAGATCGTGAGCACAGGTTCGAACGCTGCGCGGCGCAGGACCTCGCGCTGTTTCTCAGGCGCGAGCTTTGCGAAGTCCGGGTCGTTGTGCAACGTCTCGGCGCGCTCGTTCTCGGCGATCATGGCGCGGGCGATCGCGTCGATGCGTTTCACGCGCTCGATTTGCGCGGCGCGGAAGCGGGCGACGAACGCATCGTCATAGCGCGACCACACGGCATCCGAACCATCGATCTTCGACGGCGTCTTGAAGCCGTTCTTCTCGTCGTACATGTCGAGCGCGGGATCGGTCAGGTGCGGGTCGCGCTCGTCCACCACGGCAGGGTCGATGATTTCGTTCATGATCAACCCCTCGCCCTTGTGGGTCGAGATGTAGATCATGCCGTCGGCCGGGATCATTTCGGCCGCGTTCAGATGCGTGCGCCGGCCGCCCGGCGTTTTCGCGAGACGCTCGCCTTTCGGCTTTTTCGCTTGCGCTTGATAAAAGCCGTTCAACGCGCCGCCGCCGGAGTTGCCGACCAGAATGACGTTCTGCACGCCGCGCTTCCTCAGGAACGAGACCGCGGAGGCGACATCGAGCACGATCTCCTCATGGATCGTGGTCACGTCATTGTTCGGGTTGCGCGAGTTCGCGCCCAGACAAGCGACGCCCGCTTCGACCAAGCGCGGGATCACATAATGGTGCGAAAAGTCGGCGCGCGGGTGCATGACGACGATGCCGGTCTTCGGCTTTGGGTTCTTCTTCGAGGTCCAGAGCAGCGCGCGATGCTCGCGGAAATCCGGCGCCTTCAAGATCAGGCTTTCCAGATCGAAGGCGTCCGGCAGGCGGCGCATGTTCATGGGCGCGCCGCCCCAATAGGTTTTGGAGATCAGTTGCATCGGATGCCCTAAGGTTTATTCGAGTGCTTTCAGCACATCGGCGGCGAACTTGTCGACCGCGAAGCGCACGCCGTCGCCGTCGTAGCCGCGGCGGACGACGACCAGGCCGCGCGAGGGCACGACCACGACGTATTGGCCGCGGTTGCCTTGGGCCGCCATTGTGCCTGCGGGCAAGCCGTGAGGGGGGCCGAACAGCCAAATCTGTGCGCCGTAGCCCGGAATCTTCTCGCCGTTGTCGCGTTCGAGCGACGGTTGGACGGGTGCGGGCGTGCCCATGAACTTCACCCAACCCGGCGGGAGCACCTCTTGGCCCAGCCAGCGGCCGTCGTTCAGCAACAGCAAGCCAAAGCGCGCGAGATCGCGGGCCGTCGTCCAGACCTGGCTTGAGAGAATGAACGTGCCGCCCCAATCCGTTTCGGCAGTCGTGTGGCGCATGCCGATGCGGCGGAACAGCTTCTCATACGGATAAGCGAAGTAGACGCGGTCGTCGCGCAATCGTTCGCGCAGCGCGTAGGCGAGCATCAGCGTGTCGTTGTTCGCGTAGGTCCAGCGCGTGCCGGGAGCGGCGGCGAGTTCGCGCGTCAGCGCGTGCTCCTCGACCAGGCCGCCTCCGAAATAGATCGCGTCGGTGCGATTGCCGGCGGGGCCTGAGTCCAGACCGCTCGCCATGTGCAGCAGATGGCGGAACGTGATCTGCGCGCGCGGGTCACCGGGCGCCGACCAGGTGCGGAACGCGACCGGTTCCTCCACGCGCAGCAGGCGCTCCTTCACGGCGACGCCGACGATCGCGGCCATGAGCGACTTGGCGACGCTCCACGTGCGCTGCGGGACATAGAGGCCGCTGTCGGCGGTGTAGGCTTCCGCCAAGAGCTTCGTGCGCGAGGCGATGACGACGGCGCTGGTGCGCGTGTCCTTGCCGTAGGTCTTGCCGTCGAACGCGGCCTTCAGCAGCGGGCCAAGCTTGTGGCGCGAGGTCGGGCCGACGGGCGCCTCGGCCAACTTGTCGCCGTCGGGCCAGGCGATGTCGCGCGCCTTGAGGCGTTCGTCGGGCAGCGACAAAGTCGGGAGGCGCAGACCGGGTCCGCCGCCGGGCGGAAACAGCACGCAACCCAACGTGCCGCGATACTGAGCGATACGCGGCGGCATGAACGGATCGTAGGTGACGCTGACCCAGCCGCGGCGGCGGTCGATCGCAGCGGGCGGCAGTTTCTTCATCGGCGCGACGTAGTCGGCGTAGATGCCGGTCAGGTCCTGGCGCGCGATCTGGTCGGCGTTGCGGCTCGCCAGAAACGTCGCGCTGCAGGTGAACAGCGCCTTGTAGCCGGCGGCGAGATAGGGCGAGGCCTCAGGCTCGGCGGCCGCAGCCAGACGGACGAGGCTGAGGATCGCGATCAGCGTGACGACGGCGGCGCGCATGTTCCCCGAGCCCCCTTCCCGTATGCCGGAAAGCGGACGCGATCATACGCCCGCTTTCGGCATCCTCACAGAGGCAGGAGGTGCGGCTTTAGCGCTGCCGCGTCACCATTCTCTCGCGAGCGGACTTCATCAGCACGGCGCCCGCTTCGGCTGCGACGCCGACGGCGCTCAGGCGGCCTGCGACGCGGCGGGCCGAAGCGATCGCGAGCGGGCGTCCGCCGAACGCTGCGGCCGAGGCGCCGGCGACGAGGCGGCAATTGCCCTGATAGTTCGCGCGGTCGCAGATTTCCCATTGCTGCGCGCCGCGCAGGGCGAAGCTCGCCGTATGCCCGAGCCGCAGGTCGGGCGCGTCGTGCGCAAGTTCCCGAATGTCGCCGTCGAAGCGCGGACCGGCAAAGAGCACCAGAGTCGACGATCCTTGCGGCCGGTCGAGGCTCGCGATCACGCCCGCGGTCGGATTCAACGTGTCGGTGATGGTTTTGATGTCGTTCTGTTCGGCCGAGAACTGCGCTTGGTTTGCGCCGCACTGGCCCATCATGATGAGGCCGGGCACGACGTGGAGCGCGAGTTCCATCCGCATCGGCGTGTCTTCCTGGCCGAGCTTCATCGTCTGCCGCACTGTCGCGAGGAACACGCGGCGGCCGGATCGTAGTTCCGAGCGCTGTTCCACCGTCGTGTCGCGCGCGCTCTTGTCTTCGACGATCGCGCGCCAGAACGCTTCATCGACGCCCTTTTCCATTTCATCGTTCAGCGCCGCCTGTGTTGCGTGGCGCGACTCGGTCATCATCTTGCTCACCACGATGCAGAGACCGCTCGTTTGGTCGAACCGAGGCGAAATCAGCGCGAGATCGACGGGACCCGCATTACCTGGGACTGCTGTCCAGCCGTCCGGTACGGTGAGCGCGAAGCGCTTTGCGTCGTTCGCGTAATTCTCAGCCGCGAGCGCAATCCCCGCCCCCGCCGCTGCAAACATTCCGATGAGAAGTGCAACGGCGGCGATGGTTCGCATGCGAGGGCTCCGGGGTTTGGGGCTAGCGTTTGGCCTGCATCTGCGTCTTGGCGGCCTTGAAGTTCGCGGTGGTGGCGGCGGTGATGAGGGCGGCCGCGTCGGTCATGTCGTGCGCGCCCATGTAGCGGCGGACGGAGCCGATGCGCAGCGGGGCCTTCATCTCGGTCACGCCCGCAACGACGCGGCAGGTGCCCGAATAGGCGACGCCTTCGCAAATCTCCCACGCCCCCTGCCCCGCGATCGCAAAGCCCGCGGCGACGTCGGAGCCCGCGAGCGCCGGCACGTTCGCCAGGTTCTGCGCGATTACTTTCGTCTCGGCCGCTTCGCCGGTGAACAGCGTCAGCACGGAGGGCGCGGCCTTCGGCGTCGCGCGCGCGATCAGCTGGTTCGCCTTCGGCTCGAACGAGGAGAAGATCGTCGCGAACGCGGGTTCGAGCTTCGCGTAGATCGCCTTGGGCGCCACGCACTGCACGAATTGCAGACTTCCGGGGACAGGGTGCACTTCTTGGCGGCCGGTCGATTGCTCGACGGCGCCGCCCGCCTCCTGCGAGGTCACGGTCGCCACGACGAAGAAGATCTTGCGGCCCTTCTGCGCGCGGTTGCCGCTCGTTTCGATCTTCGCATCCTTGATGCCCGAGGCTTCGAACACCGATTTCCAGAAATCGTCGGACATCAACTCGCCGAACGCCTGGTCGATGTCGGCCTGAGAGGACTCGCGCGTTTGGATCATCTCGCGCACCGCGACGAAGCACGTGCCGCCCTTGACCTTTTCGTCGGCGGACGAGGCCATCATCAGCGCGATTTCGCTGTCGCCGTCGGCGGGGCGTGCGAGCGTCCAGGTGGCGGGCACGTTGACGACGAAGCGGCCCTCGGGATCGCGGTAGGACTTGGCGTCCTCCGCCGCCGCTGCCCACGACCCCAACACCAAAAGCGACACCACGGCGGTCAAAACGCGAACCATCTGCCCCATCCACTTGTGTTGCATCCCTGTTAACACGCGAGGGAACTTGCAGCTAGTGACGCAGGCACACGCGGGCGGTGAATCCCGCGCTTCTGCAGTGTTCCGGAATTACCAATGTGCCTTTGCGCACCATTGGTCTGACATTCCCGGTCTATTGCGATCTGTGCAATAATCAGAGCGCTTAACCAAGCGAGGTTCGGATGAGGGCCCTTGTCGGCGGCACCATCGCCATGATGCTTGCGCTTTCCGACGTCGCGATCGCGGCCGCCAAGCTACCCGACATCTGCATCAAGACGGAGTTCTTGGAACGCCAGCCGCGCCGGACGGCCGACTTGGAAACCCGATACCCCAAAGGCCAAGAAAGCATGCTGGGCGAAGGATGGGTGCGCCTCGGGGCTACGATCGATACCTCCGGCCGCGTCGTTCGCATGTGGCTCCTCGATACGATAGGCTCCTCTATCTTTGCGCACGCCACGTCGGGAGCGTTGGCCAAAGCGCAATATGAGCCGGCCACCCAGAATGGTACGCCGGTCGAGTATCACACCGAATTCCAATTTCGCTATTTGATGTCTGGGCGGGGGCCGGTCGCGCCGCATGCGCGCGCCAGCAAGACCTACGATACTGCGAAAGCCTTGCGGGATCTCGGCAATCACGCCCGCTCGGCCGAGATTCTGCTTGACCTCAACAGGTATACGCTGACGCTCTATGAGTACGCGATTACGGCGTACGGTCTGACCATGTCGTATCTCGGGTTGAACGACCGTCGGCGCGCTTTGCGTCACGCGAGGCATGCTGCGGCCGAGAATGGCGACTTCGCCGACCGGGCGCAGAGACGCAGCGCCCTCAATCTGCTCGCGGATCTTGCGATCAAGGACAATAGCTTTCGCGAGGGGCTGTGCGCCTACGAGGTCTTGCGCCAGAAGTTTCCCGACTTCAAACCGAGCGCGGAGACCGAAGCGCTGGTTGCAACGGCGCGCCAATCGCTTACGGCTACAACGCCGCTCTCGACCGAGGTGGAACTCGTGGAGAGCATGCGTGCGGACGTGCAGACCATGTGGGAACACGAGATCGTGCGTTCCAGTTTTGCTATCCAACGCGTGCAGGGCAAGCTGAACGGTTACAAGCTCGTCTGCCCGGCGCATGCCGCGGAGGGTCCGATTCCACCGGCGGCGACGATGGTCAACCGAAGTTCCGGTGTGTGTACGCTATTTGTGTTTGGCGAACCGGGCGCTCGGTTTGTACTGGAGGAGCGTTGACCGGTCAGTAAACCACCACCGTCCGGATCGACTCGCCTTTCGCCATCAGGTCGAAGCCTTCGTTGATGCGTTCCAGCGGCAGTTTGTGGGTGATCAGGTCGTCGATGTTGATTTTCTTGTCCATGTACCAGTCGACGATCTTCGGCACGTCGGAGCGGCCGCGCGCGCCGCCGAAGGCGGTGCCTTGCCAGACGCGGCCGGTGACGAGTTGAAACGGGCGCGTCGAGATTTCCTGGCCCGCGCCCGCGACGCCGATGATCGTCGAGATGCCCCAGCCTTTGTGGCAGCACTCCAGCGCCTGGCGCATCAGCGTCGTGTTGCCGACGCATTCGAACGAGTAGTCCGCCCCGCCCTTGGTGAGTTCGACAAGGTGGCCGACGAGATCGCCCTTCACCTCTTTCGGGTTGACGAAATGCGTCATGCCGAAGCGCCGGCCCAAGGCCTCGCGCGCGGGGTTCACGTCGACGCCCACGATCATGTCGGCGCCCGCGAGCCTCGCGCCTTGCACGACGTTGAGGCCGATGCCGCCGAGGCCGAAGACGACGACGTTCGCGCCGGGTTCGACCTTGGCCGTGAAGATCACCGCGCCGATGCCGGTGGTGACGCCGCAGCCGATGTAGCAGATCGTCTCGAACGGCGCGTCCTTGCGCACCTTCGCCAGCGCGATTTCGGGCAGCACGGTGTGGTTCGCGAACGTGGAGCAGCCCATGTAGTGCAACACCGGCTTGCCGTTCAGCGAGAAGCGCGAGGTACCGTCGGGCATCAGGCCCTTGCCTTGCGTGCCGCGAATTTTCTGGCACAGGTTCGTCTTGCGGCTGAGGCAATAGTCGCACTCGCGGCATTCGGGCGTGTAGAGCGGGATGACGTGATCGCCGGGTGCGAGCGACGTCACACCCGCCCCCACCTCGCGCACGATGCCCGCGCCCTCGTGCCCCAAGATCGCCGGGAACAGACCTTCCGGATCCTCGCCCGAGAGCGTGAACTTGTCGGTGTGGCAGATGCCGGTGGCCTTGAGCTCCACCAGCACTTCGCCGGCGCGCGGCCCATCGAGCTCAACAGTCTCGATCGTGAGCGGCTTTCCAGCAGCATGAGCAACAGCGGCACGGGTTTGCATGGGAGCGGGCCTTTCAGTAACGATGCGGTTTGCCCGAACTCTTAGCATCCACCCCCGCTGGAACGACAGCCGCCGCGTTGGTCCAGCGCGCCCTCTTCCTTCCTGGAACGCCTTCCAACTTCGCCGCGTAACCCGCCGACGCAATCATCTCGATCTCTTTCTTGAAGCTGATCAAGAAGTAGCCCGCCGACACCGCCACCGACCTCGACGAGCGCCGCGCCCGTTAAGAATCTGAGAATCGATGCAACCCGACCCGTCAAGCCCATCACATCGGCAGACTTCTGCCATTTCTGCCATCACGTACCGATCAGGTAGCACCCATTGGTACGAGCAAGGGCGTGTATTTGCGGCTAGCAGTGGAAACAAACATAACCGCATCTTAGAAGAAGGGGGTTTCGCCATGCGAGCTCCGAAATGGCCACAAAGCACCTAGTCCGTACCAGCCGCGATGGCGATCGGTTCCACTATCTGTGGGCTGCAAGGCGATGTCTGGAACTCCTGTCATCGAAATCCAAACTGGTCGCGGTAGTAATCGAAGGAGCGTCGCCTTCCGAAGATGCTCTAGCGCCTGCCGTTGAGGCTGGCGAAGAACTAATTGATGTCGCGGAGTACGAGAGTAGCGAAGACTTCGCAAAAGCGTCCCTCGTTCGATACGTGCAACTTAAGCACTCCACGTTGCACGCGGACAGTCCTTGGACACCAAGCGGACTGGCGAACACGCTCAATGGCTTCGCTCAGCGATTTGCCAACCTCCGAACGCGACACGGCTCCGATCGCGTAAAAGCGATGCTGCGGTTCTCATTTGTTTCGAATCGGCCAATCGATGCGACACTGATTCAAACAGTGGATGAGATAGCGCATGGTCGCCCCCCCTCTTTCCCACCGATGGCAGCGAAGCTGGAGAACATCCTCGGTCTTGCTGGTACCGATGTCGCAGAATTCTGCGCGCTGCTCAAACTACAGGGGAGCGAGGATGGTCTGTGGGAGCAAAGGAACATCCTCACACAGGAACTAAGCGGTTATCTGCCCGATGCAGACGTGGATGCGCCCACGCAGCTGATTGAGTTGGTGAACAAGAAGGCGCTGTCCGAAAGCGCTTCTAACCCTGCTATTACAAAAATTGACGTGCTTCGTGCACTACACACCGACGAAGCCAGTCTGTTTCCGGCTCCGTGCCTCGTTGAAGTACTGGCTGCGGTGCCTCGCGAGCAAGAAGTCCAACTCGTGGAGCAGATCGTTGGCGCGCGTGGCGCGCCTGTCATTATTCACGCTGCAGGCGGCGTCGGAAAGTCCATCCTGGCCACTCGCATCGGCGAGCATCTTCCCGAGGGCTCTGAGAATATTGTGTACGATTGCTTCGGAAACGGGCAATACCGAAGTGCGAGCGGCTATCGGCATCGACACAGAGATGCGCTTGTCGAGATCGCGAATGAACTGGCCGCGAAGCAACTTTGTCATCCGTTGATTCCGTCGGTAGGTGCAGACGGAACGGCGTATCTTCGGGTATTTATCCATCGGCTCAAGCAGGCTGTTGCAGTGCTTAAGGCATCGCACTCAGATGCGTTGCTTTGCATCGCGGTTGACGCTGCCGACAATGCTCAGATGGCCGCTGAGGAGGCTGGCCAGCCACGCTCCTTCATT
>JAEUML010000163.1 GCA_016792785.1 Alphaproteobacteria bacterium
CGAACTCGCCTCCCGCCGCAGCAAGAAGAACGACGCCAGCGTCTTCGTCCTCGACGCCAACTGCAACGGCCGGGCCGACACGGTCTTCATCGTTCCGGACAACAAAGCGGAAGGGCTGTTCTTGTTCGTCGACGCCGACGAAAACGGCAAGCCCGAGGTGGTCTACGTGGACAAGGACCGGGATCTCAAATTCGACGTCGCATTCTATGACACGAACGAAGACGGCAACACGGACCTGGTCGGCTATGACCTGGACGACGACTTGCAGCCGGGGCGGGTCGAGATCGCGAAGGCGTGAGGCGACTGGCGGACGGGGTGAGATTCGAACTCACGGAGGGCGTAAACCCTCGCCGGTTTTCAAGACCGGTGCCTTAAACCACTCGACCACCCGTCCGTCTTGCTGCGGTGCAGAACTAGCATTCGGCGGAATGCCGCTCCAGTCCTTCTTCGCCTTCGCAATTGCGGCATGATGTGGGCCGCCGTTTGACCTATCCCGCTCGCACTTGCGCTCGGTCACAGATTTTACCGTGCGTCTTGAAATGTGAAGGGCCGCGGCTCAAATCGGGTGTAAATTCACCAAATCAGAGTCGGGCAGAGAGACCGGCCGGCCGCAAGAAGCAGACTACAGATCTGCGCTTGCTCATGGGAGAAACGAATGTCGCTTTCCGATATCACCTCCTTCAATTGTCTTGAGCCGCGCGTGGTGCGGACGATCCGTGAGGCGTTCGACGATTGCGTGAGCGAGCTTGAAAAGCGGCGCGGCGCGGGCGTGTCGGACGATGTGCGGGCGAAGCTCGCCAAGCGGCTCGTCGACCTTGCCCGCCACGGCGAGTGCGATTTTCAGAAGCTGCGCAGTGCGGCGTTGAACGCCCTGCCCTTCTGACACCCGGGGCGCATAGCCTCATTTTCTGCGGGCTTTTTGCGATGCGGTTCTTCCGCTAGTTTGCGGGGCATGAAACGCGCTCTGGTTCTGGCCGCACTCGGCCTGTTGTCGTCCGCCGCGGCGGCCGCCCATCCGCATGTTTGGATCGACATGCGGTCCTCGGTGAATTTCAACGCAGAGGGCGCGGTCGACGCGATCGGCGTCGCCTGGACGTTCGACGAATTCTATAGCCAGTTCGCGACCGACGGGATCGACAAGAACAAGAACGGCAAGTTCGATCCGGCGGAACTTCAGGATCTTGCCAACACCTATGCGAAGAACCTGAAGGATTACCGATATTTCACATTCGTCGAGACAAACGGCAAGCTCATCGACACCGGTGCGCCGACGAACGCGAAGGCGGTGTTCGACCGTGGGCAGCTGACGTTTGCCTTCCGCCTGCCGTTCGCAAAGCCGGTGAACCCGGCGGCCGTGAAGCTCAGCTATTCCAGTTTCGACCCGACCTACTACATCGACATTGCGCCGACGCCGTCGAACAGCGTCGTGTTCACGGGCGTCGCGCCCAAAGGTTGCGGATCGGCGCTGCGCAAGGTCGACACGACGAAGCCCGGGGCGCTGAACCTGGCGCAGTCGGTCAAGATGACCGTGCCGACGGACAGCGTGCTCAATTCTACGAACGCGACGGTCGTCGACATCACCTGCCCCGTTTCGAAAACCAAATGATGCGCGCGGTTGCCGCTCTCGCGCTGCTTGCGGCGATGGTTGCGGCTGCGCATGCGCAACCCTTGCCGATGCCGCAAGGCGAGCCGCCGGCCGATCCGTCGTGGCTCGACAGCTTGTTCGCCACTATCCAGCAGCAACAACGCGAGCTGCAGCGCGGGCTCGCCAAAGCGGTGCACGCAGTCAACGATGAAGGTTCGATCGGCGCGCTCGCCAGTCTGCTCGGTCTTGCGTTTCTCTACGGCGTTTTTCACGCGGCGGGGCCGGGCCACGGCAAAGCCGTGATCGCGACCTACTTGATGAGCAACGAAAGCGCGTTGCGCCGCGGCGTCGCCCTGTCGTTCCTGTCGGCGGCCGCGCAAGGCGTCACCGCGGTCTGTGCGGTCGGTCTGCTTGCAGTCGTGTTGGGGTTCGTCAGTAAGGAAGTCGCGGGTGTCATGGAGGTGCTCGAGGACGTCAGTTACGCAATGATCGCGGCGATCGGCGTCTATCTCATCGTGCAAACCGTGCGCAGCATCTTGGCGGGGCGCGACTTGCACGAGGCAGCGCACGATCACGCGCACCACGATCATGCTCACGATCACGGTCACGACCATCATCATCACCATGCGCATGACCACGTGCACGTCGTGCCCGCCAACGTGCGCAGCTGGCGCGAAGGCGTTGCGGTGGTCGCCGCGATCGGGTTGCGTCCGTGTTCGGGCGCGGTGCTTGTTCTGCTGTTCGCGTTGGCGCAGGGCATGTTCTTCGTCGGCGCGCTTGCGACGGCTGCGATCTCGCTGGGAACCGCGATCACAGTCGCCGCACTCGCCGTCGCCGCCACGACCGCACGCGGTCTTGCGCTTCGCCTTGCGGGCGGCATGGACGGATGGCTGCTGTGGACGTTTTGGGGGTTGCGGATCGCCGGCGGACTTGCGTTGTTGATCTTGGGGCTCGCCCTTTTTCTCGATCCGTCGAAGCCGCCGCTTCCCGGCATCGGATAACACTTTGTTCAGCATACGGACGAAAGCCGCGCGCGGCGGGCTTCGAGAACGCGCGTTTGGCTTGAAGTCAAGCCATAACCGCGGTCACAGAAACGATGATTTTCTCTTGCGCGTGCAAACGCGCTTCGCCATGTTTTGGCCCGCGACTGGCTTTGCCGAAAGACGAGTGCATGAAGACGTGCCGCAGTACGCCGATGGTTCGGTTTCGCGTCCCGCCGACGCGCTCCCCAGGATAGGTCATGCGCAGTGGTACGCCCGCAGGTAGTCTGCGGCGCGGCCGTGTATCTTTGAAGGAATGGACTGAAAAATGACGATTGGCGTTGTCAAATTCTTCAACACCTCGAAGGGTTATGGCTTCATCGCTCCCGACGGCGGCGGAAAGGACGTGTTCGTCCACATTACCGCTCTGCAGCGTTCCGGCATTCAGGAACTGGCCGAAGGCCAGAAGGTGAGCTTCGAAGTCGCGCCCGGCCGCGACGGCCGCATCTCGGCCGACAGGCTGAAAACGATCTGACAACAACGCACAATTGGAAGCAGGCTAAGCCTGCGCGGACTTCATGCGGCGTGTGGAGCGATCCATGCGCCGCTTTTATTTCGGCAGCAGGTCCGCAAGCATGACGCCCGCGACGGCCGCCACGGCTGAGCCGATCAAGACGCCGATCGCAGGCCAGGCGAGTGCGCGCGCGCCCATGCTGAAGGCGATGCCACTTTTGACAAGGCTGTTCGCGACGATGGCGGCCGTGATCGCAGCCATCGCGGTTGCGGGCGAAGCGGCATCCGCACCGGTTCCGGCGAGGCGCGCCGCCGACACGGTTGCCGCGTCGACGTCGAGCGCGCCCGACAACAAGCCGCTGACCACAAGGCCAATGTCGCCCGCATAGATGCGCGCGTAATAAGCAAGCAGCAGTACGCAGGCGACGACGACGATGAACTGGATCGCCGCCATCAGCGCATCGGGCGAACCTGCGGACAGCGCCGCCTTTCCCGCGCCCGTCGTCGCGCGGCCGACGAAGATCCATGCACAGACCAGAGACACGGCGAGGCCTGCCGCCAGCGGCAAGACGGCGGCGGTGAGCACACCGGCATTCATCACGGCGATCAGCACGAACGTGCGCACGAACATAACCGACTGAGCTGTTGCGATCGCGCCCACGAGTGCGGTCGCGTTTTCCGGGGCTTCCTTCGAGGCGCGCGCGGCGTTCACGGTCACGCCGGTCGACGAGACGAGGCCGCCGGTCAGGCCCATCGCGAAGGCGCCGCGCTCCGGCCCTGCGATCTTGATCGCGGCATAGCCCGCGGTGCCGATCGCGGCGATCACGACGACCGCCCACCACAGTTCGTAAGGGTTCAAGACGGCGCCCGGGCCGAAGCCCTCGTTTGGCAGCACGGGCAATAGGACCACGGAGACGAGCAACAGCTTCACGCCGGCGGTCAGCTCGAAACGCTGCATCTGCTGCAAGGCGCCGTGCAGCGTGTCCTTCTGTTCCAGAACGGCCACCATCACGACCGCCGTCACGCCCGCGGCCAGCAATTCTCCGATGCCGGCGAGTGCGCCGAGGACAAACGTCAACAGGGCCGCGGTTTCCGTCGTCAGACCGCGGTCGGCGTGCTCCTGGCGGGTCTCACCGGCGTACCCGATAGCGAGAAGCGTAAGCACGCCAACAGCGATCGCGGCGGGGAACCAGGGGCCAAGGCCTTGTGCGCCAACGCCGGCGGCAAAGCCCGTCAGCGCCAGGATCGTGAACGTGCGCACCCCGGCTTCGCGCTGACCGTCGGGGACGTCGCGCTGGCTCCAACCGCGCTCGATGCCGACGACAAGCCCGATGCCGAGCGCCACGATGAATTTGAGATAGAGGTCCTGCGCTTCCATGCCCTCTAGGTGTATCCCGGGATTCGCGAAGGCGCAATTCGTGCGCCATTGCGCCCTGAGCGCGTCTTCACCATAGACTGTCCCCATGACCCATCCAAAGAACGCCGTCGTGCTGCTGCTCGACAGCCTTAACCGGCACATGCTGGGCGCCTATGGCGGGAGAGAATTTGCGACGCCGAACATCGATCGGCTGGCGGCGCGTTCCCTGCGCTTTACGAAGCACTATGCGGGGGCCCTGCCCTGCATGCCGGCGCGGCACGACATCCTGTGCGGCGCGTGGGATTTTCTCTGGCGCCCGTGGGGATCGGTGGAAATCTGGGAAGACGCGATCACCTATCCGCTGCGCCGCGCCGGCGTGGTCACGCAGCTGATCTCAGACCACCCGCATCTCTTCGAGACAGGTGGCGAGAACTACCACGTCGATTTCACGGCCTGGGACTATCAGCGGGGACATGAAGGCGACGCGTGGAAGACGCGGCCCGACCCCAGCTGGGCCGGCGCGCCGCGCTTCGGGCGCGGGCATATGCCCTATGATAATTCGCGCGGGTGGTTTCGCGGCGAGGCCGACTTCCCGGGACCGCGCACGATGGCGGCGGCAGCGCGCTGGCTCGACGACAATGCGGGGCATCACGACCGCTTTCTGCTGTTCGTCGACGAATTCGATCCGCACGAGCCGTTCGACACGCCCGAGCCCTACGCGTCGATGTACGACACGGAGTGGGAGGGGCCGCATCTGATCTGGCCGCCTTACATGAAAGGCGCGGTCGAGAAAGGGACGCTGAGTGAACGTCAGGCGCGCCAGGTGCGCGCGCAGTACGGGGCGAAGCTCACCATGATCGACGCGTGGCTGGGGCGCGTGCTCGATGCGCTCGACCGGCACGATCTTTGGCGTGACACCGCGGTTATTCTGTGCACGGATCACGGACACTATCTGGGCGAGAAGGACATCTGGGGTAAGCCCGCCGTGCCGATCTACGACACGCTGGGGCGTATTCCGCTGCTGGTCGCGTGGCCGGGGTCGGGCGCTCGCGAGGTCGAGGCGCTG